>JAODAS010000232.1 GCA_025463555.1 Schumannella sp.
CGCCTGGCGTGGTCGGGCTGGAAGAGCGGGAGCTTCGCGTGGAAGTACTCCTCCATGTCGGCGTAGTCGTCGAGGTGGTCGTGGCTGAGGTTCGTGAACGCCGCGACGTCGAACACGAGGCCGTCGACCCGGTTCCAGGTGAGCGCCTGAGCGCTGACCTCGATCGCGACGGCGCGGACGGCCGATTCCCGCATGCGCGCCAGCAGGGCGTGCATCTCACTGGCCTCGGGCGTCGTCAGGCGGCTGACGACGGTGAGGTCGCCGATGTGGCGCTCCGCGGTCGAACTGAGGCCCGTGACGTAGCCGAGCTGCCTCAGGATCGCCTCGAGGAGGTACGACGTCGAGGTCTTCCCGTTGGTCCCGGTGGTACCGAAGAGCAGCGGCGGGTTGTCGCCGGTGCGGTACACCCACGCCGCGATATCGCCGAGGGCGGTGCGGGCGTCGTCCACGAGCACGACCGGAAGCCCGGCCGCCGCCGCGATGTCTGCCCCCGCGGTGTCGGTTACGATCGCTACAGCACCGGCCGCCGCAGCATCCGCCGCGAACGCCGCGCCGTGCACGTTCTTGCCGGGAAGTGCCGCGAACAGGTCGCCCGGCTGCACCTCGGTGGTGCGCACGGTGACGCCCGTGATCTCGACGCCGTCGAGGTCACCGCGGTGTTCGAGCCCGAACTCCTGGACGAGGAGTGCGAGGGAGCGTGGCACCGGATGCTCGGGCCGGAGGACCGGGGGGATCCGCGCACTCACGTGGCCCTGCCTCCTGTTGTCGGGTTCGCTGTCCTCCGCGAGCCGTCCTACCAGGTGGTCGGGATGGACGGCGCACCCTTCGTGTGCGGGGTGATGCGGAAGGTCTTGATGACCTGCTTCATGATCGCATTGAAGGCCGGCGCCGCAGCGGCGGAAGTCCTCATCGTATCGGGCTTCACGAAGGTCACGACAATCGCGTACTGCGGGTCCCCGGCCGGGATGAGCCCCGCGACCGACACGATCCGCTGGTCGCCGTAGGTGCCGTTCTCGGCCACCTCGGCGGTGCCGGTCTTCGCCGCGACACGGTAGCCGGGGATCTTGACGAGGTCCTTGACCATGCCCTCCTGGGCGGTCATCTCCATCATCTGGACCGTGGTGTCAGCCGCGCTCTCGCTGACCACCCGCAGCCCCTGTCCCGATGGCGTCTCGGTCCAGTGGCCGTCGGGCCATTCGCACCCGTCGACGAGAGTGAGCGGCATCCGTACGCCGCCGTTCCCGATCGTCTGATACAGCCCCGCGATCTGCGCGCTGGTGGCCGACATGCCCTGGCCGAACTGCTGGGTGAGGTTCGTGATCGAGTCGGTCTGATCCACGGGCAGCACCGAACCGCTCGACTCGTAGAGGAAGTCGACGGCGGTGTCCGAGTTGAACCCGAACGCCTCGAGGTAGTCGTGCCGCTTCTGCAGGCTGAGCTTCTGGCTGAGCATCGCCGTGCCGATGTTCGAGGAGTTCACCAGGACACCGGTGGCGGTGTAGTTGATGTCGCCATGCGCCCATGAGTCCTTGATCGAACTCCCCGCGGGCAGCCCCTGGGTGTAGATCCCCGGAACGGTCAGCTTCGTGGTCGCCGTGATCTTGCCCTGGTCCAGCAGAGACGCGAACGTCGCCACCTTGATGATCGATCCGGGCTCGAACGGCGCCGTGAACGAACGCGCTCCCCAGAACCCGTCTGTCACGCCGTTGACGTCGTTGGGGTCGACCGAGGGCCAGTCGGCGGCGGCCATGATGCGGCCGGTCTTGGTCTCGACGATCATCGCGCTGCCGCTCTCGGCCCCCAGCCGGGTGCCCTGGTCGGCGAGCACCTGCTGGGCGTACCACTGCAGGTCCGCGTCGATCGTCAGATGGACGGTGCCCCCGTCCTCGGCCTGCTTCTGCACGATCGTCGAGCCGGGCAGGCGGACGCCGTCCGCGCTGGACTCATAGGTGGAGGTGCCGTCGCTCGCGCCCAGGCACTGCTTGTCCTGCTGGAACTCGGTGCCCGCCTGCGGGCCGTCCGTGCCGATGAACCCGACCAGGTTGCCGGCGATGGCACCGCTCGGGTAGCTGCGAGCGGGATGCAGGTTGCTGTACACCCACGGGATCTGCAGCGCGCGCACCTTCTTGAAGACATCGAGGGTGACCGCCTTCTGAAGGTAGGCGAAGTCGGAGCCCGGATTGCCCGCGAGCGTCTGGTAGATCACGTTCGGGTCGGCGCCGGTCAGATCGGCGATCGCCTGGATCGCCTCCGTCGTCGCCACCTTGACCCGCTCGCCGCCCTTCGTCATCCAGGTGAAGTCGAGCTTCGCGTTCTTGGGCGACGCGGTGATGTCGAACCGCTCCACGCTGTCGGCGAGCACCTCGCCGTTGGCATCGACGATGCTGCCACGGACGCCGTAGGTCGTCACCGTATTGATCCGGCGCTTGTCGGCGGCCGCGTTCAAGGAGTCGGCGCGCACCACCTGGATGTCGACCAGCCGCACCACGAACACCGCAACGATCGCGAACACGACCAGCACCGTCATCACCAGACGGCGCCGGGACCCGCGAACGTTGATGACCATCAGTGCGTCTCGGGTGACGGCAGGGTGCCCGGCGAGCTGGACGTGGCTGTGGTGGAGTTCGCTGTCACGCCCGGCATCGTGCTGGCGCCGCTGTCACCGGATGCCGCCTCGGCATCGCGCGCGGCCTGCAGGGCTGCCGGGTCGATCACAGTCGATCCATCGAGCAGGGAGTTCGCGATGAGGTTGCGCGGCAGCGCCCCCGAGCGCGATCCGGAGCCGCTCACTCCCCCGGTCGCCACATTGAGGAACATCGGGTTGCCGCTGGCCACCATGCCGAGCGCTTCGGCGTTGGCGGTGAGGTTCTGGGTGGATCCGAGCAGCTCGAGCCGCTCATCCAGGGCCTGCTGTTCGCGCAGCAGATCGCGCTGCTGGTTCTGCAGCGACGAGATGCTGTACGCGCCATCCGCCAGCAGAAAGCTCAGCAGCAGCTGCACGAGCAGGATCGCACCGATACCGCCCAGCGTGATGACGACATGAGCGACCCGGGGACGGGCGCGCCGCTGAGCGCGGGTGGGGGCGATCTCGAGGTGGCGGCGCGGCGAAGGGGATGTCGCCGGAACGGGTGCGCTCGGGCGAAGCGGGCGTGCCAGGGCGAGGTTTCCCCGAGTGGCGGCGCTCATGCGGCCCTCGGCTTCCGCGCGCCCGGCTTGTTGGCCACCGGGTGGGGCGCCCGCAGTTTCACGGCAGCGCGCAGGCGCACGGGAGCGGAGCGGGAGTTGCGCGCTCGCTCCTCGTCATCGGCGAGCTCGGCGCCCCGCACGAGCAGCCGGAACACGGGCGCGTGCTCGGGCAACTCGACCGGCAGGCCCCGCGGCGCGGTCGACGTGGATCGCGCGGCGAGCTCGCGCTTGACGATGCGGTCCTCGAGCGACTGGTACGCGAGCACGACGATGCGTCCGCCCACCTCGAGCGCGTCAAGGGCCGCTGGCAACGCCCGCTCGAGCGATGCGAGCTCCTGGTTGACCTCGATGCGCAGCGCCTGGAACACGCGCTTGGCGGGATGCCCGGCACGCCGCAGGGCGGCGGGCGTCGCGGCGTCGATCAGCGCCACGAGCTGCGCCGAAGTGGTGAGGGGGGTGGTCGCGCGCCGCTCGACGATCCGCTTGGCGTAACGCGGCGCCAGCTTCTCTTCGCCGTACTGGTAGAAGATGCGGCGCAACTCCGACTCGTCGTACTCGGCCAGTACGCGCTCGGCCGTCAGGGGGGACGTGTCGTCCATCCGCATGTCGAGCGGGGCGTCCTTGGAGTACGAGAAGCCCCGCTCGACGCGGTCGAGCTGCATGGAGGAGACGCCCAGATCGAAGAGCACGCCCGCTATTCCCCGAATGTCGAGCTCTTCCAGCACCTCCTCGATGCGGTCGTAGACGGAATGAACAAGCGTGATGCGGTCGCCGAAACGCACGAGGCGCTGCGCCGAATGGGCGAGGGCGTTCTGGTCGCGATCGAGCCCGATGTAGGCGAGGCCGGGAAAGCGCTCGAGGAATGCCTCGGCGTGTCCTCCCAGCCCGAGCGTGGCATCGACCATCACCGCGCCAGGCCGCTCGAGCGCGGGCGCCAGCAGCTCGATCGTGCGATCGAGCATGACGGGGATGTGGGTGTCGGCTGCCATGGCTTTCGCGTGTTCGTCCGGCTCCCGGAGCCTGATCCCCATCCGCTGCGACCTGTCTCCGGGGAAGTGGAGGCAGGGTGCGCGGCTGAGGGTCGGGCACGAGGCGCTAGAAGAGTCCGGCGATCACCTCCCCGTCGGCGTCCGAGAAGCCGGCTTCGGCCTTCTCCGAATAGGCGGTCCAGGTGGGTGTGTCCCAGATCTCGGCGCGCGTTCCCGCGCCGATCACGGTCAGGTCGCGGTCGAGCCGGGCGTAGTCGCGCAGCATCGCCGGAACGGTGACACGCGATTGCTTGTCGGGGATCTCCTGGGCGGCGCCGCTCAGGAACATGCGCAGATAGTCACGGCCCTGCTTGCCCAGCTTCGGGGCCTGCTCGGACATCCGGGCGTGCAGGGCCTCGAACTCGCGCTGGCTGTAGATGTACACGCAGCCCTCTTGACCGCGGGTCATCACGAGACCGGCAGCGAACTCGTCGCGGAACTTCGCCGGGAGGATCAGGCGGCCCTTTTCGTCGAGCTTGGGAAGGAACGTCCCGAGCAACACGGCCACCACCCCCTTTTTCTCCGGCCAGATTCAAGGTGGCTCCACAGTACTCCACTTTCCTCCACCCGCAAGCATGAACCCCTGACAATTCGGCCCCACCTTCGGGGTACGCGGGGAAACAGCCCAGCAAATGCATGCTGGTTTCGGAGTGGAGGGAAGTGGAGCCAGGTGCGGCACGCACGCTCGCCTGACGCGCCAGAGCGGCCGGACACGCCAAAAAAACGGGCCGATCGCGTCGATCAGCCCGTTGGCGGCAGAGAGGTGGAGCGGAAGTGGAGGAGCGGGGAGCTACTGCTCGTCTTCGTCGGCGCGGCGATCCCAGCGCTCGTTGAGCGAATCCATGAAGCTCGGACGCTTGCTGCGACCGCCGGCGGCCGCGCCGTGCGCGTTGACCGTCAGGCGACGGGGAGGCGCGATGGCGAGCATCGCACCGGCGAACATGATGGCGAACCCGACCAGCCCGATCACCGCGAGACGCGAGACGACACCCACCAGCAGCAGAGCGATCCCGATCACTCCGGCGATGATTCCGAGTGCGATCGCGGTGTAGTTGGCGCGGGCGCGACCGGCTCCGACGGTCGTGACGTCGTCTGCCTCGTTGTGGTAGAGGCTGCGCTCCATCTCGTCGAGCAGGCGTTGCTCATGCTCGGACAGCGGCATCTCGTCCTCCAATGGAAGCCGGGCAGGGTGGCTCGACTCGGTGATGACTCAACATTGTAGGCCTGCGGCCCCTGGCTAGGGTAGGAAAATGCCTGGGAGTACGCGGTTAGTGGACCTGATCCAGAATCGCCTGGACTCCTTCCTGGATGAGCGGACGGTCGAGCTGACCGAGGTCTCCCCCGACCTCGACGTCATCGACGCGGCTGCGCGCGGGCTGCTGTCCGGCGGCAAGCGGTTCCGGGCCCGGTTCTGCTACTGGGGATGGCAGGCCGTATCGGCCCGCGGCGACGAGTTCGATCTCGGCGCCGAGCTCGACGCGCCGGCCACGCCGGGCCTCGACGGTGTCGTCGCGGTCGCCGCTGCGCTCGAGATCTTCCATGCGGCGGCCCTCGTCCACGACGACATCATGGA
Source organism: Schumannella sp. (assembly GCA_025463555.1). Taxonomy (GTDB): domain Bacteria; phylum Actinomycetota; class Actinomycetes; order Actinomycetales; family Microbacteriaceae; genus JBDSKH01. The sequence continues at coordinate 5,788 of JAODAS010000232.1, forward strand.
CAGGTCCGACCTGCGCCGCGGCGAGCCGAGCCTGCACCGCCGCTTCGAGGCCCTTCATCGTGATCGCGGCTGGACCGGTTCGGCTGACGGGTACGGCTCCGCAGCGGCCCTGCTTCTCGGCGACCTGCTGCTCGGCTGGAGCGACGGCTTGTTCGAGCAGGGGCTGGCCGGGGCCGAGCGCGCTGCTGCGGCCGCCGCTCGTGCCGAATTCGCGCGGATGCGTACCGACGTCATGCTGGGGCAGTACCTCGACATGCTCGAGGAGCACTCCTGGCGCGGCCGGCCCGAAGCCGAGCTGCTCAGCCGCGCGCATCGGGTGATCGTCTACAAGTCCGCGAAATACAGCGTCGAATCGCCGCTCGCTCTCGGCGCGTCGCTGGCGAGCGGTTCGCTCGCCCAGGTCGCCGCACTCCGCGAATTCGGCTTGCCGCTCGGCGTGGCGTTCCAGTTGCGCGATGACCTGCTGGGTGTCTTCGGCGACCCTGCGGTGACCGGGAAACCCGCCGGTGACGACCTGCGCGAGGGCAAACGCACCGTGCTGGTGAACCTCGCCAGGCAGAAGCTGCCCGGCTCGGCATCCCGCCTGGTCGACGAGCTGCTCGGCGACCCCGCCCTGGATGCCGAGCAGATCCTCATGCTGCAGACGGCGATCCGCGACAGCGGAGCTGTCGATCAGATCGAGCGCATCATCGCCCGCAACGTCGAGGTCGCGACGGCTGCACTGGCCGAGGCTCCGATCGCGCGGTCGGCTCGCGACGAGCTCACGGCACTTGCGGACACGGTCACCCGGCGGGACAGTTAGCCGGCACGCCCGCGCAACCCGGTTCGTCAGAAGCCGAGCGCCTGGGCGACCCTTCGCACCTCGGCCTTGCGTCGCGCGCGCAACGCGGCGATCGGCGTGGTGCCGAGGCTCTCCTCGTCGTTGAGAAGCCAATGCATGGCCTCCTCATCGGTGAAGCCGGCGTCCGCGAGCACCATGAGCGTGCCGCGGAGATCGCCGAGCGGCTCGCCGTCGAGGATGAAGTCGGCGGGCACCCTGAGCACGCCATCGACCCGCACAGCCAGGAGGATGCGTTCGTCGAACAGGCGCCGCACCCGGCTCTGCGAGATGCCGAGCAGGTCGACGAGGTCGGGGACGGTCAGCCAGGTGGTCCCGGCGGTGGTGCTCACGGACCCAGGTTTTCACATCCGCGCCGCTCCCACCTCCGGCGTACGCGACCGTGTCGTCGCGAATGTTACGAATGTGTTAACTCAATTCCCATGTGCCCCTTTGATTGACAGTAATTGCCAACTGTGACAGCGTGGATCGACTGCCGCGTAGGACAGATCCCGGGGGCGGGGAGAAAGGCGCAGCCATGAATGAAACGGGTGACAGCGCGGCGACGGCTCGAGCCGTGTTCGCGGGGATGGCACCGAGTGCCGCGACCCGCGCCGCCGGCGAACTGCGCGACGGAGAGGCTCGGCGTCGCATGCGTCAGGGCGTCATGTCGACGATGCCGATCGTGCTCGCGGGCGCGATGACCGTCTCGATGAACCTGACCGGGCCGATCGAGACCGCCGCCGCAACCCCGAAACGTCCCGTGACCCCCAAGAGCGAACTCTCGCCCAGCGCCCGGGCCGCCGTCGAACGCGCGGCAGCGCAGGCCCAGCAGGCTGCCCGTGCCGCCGTCGCGGCGCAATCCGCCCTTCCCGCGCACTACGTCGTGAAGGCCGGCGACACCGTCTCGGGGATCGCCGCGCGCTTCGGGCTCTCCACGGCATCCGTGCTCGGCCTGAACGGCCTGGGCTGGAAGTCGCTCATCTTCCCCGGCCAGACGCTGAAGGTGAGCGGTGCGGCTGCCGGCACCAACGGCGGCAACACGAACACGGTCGGCCAGCGGCCCGCCAAGTACACGATCAAGCGGGGCGACACGATCAGCGGCATCGCGTCCCGGTACGGGCTGAGCACCCAGTCGGTGCTCGCGCTCAACGGCCTGACCCGAAGCAGCATCATCTACCCGGGGCAGGTCATCAAGCTCAGCGGCTCCTCGATCGCGATCACGCCCGTCTCGCAGGTCGACCCGACCGGCGACCCGCCCTCGACACCCCCGACCAGTGCTCCGGCACCGCTCATCGACAACTCCTACACGATCAGGGCCGGTGACACCGTCACGTCCATCGCCGCCCGATTCGGTGTCACGGTCGATGCGATCCTCGCCGCGAACGGGCTCACGCGCGCCAGCATCATCTACGCCGGACGCACGCTGATCATCCCGGGGGTGGTCGCCGCCCAGGACGGGTCGAGCGTCACGCCGCTGACCGGCGAGATGGCCGCGAACGCACGCATCATCATTCAGGTCGGCCACGAGCTCGGCGTGTCGAACCGGGGCCTGATCGTCGCGCTCGCGGCGGCGATGCAGGAATCGAGCCTGCGCAACATCACCTACGGGGACCGTGACTCGGTCGGCGTCTTCCAGCAGCGCCCGAGCACCGGATGGGGCACCAGGTCGGCTCTGCTGGATGTCGCCCACGCCTCCCGCCTGTTCTTCGGCGGTCCGTCCAACCCGAACAAGGGCAAGACGCGCGGGTTGCTCGACATCCCGGGCTGGCAGTCCATGACCGTCACCCAGGCCGCGCAGAAGGTGCAGATCTCGGCGTATCCGAACGCGTACGCCAAGTGGGAGAAGAGCGCCACCGCCTGGCTGGCGCAACTGGGATAACCCGCCGGTCGTCGCCCCACGCCCGCAGGCGAGTCGGCGTCGGTGTGGGCGAGTCGAGGGCTCTGTCAGGAAGCCCCTGCCTACACTCGAAGAGTGAGTGTCAACACCACAGACCCGATGATCGGCCGTCTCATCGACGGCCGGTATCAGGTGCGCTCACGCATCGCCCGCGGCGGGATGGCGACCGTCTATCTGGCCACGGACCTGCGCCTGGAACGCCGCGTGGCGATCAAGGTGATGCACGGGCATCTCGCCGACGATGAGTCGTTCAAGCAGCGATTCATCCAGGAGGCGCGTTCGGCCGCGCGCCTGGCGCACCCGAACGTGGTCAACGTCTTCGATCAGGGCCAGGATGCGGACTCCGCCTACCTCGTCATGGAGTACCTGCCCGGCATCACGCTGCGTGACCTGCTGCAGGAGTACGGGTCGCTGACCGCCGAGCAGACCCTCGACATCAGCGAGGCGGTGCTCTCCGGTCTCGCGGCCGCGCACAAGGCGGGCATCGTCCACCGCGATCTGAAGCCCGAGAACGTGCTGCTCGCCGACGACGGCCGCATCAAGATCGGCGACTTCGGCCTGGCGCGCGCGGCGACCGCCAACACGGCGACAGGTGCTGCGTTGCTGGGAACCGTCGCGTACCTCTCCCCCGAGCTCGTGACCCGCGGGGTCGCCGACACCCGCAGCGACATCTACGCCGTCGGCATCATGATGTACGAGATGCTCACCGGCGAGCAGCCGTTCGTCGGCGAGCAGCCGATGCAGATCGCCTATCAGCACGCCAACGACTCGGTCCCGACCCCCAGCACCAAGAACCCCCGCGTTCCGGCGGAACTGGACGAACTGGTGCTCTGGGCCACGGCACGGGATCCCGAGCAGCGTCCCCGCGACGCGCGCGCGATGCTCGACCAGCTGCACGACACCGAGGCGCTGCTGCGGACGGCGCTTCCCGCCGGAACAGCGTCTGCCCAGCGCACCGTGGTGATGCCGTCGGCGCCGACCGCCCCTGCTCCTAACCCTGCCGCCGAGGCGGAGACGCAGATCCTCGGTCCCCGCATCACGGCTCGCGCCGCCGCCGCGGCCGAGGTGCCGGATTCGACGGCCGCGCTCGCCGTCGCGTCGCAGAAGCGACGTGGCCGGGGCGTGGTCCTCGTCGTCGTGATCACCGTGCTGGCGCTGCTCGCCGGCGGCACCGGCTGGTGGTTCGGCCTGGGTCCGGGCTCGAAGGTCACCATTCCGCAGAGCATCGAGGGCAAGACCCCCGCCGAGGCGACAGCGATCCTCGAAGACCTGGGGTTCAAGGTCGCCGCGCAGAACGGCACGATCGACTCCCCCACCGTGCCGAAGGACGCGGTCGCCCAGGCCGATCCCGCGATCGGCGAGGCCGTCGCGAAGGGCGGCACCGTGCAACTGCTGATCTCGACCGGCCCGAAGCCGATCGCATTCGGCATCACTGTCGGGATGCCGGTGGACGAAGCCAAGGCCGCGATCAAGGCCGCGCCGTGGACCGCCACAGATCCGATCACGCAATTCGACGCGAAGATCGCCAAAGACACCGTGATCGACGTGCTCGCCGCGGACGGCACCACCTCACTCATCGGTACGAAGGCGACCACCTACGGCGAGCTGCAGAAGCTGACGCTCGTGGTCTCCGCGGGCCCGGTGCCCGCCGTCAAGGGCGAGGACCTCGACGACGCGATCACGATCCTCAACGGGGTCGACCTGCACGCGTCGGCCGGCGAGCAGGCGTACAGCGACTCGATCCCCGAAGGCAAGGTCGTCGCCATCCAGCTCGACGACGGGCAGGTGCTGCATCCCGGAGACGACGTACTCCTCACCACGTCGCGCGGTCCGGCCCCGGTCGATGTGCCGAACATCGTCGGGATGACCTGGGCCGCTGCGAAGGCGAAGCTCGACGAGCTCGGGATCAAGTACGACTACAACCAGGGCGCCGATCTCGCGCCGGAACTGGTGACCGTGCGCTCGACGAATCCCGAGGCGGGCAGCCACATCCACCGCGGCGACACCATCAAGGTGAAGTTCACCACCTGATTTCGACACGCGGCTGACGC
>JAODAS010000247.1 GCA_025463555.1 Schumannella sp.
CGGCGCAGCCGGTCGGCGGCATGGGCCTCGAGCTGGAGGCGATCGCCGCCGTCGTCATCGGCGGAACCTCTCTGCAGGGCGGCAAGGGATCCATCATCGGCACCGTGATCGGCGCCCTCATCGTCGCCGTGCTCACGAACGGACTGCGGGTCGCCGCCGTCCCGCAGGAATGGCAATCCGTCGTCGTCGGCTGCGTGATCCTCGTCGCGGTCTACCTCGACATGCTCCGCCGGCGTCGAACCTGAACTTCACCTCGCTCCACCCGCACCAACGAATCCACACCACACCCACTATGAAAGGCACCCCCATGAACAAGAAGAGGCTGCTCTCCGCGGTCGTGGCTGCGACGGCGTTGTCGCTTGCCGTCGTCGGCTGCGCTCCCACCTCGGGCGGCGGAACCGCCGGACCCGACAAGCCGCTGTACATCGCTCTGGTGTCGAAGGGCTTCCAGCACCAGTTCTGGCAGGCCGTCAAGGCCGGTGCCGAGCAGGCTGCCGAGGAGTTCGGCGTCACCGTCACCTTCGAAGGCGCCGCCACCGAAGGCTCTGTCGAGCAGCAGATCGAGTTGCTGCAGACGGTCATCGACAAGCACCCCGATGCGATCGGCTTCGCTGCGATCGACAGCCAGGCCGCCGGTCCGCTCATGCAGCAGACCGTCGACGACGGCATCCCGGTGATCGCGTTCGACTCCGGTGTCGACAGCGATGTGCCGATCACGACGGCGTCGACCGACAACCTGGCCGCTGCCGCCGAGGCGGCGTCGCACATGGCAGACCTGATCGGCCACTCCGGCAAGATCGCCATGGTCGTCCACGACCAGACCAGCGTCACCGGCGTGCAGCGTCGCGACGGGTTCGTGCAGTACATGAAGGACAACGAGCCCGACATCGAGATCGTCGACATCCAGTACAGCGGCGACCCGCTGAAGGCGACCGACCTCGCGAAGGCGATCATCACGGCCAACCCCGACCTGAAGGGCATGTACGGCTCGAACGAGGGAGCGGCCATCGGCATCGTGCACGCCGTCCAGGAGCTCGGCATCGCGAACGGCAAGCTCGCGATCGTCGGATTCGACTCGGGCAAAGACCAGATCGACGCGATCAACAGCGGCCTGATGGCCGGCGCGATCACGCAGAACCCGGTCGGCATCGGCTACGAGACCGTCAAGGCCGCCATCGCCGCCATCAAGGGCGAGAGCCAGCCGAAGACGATCGACACCGGCTACTTCTGGTACGACAAGACCAACATCGAAGACCCGGAGATCGCCGCGGTTCTCTACCAGTAAGTCATTTCCCGGAGGCCCCGGAGCGCGACCTTTGCGCTCCGGGGCCTCTGTGAGACCGACCCGCCACCCCGAGGAGACTCGATCATGCGCGCACGCCGCTCTGCCGACTGGCTGATCGCCCTCGCGATGTGCGGGCTTCTGGCCGGCTGCGCAACCGGGCCGACCGTCGGCTCCGATCCCGGCGACCCGGACCAGGTCGAGGTGTTCACCTCGTGGACCTCGGGCACGGACCGTGTCGCCTACAAGGCTCTGGCCGGCGTCTTCCTCGGGCAGAATCCCGGGATCGAGTTCATCGACGCGTCGGTGCGTGGCAGCGCAGGCTCGCAGGCGCGCGAAGCTCTGGCGGCCCGCTTCGCGGCTGGCAACCCGCCCGACACGTTCCAGACGGAGGTCGGGGGAGGAATCGCCGCCTATGTCGACGCCGGTCGGCTGCAGGACCTGACCGACTGGTACGCGCAGAACGACCTGGCGTCGCAGGTGTACCGCACCGACATGATGGATCTGCTCAGCGTCGACGGCCGGCTCTACGCGGTCCCCAGCAGCATCAACAGGGTCAACGTGCTCTGGGCCAATACCGGGCTGCTGGCGGATGCCGGGGTCGGCACGTCGGCGCCATCCGCGGACCTCGACGGCTGGCTGGCCGATCTCGCGGAGGTGCGCGCGTCGGGCATCGAGTTCCCGCTCGCGCTCGGTGAGGGCCGGACGCAGGTCGAGCTGTTCGAGAACGTGCTCATCGCCGACCTCGGTCCGGGTGCGTATCGCAAGCTCTGGACCTCGACGGACGGATGGGATGCGCCGCTGGTTCGCCGAGCGCTCGAGCACTACGACGCGTTGCTCGGCTTCGTGGACCCTGCCGACAGTGCGCGCGGTGACGACGCCCTCGTGGCGGCCGTCGCGCGTGGCCGGGCCGCCTACGTCGTGATGGCCGACGTGGCATCGGGCATGTTCGAGGACGCAGGTCTCGTCTTCGGTGATCAGTACACGGGCTGGCCGACGCCCGGCACCGCAGGGACGTTCGACTTCACCGCCGACGCCTTCGTCCTGCCCGTCGGAGCGGCACACGAGCGGTCGGCCGAGCGCTGGCTGCTGTCGGTCGCCTCGCCGGAGGGGCAGCGCGTCTTCAACCTCCGGATGGGCTCGATCCCCGCGCGCGTGGATGCCGATCCCGCCGGCTTCTCGGACTACCAGCAGAGCGCGATGGCCTCGTTCGCGGCAGACACGCTCGTGCCGTCGGCGGCGCACGGGATCGCGGCCAGCAGGACGTTCTCGAACGCCCTCGAGGATGCCGTGGTCCGGTTCGGCGTGGATCGGAACTCGGGCGCGCTCATCCGTGCGCTGACTGCGGCAGCGGAGCAGGAGCTCGCCAAGAAGTAGGCAGGCCGCTTACGGGCCCACTCGCACGCCGTAGCCGATCGTGTCGGCCGCAGCCGCGATCGTGCCTCGCATCAGCGGGTCGTCGAGCCCGCGGTGGAGCCCGGGTCGGCTCGGAAACGAATCCGGGTCGGCGGCGCGGGAGAACAGCGTCACGATCGGTTGAGATGTCATGGACGAAAGATGCCAGAGCCCGTCGATCTGATCGCCGAAGCTGCGGTCGATCGCCTCGGCCCACTCCTGCGTGAACCGCTTCGGTCCCATCATGAGCCCGGCGCCGGCGCCGTTCCGGATGAGGAAATCGGAGGTCAGATCGACGAGGACGAGGGGCCGCGTCGGGGTCCAGGCGGCGAGGGTGGCGCCATCTCGCGCACTGATGACGCGTTCGCGCTGAAAGACTTCTGCAAACGCGGTCTTCAGGGAGGTCGACGCGTACATGACGCCGCGCAGCTGCGACTGAGCGGGCGCCACGAACGGGTCGAAGCGCATGCCGGCGATCGGACCGAACCGGCGAAGCTGCTTCCACGTCATCGGGTGCACCCCGCGTCGCTTGAAGATCCGGAACAACGGATCTCTGGACTCCCGGACATCGCTTTCGTCGAGCGTCAGCGTCGGCGGGACCCGTGGTGCTTTCACCACTCGATGTCGTCTTCGAGGAGTTCGAGGACGGGTTCGGGCGCCCCCCCGGACGCCAGCCAATCGTGCGGGGTTCGGGGTACACCGGCCACCGATAGGCGCGGTTGCGGGGTCGTCATGATTCCGGCGAGCTCGGCCGGGTGGATCGCAGAGCCGGTCGACGCTGCGATTCGATTCAGTCCCGGCAGCGGCGCGTTGCCCGCGTCGGTCACCATGAACTGCCACAGGGGGAACCGCAGGTCGCGTCCGGTCTTATGGGCGATCAGATCGCCTGCTCGGCGGCGGTGGCGAACGCGGGATGCGTCGATGCCGAGAAGGTCGGCAGCCTCCTCCGTCGAGATGAAGCGCGCCGCGTCACGTGCAGACTGCTCCGCGACGAGCTGCGAGTACCTGCGGGCGGATTCCGGGGTGTCGCCAGCCGTGAGATCGCCGAACTGCTTCAGGAATGCGGCCTCGTTCTCGGGGAGCAGCGCGCCCTCGCTCCGCCGGGCCAACGTTGCAGTGACGGCCTGGAGCACCTCCGTCGGGTTGACCCCTGCGACTTGCGTGGCGTGCGAGAACTCGAGGAGTGCGCTCAAAGCCGTGGGCGGCTGGGCGGCGTTCGCCTGGTCGTGGGCACGTTTGAGCGATTCGCCGAAGACGATGACAACGCTTCGAGCGCCATCGATCTCCTCAGAGACTTCGAGCCGACGACGTTCCCATTGGGCGAGGAACGCCTCGTACGACTCGCTTGCGGTCGCGACCGTCCATGCGGTGTCGTCGGCGTCGATCCTCAACGCGCGGGAGAGAGGGCCTTCACCGACTGCGACTTTCCGTACCATCGGACCTCCGCACGATAGATAGCAATCGTATACCCATCGTGCGATGCGAGTCGCCTGAACTGTTCTAGCGCGCCCGGGGGATGAGCCGCTCGAGCTGCGTCACATGCGCGGGCTCGAGTTCGGCGAGCGAGTGCACACCGAGCAGCTTCATCGTGCGCACCACTTCTCCGGCGAGGATCTCGATCGCACGGTCGACTCCGGCGCGCCCGCCGGCCATCAGGCCGTAGAGGTAGGCCCGGCCGACGAGGGTGAATCGCGCCCCCAGCGCGATCGACGCCACGATGTCGGCGCCGTTCATGATGCCCGTGTCGAGCGTGACCTCGACGTCGGCGCCCACGGCCTTCACCACATCCGGAAGCAGGTGGAAGGGGATCGGCGCCCGGTCCAGCTGGCGCCCGCCGTGGTTCGACAGCACGATGCCGTCGACTCCGGCCTTCGCGAGGGCTTTCGCGTCATCGACCGACTGCACGCCCTTGATGACCAGCTTGCCGGGCCACATGCCGCGGATGACGTCGAGGTCTTTGAACGAGATCGTGGGGTCCATGGCGCTGTCGAGCAGTGCGCCGACGGTGCCGCCAGTCGACGACAGCGACGCGAACTCCAGCTTCGGGGTGGTCAGGAAGTCCCACCACCACCACGGACGCGGCAGCGCGTTGAGAATCGTGCCAGGCGTGAGCTGGGGAGGAATGGAGAACCCGTTCCGCTTGTCGCGCAGGCGCGAGCCGGCGACGGGGGTGTCCACGGTGAAGAACAGGGTGTCGAACCCGGCGGCGGCAGCACGGCGGGTGAGCTCGTACGAGATCTCGCGGTCGCGCATCACGTAGAGCTGGAACCAGTTGCGCCCATCCGGGTTCGCCGCCTTGACGGCCTCGATCGACGACGTTCCCAGTGTCGACAGCGTGAACGGGATGCCGTGGGCACCCGCGGAGGAGGCTCCCGCGATCTCGCCCTCGGTCTGCATCAGACGGGTGAAGCCGGTCGGGGCGATTCCGAAAGGCAAGGCCGAGGGTCCGCCGAAGATGGTGGTCGACGTGTCGACGGCGGAGACGTCGCGCAGCACTCGCGGGTGGAACTCGATGTCTTCGAACGCCTGCCGCGCACGCGACAGCGACAACTCGCCCTCAGCCGCGCCGTCCGTGTAGTCGAAGGCGGCAGTCGGCGTGCGGCGCTTGGCGATCGCGCGCAGGTCGACGATCGTGAGCGCGGCGTTCAGGCGGCGGCGCTTGCCGTTCAGCTCGGGCTTCTTGAACTTCATGAGATCGAGGATCTCGAGCGGCCGGGGGAACTGTCGCTTCGTCATCGGTCGTCTCCGTGGCTCTCGTCGTAGTGGGCGAGCAGCGCGTCGCGGGCGCCCTCGATGTGTGCGTGCGTGAGCCGATCGGCGGCGTCGGGGTCTGCGGCGACGATGGCGTCCAGGATGCGCTGGTGCTGCTCGGCGATCGTGGTCGGGTCGAGGAGGTGGTGGGCCTGTACCTGCCCGATGCACAGCTCCACCTCCCCCATCAGCCGGGAGTGCATGTGCGCCAGCCGCGGGCTCGGCTGCCCGGCCACGAGCGCGCGGTGGAAGGCGATATCGGCGCGGGCGAAGCCGGCGGCGTGCTCACGGAGGGCTCGCTGCGCAGCGACCGCCGCCGGCGGAACTGCTCCGGCCCGCGCGAGCGCTGCGGTGGCCGCCGCTTCGAGCATCGCGCGGTTGTCGAACAGGTCGCCGATGTCGTCCCGCGTCAGCTCGGGTACCCGCGCCGCCTGGTGGGCCCCGCGGCGCAGCAGCCCGTCGGTGACGAGACGCTGCAGTGCGAGCTTCGCGGTGGGACGGGCCACGCCGTAGCGCATGGCGACTGCCGATTCGGTGATCGTGGTGCCGGGTGGGTAGCTCCCGTCGAGGATCGCGTTCCGCACGCCGGAATACACGGTGTCGGGGCGCACGAGGGGAGACGGCGATGTCATGTCAGACAACCTAGCGGATTGTTAGACAATCAACCAGGGCGGGGTTCGTACCGCCTCGGCGGGAAGGTGCTCGCCACCAGCGCGCGCAGCGCCTCGAGGTCGCCGGACACGTATCCGAGGGCGCGGGCCTGCACCAGCACATTGCCGATCGCGGTGGCTTCGACAGGGCCGGCGAGCACGGGCAGTCCGAGGGCGTCGGCGGTCAGCTGGCAGAGCAGCGTGTTCTGTGATCCGCCGCCGACGAGATGGACGACGTCGACCCGGCGGCCGCTCAACTCGCTCGCCTGACGGACGGTTCTCGCATAGGCGTCGGCGAGACTCGCCAGGATCGACCGCACGATGGCCGCCCGGGACGATGGAGCAGCCAGACCGTGATCGGCGAACCACGAAGCGACCTTGGCCGGCATGTCCCCGGGGGACGCGAAACGCGGGTCGTCCGGGTCCAGGAACGGCACCGCATCCCCCACCGCCGCCGCCTGGGCGAGAAGCTCGGACAGGTCGGCGTCCCACTCGCGCACGCACTCGGTCAGCAGCCAGAGCCCCATGACGTTCCTCAGGTACCGCACCCGGCCGTCGACGCCGCCCTCATTCGTGAAGTTCGCCAGCCGGCTCGCCTCGGTGAGCACCGGCGCGTCGAGTTCGACACCGACCAGGCCCCAGGTGCCGCACGAGATGTAGGCGAAGTCGGGCGTGGTGGCCGGCACGGCGACGACAGCGGATGCCGTGTCATGCGATCCGACGGCGGTCACCTGGATCGGTCCGAACGCTCCGATCTCGAACGCGACCCGCGGCTCGACCTCGCCGATGACGGCGCCCGCGTCGACCAGCTCGGGGAACATGCCGCGCGGGTATCCCAGTCGGGCGATCAGCTCGTCGTCCCATTCGCGATCCGTCACGCACAGCAGTCCGGTCGTGGACGCGTTGGTCCGCTCCGCGACCTCGCGATGGGTCAGCCAGAAGGCGAAGAGGTCCGGGATGAGCAGCATGCTGACGTCGTCGTCGAGTTCGCCCTCGGCGGCGAGCTGGAACAGGGTGTTGAAGGGGAGGAACTGCAGCCCGTTGCGCCGATAGAGCTCGGCAGCGGGAATCCGCGCGAGCACCTGCTCGGCCGCGGGCGCGTTCCGCGCGTCCCGGTAATGGAACGGGTCGCCCTGACGAACGCCGCTGCGCAGCAGCGCGTAGTCCACCGCCCACGAGTCGACGCCGATGCTCGCGAGTTCGTTCTCCTCGCGGATCGCGGCGCCCAGCCCGTCGAGCACGCTGCCATAGAGAGCCGTGATGTCCCAGTGCAGGTGGCCATCGACATCCACCGGCCCGTTGGCGAAGCGCCCGACCTGCCGCAGCTGCAGCTCGTTCGGCCCCACGTGGCCGAGCATGACCCGCCCGCTCGTCGCCCCCAGATCGACGGCCGCGACGTTGCCGTTCATCGAGCGGCGCCCTTCATCGCAAGAACGCTGCCGCGACACCCGCATCCACCGGGATGTGCAGCCCGGTCGTGTGCGACAGGTCCGGTCCGGTGAGCACCGACACCGCGTTCGCGACGTTCTCGGGCAGCACCTCGCGCTTGAGGATCGTGCGCTGGGCGTAGAACTTGCCGAGGTCGTCCTCGGCGATGCCGTACGTCTTGGCGCGGTTCGCACCCCAGCCCGACGCGAAGATGCCCGACCCGCGCACCACGCCATCCGGGTTGATGCCGTTCACCTTGATGCCGTGCTCGCCGAGCTCGACAGCGAGCAGGCGCACCTGATGAGCCTGGTCGGCCTTCGTCGCCGAGTACGCGATGTTGTTCGGGCCCGCGAACACCGAGTTCTTCGACGCGATGTAGATGACGTCGCCACCCATTCCCTGATCGATCAGCACGGGTGCCGTCGCCTTCGAGACCAGGAACGAGCCCTTCGCCATGATGTCGTGCTGGAAGTCCCAGTCCTTCTCGGTCGTCTCGAGCAGCGGCTTCGACAGCGAGACGCCCGCGTTGTTCACGACGATGTCGATGCCGCCGAACGCGAGCACCGCGTCCTGCACGAGGCGATCGATCGCGGCGGCGTCCGTGACGTTCACGGCCAGGCCGACCGCGACATCCGGGCCGCCGATCTCGGCAGCGGCGGCTTGCGCGTTCTTCAGGTCGAGGTCGGCGATGACGACGCATGCGCCGTCCGCCGCGAGCCGGGTGGCGATCGCCTTGCCGATTCCGGATGCCGCCCCGGTCACCAGCGCAACCCGCGTCGCGTGGGACTTCGGCTTCGGCATCCGCTGCAGCTTGGCTTCCTCGAGGGCCCAGTACTCGATGCGGAACTTCTCGGCGTCGGAGATCGGCGTGTAGGCCGAGATCGCCTCGGCGCCCCGCATCACGTTGATCGCGTTGAGGTAGAACTCGCCGGCGACGCGGGCGGTCTGCTTGTTGGCGCCGTAGCTGAACATGCCGACGCCGGGCAGCAGCACGATCAGCGGGTCTGCGCCTCGCATGGCGGGGCTCTCGGCCGTCGCGTGCTTGTCGTAGTACTTCGTGTAGTCGGCGCGGTACTTCTCGTGCAGCGTTTTCAGGCGCGCGAGTGACTCGTCGACCGGGGCGCCCGCCGGCAGGTCGAGCAGCATCGGCTTGACCTTCGTGCGCAGGAAGTGGTCGGGGCAGCTCGTACCGAGTGCGGCAAGCTTCGGTGCGTTCGCCGACGCGAGGAACTCGAGCACCCGCGGGTCATCGGTGAAATGCCCGACCATCGGCCGGTCGTGCGATGCGATGCCGCGGATCGTCGGCGCGAGGGCTGCCGCCTTCGCGCGACGTTCGGCCGGCTTGAGCGGAGCATTCTTGGCGACCGTGCGTCCGAACGGGTTCTTCGATCCGTGCTTGTCGATGTACGCCTGCGCGGTGTCGATGATCCAGCGGGAGTTCTTCTCGGCCTCGGCGGAGGTGTCGCCCCAGGCCGTGATGCCGTGCCCGCCGAGGATGCTGCCGATCGCATCCGGGTTCTTCGCCTTGATGGCAGCGATGTCGAGCCCGAGCTGGAAGCCGGGACGTCGCCACGGAACCCAGACGACCTTGCCACCGAACGCCTTCGCGGTGAGCTTGGCGCCGTCTTTCGCCGTCGCGAACGCGATCCCGGCGTCGGGGTGCAGGTGGTCGACGTGCTTCGCGTCGACGAGCGCGTGCATGGCGGTGTCGATGGACGGCGCCGCCCCGCCCGAGCCGTGCAGGCAGTAGTCGAGTGCGGCGACCATCTCGTCTTCGCGATCGACGCCGGGATAGATGTTCTGCAGCGCCCGCACGCGCTCGAGGCGCAGCACGGCGAGGCCCGACTCGGTCAGCGTGCCGAGGTCACCACCGGAGCCCTTGACCCAGAGCAGCTCGACCGGCTCACCGGTCACTGGATCGATCTCGGTGCCCTTTGCGCTGGTGTTGCCGCCGGCGTAGTTGGTGATCTTCGGGTCGCTGCCGAGGCGGTTCGACCGCTTGATCAGGTCCTGCTTCGCGGTCATGATGAGCAGTTCTCCACAGATCGGTTCCGGGGGCGAGAGCGCCGCTCGGGTGAGCTCAGCATGGCGGGATGCCGACGGTCGGACGCTCCGGACCCTACCGGCTCTACTTCTACAGCGAGGAGGGATCCGAGCCCATGCATGTGCATGTGGAACGGGACGATTGCGAAGCCAAGTTCTGGATACGGCCGGTAGAATTGGCGAGATTCCGTCGTTTCGGCCCGCGCGAGTTGCGGGTCGTCGAGAAGCTGGTTCTTGCCGAGGAGGTGCACATTGCGATCGCATGGCGACGACATTTCGGATGAAGAACTGGCCGAGCGCGTCTGGTTCGACTCCTCTCGAATGCACGTGGCGCTTCGAAGCGGCCGGGAGCTCGAGGTTCCGATCTCATACTCTTCGCGTCTCGCTGCGGCCCGTGCCGACGAGCGAGACGACTGGCGGCTGATCGCGGGTGGCGTCGGCATCCATTGGCCGCGCATCGACGAGGACCTCTCGGTCGAGGGCATCATCCGCACGGCTCAGGCGCCCCATCCGGCCTGATTACCGCCAACGCGTCCCTCGATGATCGAGGCACCGTAGCCGCTGGCCGCGTACGCCGCCATCGGGTCGGCGGGCAGCCCGCGGCTCTCGCGCCAGGCGGCCAGGTCGCCACGCACGTCCGTGTAGAACGCGTCCATCAGGATGCCGTTGGCGGCGAGGATGTCACCGGCGGCCTGGGCGGTCGCCAGCGCCTTCTGGTCGACGAGCAGCGCGCGCGCCGTCATCTCCTGCACGTTCAGCACGCTGCGGATCTGCCCGGGGATCTTGTCCTCGATGTTGTGGCACTGGTCGAGCATGAACGCGACGTCACTGCCGGCACCGTATCCACCCCCTCGCACCACCTCGACGATGATGCGGAAGAGCTGGAACGGGTCCGCCGCCCCCACGATCAGGTCGTCATCGGCATAGAACCGGGAGTTGAAGTCGAACGAGCCGAGCTTGCCGAGGCGCAGCAACTGCATGACGATGAACTCGATGTTCGTGCCGGGCGCGTGGTGGCCGGTGTCGAGGCACACCATCGCCCGGTCCCCGAGAGCGGCCACCTGCGCGTAGCTGGTGCCCCAGTCCGGAACGTCCATGTGATAGAACGCCGGCTCGAAGAACTTGTACTCCAGCACCAGGCGCTGGTTCTCGCCGACGCGCTCGTAGATGCTGGCGAGCGATTCGGTGAGCCGGTCCTGGCGGGCCCGCATGTCATCCTGGCCCGGGTAGTTGGTGCCGTCCGCGAGCCAGATCTTCAGGTCGCGCGAGCCGGTCTCGTTCATCACGTCGATGCACGCGAAGTGGTGGTCGATCGCCTTCTGACGCACCGCCTTGTCGGAGTGGGTGAGGCTGCCGAGCTTGTACGCGTCGTCCTGGAACGTGTTCGAGTTGATGGTGCCCAGGGCCACGCCGTTGTCGGCGGCGTGCTTCGCGAGGTCGGCGTACGAATCGACCAGGTCCCACGGGATGTGCAGCGCAACGGTCGGTGCGAGCCCGGTCTGCTTGTGCACCTGAGCAGCATCCGACACCTTCTCGAACGGGTCGCGCGGGACGCCGGGCTGCGTGAACACCTTGAACCGGGTGCCGGAGTTGCCGAACGCCCAGGAGGGCAGCTCGATGGCCTGCTCGGCGAGGCGAGGGG
>JAODAS010000271.1 GCA_025463555.1 Schumannella sp.
GTCGACGCCGACCATGTGACCGTGCGGCCCTACGCGGCCACCACGAATGCCGAAGCCGGAGCCCTGCGTGCGGACGCCGAGACCACTGCCAACATCCGCATCCTCGACCCGGCCGTCGTGTCGGCCACGTTCTCGCAGCTGGAGCGGGTGAAGCAGTACTACCGGTTCCCGCTGCACCTCGACGTCGACCGGTACGACATCAAAGGCAAGTCCCAAGACACCGTCATCGCGGTGCGCGAGCTCAACCAGTCCGGCCAGAGCGCCAACGACTGGTTCAGCAACACCCTCGTGTACACGCACGGGTTCGGCGTGGTCGCGGCCTACGGCAACCAGCGCTCTCCCGACGGGCAGCCGCTGTTCCTGGAGTCGGGCATCCCGTCATCGGGCGACCTGGGGGACTTCGAACCGCGCGTCTACTTCGGCGAGAACTCGCCCAAGTACTCCATCGTCGGCGGCTCCGCGAACGGCAAGCCGGCCGAGCTGGACTACCCCTCCGGCGATCAGGACAACGGCAACGACAAGTACACGACGTTCGACGGCAACGGAGGGCCGAAGCTCGACAGCGTCTTCAAGCGCCTGGTCTACGCCATCAAGTTCCAGTCGGAGCAGGTCGTGCTCTCGAGCAACGTCACCGACCAGTCGCAGGTGCTCTACGACCGCAACCCGATCACCCGCGTGCAGAAGGTCGCTCCGTATCTGACCCTGGACTCCGACACCTACCCGGCCGTCGTCGACGGCCGTGTGGTGTGGATCGTCGACGGCTACACGACGACCGCGGACTACCCGTACTCGCGCATCCAGCAGCTCTCGAACTCGATCGCGGACACCTACACCCCCACCCCGGGGTACGCGCTCGACGACATCAACTACATCCGGAACTCCGTCAAGGCGACGGTCGACGCGTACTCCGGCAAAGTCACGATCTACGCCTGGGACACCGACGACCCGATCCTGAAGACCTGGAGCAAGATCTTCCCGGGCACCATCACCTCCGCCGACAACATGAGCCAGGACCTGATCGCGCATATCCGGTACCCGGCCGACCTGTTCAAGGTGCAGCGCCAGATCCTCGAGACCTATCACGTCACCGACGCGGGCACGTTCTATTCGGCGAACGACGCCTGGGTGACGCCCAACGACCCGACCCAGGGCGCGGGCGCGAAGGCGCAGCCGCCGTACTACCTGACGATGCAGGTGCCCGGAACCGACAAGCCCGCGTTCACGCTGTACTCGACGTTCATTCCGCGCACCCAGTCGGGAGATGCGGCGCAGAGCGTGCTGACCGGCTATCTCGCCGTCAACTCCGATCCGGGGGCCGACTACGGCAAGCTCACGCTGCTGACGTTGCCGAAGTCCGATACCGTGCCCGGCCCCGGTCAGGCGCAGAACCAGTTCACGTCGGACGCCGTCGTCGCCAAGGATCTCAACATCCTCGCGACGGCCGATACCAAGGTGATCCGCGGCAACCTGCTGACCCTGCCGGTCGGCGGTGGGCTCTTGTATGTGCAACCCGTCTACGTGCAGTCGAACGGCGAGACCAGCTACCCGCTGCTGCGCAAGATCCTGGTCGCGTTCGGTGAGAAGGTCGCGTACAAAGACACTCTGGATGCGGCGCTGGACGACCTCTTCGGCGGTGACAGCGGCGCCGCAGCAGGGGACGGCGGTGTGCCGACCGACCCGACGACGCCGACCGATCCGACCACGCCGCCGACCGACACCGGAACCGTCGACGAGGCGGCGCTGGCCCAGGCGTTGTCGGACTACCAGGACGCCCTGGCCGAGCGCCAGCAGGCCTACGCCGATGGCGACCTGGTCGCGGCGGCCCAGGCCGACCAGAAGATGCAGAACGCGGTGGAAGCCGCGATCAAGGCGTCCGGTATCAGCTAGCCCCGGTCGTTGAGTAGCGGTGGTTGAGTAGGGCGAAGCGCGTATCGAAACCACCGGCAGCACCCACTGCGAAACCCTGGTAACCTGGAACACGCATCGCGGGGTGGAGCAGTTCGGTAGCTCGCTGGGCTCATAACCCAGAGGTCGCAGGTTCAAATCCTGTCCCCGCAACCGCAGCTCGTCAGAGCTCAGAAGGCCCGGTCATCACGACCGGGCCTTCTGCATGTACGCGACGCTCAGAACGTCTCGACCCACTGCGCGCGCCATTCCGGCGCGTCGAAGGCTTCGCTCCAGTAGGCGGTCTCGTGCGCGATCTTGCCGTCGCGGAACTCGAACACGAAGACGGTCTCGTACGTCGGTCCGCCGTAGTCCAGCGTCGCCTCGGCGACGACGATGTCGCCGGAACTCGTCATGCGATGCGGCGTGATCACGGGGAGCTGCGGGAACGCGCCGTAGATGGCCCGGCGGTTCTCGGCCCCGCGCACCCGCTCGCGCGACTGCGGCCAGTCCATCAGCGCGTCGTCGTGGAACAGCTCGTCCATGACTTCGATTCGGCGCTCGTTGATGCACGCGATGAGGCGATCGACCTGAGCCTCGTTGGCGGCGCTCATCAGCGAATCGTCTGCGAGATGCAGATGGTGTTGCCCTCGGTGTCTTTGAACCAGGCACTGCGCTCTGTACCGACCTCGGCGATGCCGTTCTCGGTCTTCAGGCCGGGAAGGTCGTACTCCTCGAACACCACCCCTCGGCCCCGCAGCTCTGCGACATCGTCGTCCAGCTCGGAGGTCGACCAGCCCATCTGCGTGTTCTGCGCAGTGCCGACGGTCGGTGTCTCGTAGAGCTGGAAGATGTAGCCCGACGGCCCCGAATAGGCCAGCATCCCCGGTTTCTCGAGTGTCGCCTCGAGGCCGAGCTTGTCGCGGTAGAACGCCCGTGCCCGCTCGAGGTCGGCGACGGGAAGCACGGTGTAGATCGACAGCGGATCACGCATCAGTGGCACCTCGGTTCAGCTCGGGATGCCGAACAATGTACGCCCGATAGGGTGTGCGAATGAAGATCCTCCTCATCGGCGCCGGAGGGGTCGGGTCTGCGTTCTGCTCGATAGCGGCGCGCCGCGACTTCTTCGAGAGCATCGTCGTCGCGGACTACGCCGCCGCCAGTGCGGAGCGTGCGGTCGCCGCCGTCGGCGACCCCCGGTTCACCGCCGCTCAGGTCGACGCCTCCAGCGCGGACTCGGTCGCCGCGCTCGCGAAGGCCAGCGGAGCCACCCACGTGATGAACGCGGTCGACCCGCGGTTCGTCATCCCGATCTTCGAGGGCGCGTACCTGGCGGGCGCCGACTATCTGGACATGGCGATGAGCCTGTCGCACCCGCATCCGCAGCACCCGTACACGCAGACCGGCGAGAAGCTCGGGGACTACCAGTTCGCGAAAGCCGCCGAATGGGAGAAGTCCGGCCGCCTGGCGCTCGTGGGCATCGGCGTCGAGCCGGGTTTGTCGAACGTTTTCGCGCGCTACGCCTCCGATCACCTGTTCACTGAGATCGACGAGCTCGGCACGCGGGACTGGGCGAACCTGACGGTCGACGGCTACGACTTCGCGCCCTCCTTCTCGATCTGGACCACGATCGAGGAGTGCCTGAACCCTCCCGTCATCTGGGAGAAGGAGAAGGGCTGGTACACGACCGAGCCGTTCAGCGAGCCCGAGGTGTTCGACTTCCCCGAGGGCATCGGCCCGGTGGAGTGCGTCAACGTCGAGCACGAAGAGGTGCTGATGATGCCGCGCTGGCTCGAGGCGAAGCGGGTCACGTTCAAGTACGGCCTGGGCGATGAGTTCATCGGCGTGCTCAAGACACTGCACAAGCTCGGTCTCGACAAGACCGAGAAGGTCAATGTCGGTGGGGTCGAGGTGAGCCCGCGCGATGTGGTCGCGGCGTTGCTTCCGAACCCAGCCACCCTGGGCGACAAGATGCACGGCAAGACCTGCGCCGGACTCTGGGTGACCGGCACCGGTGTCGACGGCGCGCCGCGCTCCACCTACCTGTATCACGTCGTCGACAACGACTGGTCGATGAAGGAGTACGGCCACCAATGCGTCGTGTGGCAGACCGCCATCAACCCCGTCATTGCGCTCGAACTGCTGGCGACGGGTGCCTGGAAGGGCTCCGGTGTGCTGGGCCCCGAAGCGTTCGACGCGGTTCCCTTCCTCGACCTGCTGCGCGACGCGTACGGCTCGCCGTGGGGGATGCAGGAAGTCGTCCCGGCTTGACCCGCCATCTCGCCATCGACGCCGGCCAGACCGGCATCCGCACCCTGGTGATCGACGACGGCATCCGCGCGCCCGAGGCTGAACTGCCCGGGATCCTGACGTCGCAGCCGCTGATGCCGCAGCTCGCGGCGGTCATCCGGCGCGCGTCCTCCGGCCCCGTCGACGTCGTCAGCATCGGCTCGACCGGGCTGATCGCCGAGGAGACAGATCCGGCAGGCCTGAGGATGCTCGTCGCGGACCTCGGCGTCACACAGGTGCTGATGGCCCACGACTCCGTCACCTCCTACCTGGGTGCACTCGGCGACCAACGCGGCGCCGTCGTCGCGGCGGGCACGGGAGTGGTGACCCTGGCGGTCGGAGCGCACGAAGTCGCGCGGGTCGACGGGTGGGGCAACCTGATCGGCGATGCGGGCTCCGGATACTGGATCGGGCGGGCAGCGCTCGACGCGGTGATGCGCGACCACGACGGTCGCGGTGATGCGACCGCACTGACCGCGGTGGTGGCTGCGGACTTCCCCGACATCGAGCAGGCGTACATCGAGCTTCAGGCGGATCCGGGGCGGGTGCGCCGCATCGCCGGCTACGCCCGCGCCATCGCCGAGCTGGCCGCCGAGGGAGATCCCGTCGCCTCGATCATCTGCGCGGGGGCGGCGCATGAGCTGGCGCACTCGATCTCCGCAGCGCTGATGCGGGTGGGGGAGGCGGACCGGCCCGATCCCGTGGTCTGCGGCATGGGAGGGGTGCTGCGCGCCGACGTGATCGCCGGCCCGTTCGCCGCTGAATTGCGCCGGCGCTGGGAGCAGGTCGACATCCGCACCCCGCTCGGGTCCGGAATCGACGGGGCAGCTCTGCTGCCTGCCGTCGCAGCCGACAGCGCCCTGTTCGGCCTGATCGCTCGCGGCTAGCTGAGGGCCGACTCGTCCAGTGCGAGGAGGATGCGGGTGATCAGCCCGTTCGCGATGACGAATGAGACGACCTTGTTCTCGGATGAGCGGCCGACGAAGGCTCCGGGCGGAAAATCGTCCGCATACGCCGGGTAGCCGAACGAGGCATAGCCCTCGACGACCGACACCGGCAGGCCGAAATCCCAGGTGGCGGTGGGGGAGGTGAGATCGGTCAGGTCGTTGACGATCAGCACGTGGTCGCTCATATCGCCCTCGTATTCGCTCGCCGCATAGGTGATGTGCACGGTGGGCGCGAGGTAGCCCTCGAGCGCCGCGGTATTGCCCGAGTTCATCGCATCGATGATGTTCGCGCTCATGTCCGCAGGGATCGCGCCGGAATCGGCCCCGACCGCCGTCTCGATCGGGTCGGGCACGATGCTCGGGGCGGCACTCGGGTCGGCCGGCGTCAGGCTGGGAGTCGGAGCCGGAACGCCCGGACCGCACGCGGCGAGAAGTAGCGCGAGCGCGGCGATGACGGGGACCAGCGCGATGCTGCGTGCGTGCATGATGTCTCCTCGGTGTCATCACTATGACGTACGGCAGGCGGTTCGCGGTTGACAGTCCTCGTAGGCTGACCGCATGGAAGCCCAGCCGCATCAGGCCATCGCCGTCGCGCAGTTCGCGCCCGGTGACGACACGGACGCCAACCTCGAGCAGATGTCGCGGCTGGCCGGCGATGCCGCCAACCGCGGGGCTCTGCTGGTGGTCTTCCCCGAGTACTCGTCGTACTTCACGCCGAAACTCGGCGGCGAGTGGGTTCGGCACGCCCAGGGCCTGCACGGCCCGTTCACGCGGGCGCTCGCCGAACTCGCGACGGAACTCGGCATCCACATCGTCGCCGGTCTCGTCGAGAAGGTTCCCGACGAAGACAAGCGCGTCGCGAACACCCTCGTGGCGCTCTCCGACACCGGTGAGCTCGTCGCCCACTACCGAAAGATGCACCTCTACGACGCTTTCGGTGATCGGGAGAGCGAGTACATCGTTCCGGGGCCGCTCGATCAGATGCCCGTGTTCCCGTGGCACGGCTTCACGGTCGGGTTGCAGACCTGTTACGACGTGCGGTTCCCCGAGGTGACCCGCCGGCTGGTGGATGCCGGCGCCGACCTGGTCCTGTTGCCGTCCGAATGGGTCCGCGGCCCGTTGAAGGAATCGCATTGGCGCACCCTCATCACCGCCCGCGCCATCGAGAACACGATCTACGTCGCCGCTGCCGACCACGCCCCACCGATCGGGGCGGGCAACAGCATGGTGGTCGATCCGATGGGTGTCGAGTTGGTCACGATCGGTGAGGCGACGGATGTCGGGGTCGCCTGGATCTCGCCGTCACGTGTCGCAGAGGTGCGCCGCATCAACCCGGCACTGCAGCTGCGCCGATTCGGAGTGACCGAGCGCTAGTCGTCGTGCGGGTCGTCGAGCGGCTCTGCGGCCAGGCTTGTCGCGTACTTGAAGAACTCCGCCTTGCCCGCGGTCGTGTCGGCGTCCTCCGAGTCGACGCCACGTTCCAGCAGTTGCGCGAGGCCGTCGACCACCTCGCTCAGGTCCTGCATCGGCGACAGCAGAGCGCTGCCCGCTGACACCGCCGAGATGACTGCGGAGATCGCCTGCGAGTCGACATCGCCGCGCACCGCGCCGGCCGCCTTCATGCGATCGATGAACTCCGACCGAATCGCGAGTTGCGGGATGTAGGCGAACCCGTGGGTCGCGCGCATGATGCGATTCAGGCCGTCGCGATCCATCAGATACAGCGATCGGGCGAGCGGACGTTCGTACACGGCCGACAGGATGTAGCGGTAGATGCGCGAAAGGCGCCCACCGAGAGGGTCGCGTTCGATGTCGTCGACGATCGCGTGGAACATGCCGGTGTATTCGCGATTGAGCATGCTGACCATGAGCTGTTCGATCGACGAGAACAGTTGCTCCAGATCGGCCTCGTCGCATTCGAGCCGGCTCGCGATGCGACGGAACGACACCGCATCGAAGCCGTCATTGACGAAGGCGTCGGCGGCGACATCGAGCGCGTCGTCGATGTCGATGGGGGCGCCGGGCTGGCGTTCGGCAGAGGGGGTCACAGCACGGCCATGCTATCGGCCGGAAGCAGACCGCAGTCGAGTCAATCTCGAAACGGCGTCGTCGAGCACCTCGTCCCGTTTGCAGAACGCGAATCGCACGAGCGACCGGTATGCACCGACCCGTTCCGGCTGGACGAACGCGGTGAGCGGGATGGCGACCACTCCGGCGAGGTCGGGCAGCGCGCGGCAGAAGGCGACGGCATCGTCGTAGCCGAGGGGAGCGGCATCGGCGACGATGAAATACCCTCCGGCGGGAGCCGAGACGCTGAACCCCGCGGATTGCAAGCCGGCCGACAGCAGCCCGCAGCGGCGCGCGAGAGACGCTGCGACATCCGCGAAATAGGCGTCGGGAAGGTCGAGACCGATGGCGATGGCGGGCTGGAAGGGCGCGCCGTTCACGAAAGTCAGGAACTGCTTGACCGCGAGGATCGCGTCGCGGATCGCAGGCGGGGCGAGAAGCCAGCCGATCTTCCAGCCCGTGGCGCTGAACGTCTTGCCGCCGCTGGAGATGGTGATCGTGCGCTCAGCGGCGCCCGGCAGCGTGGCGATCGGCACGTGCGGCTGGGCGAAGAGCAGGTGTTCGTAGACCTCATCGCTGATGATGTAGGCGTCGTGGCGATTCGCGAGCTCGACGATGAGTTCGAGGGTGGTCCGGTCCAGCACGGTGCCGGTCGGGTTGTGCGGCGAATTGAGCAGGATGACGCGCGTGCGGTCGGTGACCGCTGCCGCGAGCTGATCGAGGTCGGGAGTGAACCCGCGCGGGTCCAGGGGAACCGTGACCGCGCGGGCCCCGGCGAGGGCGGTCAGCGCGGCGTACGAGTCGTAGTACGGCTCGAGCATGACGACCTCGTCGCCCGGCTCGAGCAGCGCCAGCAGGGAGGCGGCGATCGCCTCGGTGGCCCCTGCCGTGACCAGCACCTCCCGGTCGGGGTCGACGAGCTGATCGTAGAAGCGCTGCTGGTGCCGGGCGATCGCATTCCGCAGAACCGGCATGCCGAGACCGGGCGGGTACTGGTTGATGCCATCGGCGATCGCCTGACGCGCCGCCTCGAGCACCTCCGGCGGACCGTCGTAGTCCGGGAAGCCCTGACCCAGGTTGATCGAGCCGGTGGCGGCGGCGAGAGCAGACATCTCGGCGAAGATCGACGGGCGCAGGCTGCCGTCGTCGCCGAGCAGCCCCGCACCGCGCGCGGCGCGGCTCCACGGTCCGGGAACAGGGGCGTCGGTGCTCACCGTCGCCACGGTACCGGGTCGCGCGGGCACGAGGGCGATTCCCGAAGTCCGCGTGTGGACAATTCGAGCGCCGGATGCCGTGGCTTGCCTACGGTCGTCGGCATGCGATCAGCAGCGGCAGCGACAGCACTCGGAATCACCCTGATCCTCGCCGGACTCTCCTCCTGCGCGGGGCCACAGGATCCGGTGCAACCACCGGAGCCGGATCCCAGTTCGAGCCCCGTGTTCGCGTCGGATG
>JAODAS010000055.1 GCA_025463555.1 Schumannella sp.
TCGGCCCGTTTGCCGCCAGCTCGGCCTTCAGCCGGTCGAGGGTCGACGCATTCGCCTGGAACCAGTCGGGCATGTTCTTGCCCATCCACTCGCGCCAGAACTCCATGCGGAACCGGAACAGCGGCCAGTCCTCCACCGGGATCAGGGCCGCCTCGTGTGCCCAGTACTCGAGGTAGGGTCCCTTCTTCGCGAACGTCAGCTTGTCGAGCAGCGTCTTGTCGTACGCCCCGAGCCGCGCGAACAGCGGCAGATAGTGACTGCGTTCGAAGACGTTCACCGAGTCGAGCTGCAAGACGGCCAGTCTCTGCAGCGCGAGGTTGAGCTGCCTCGTGCCCACGGCATCCGGCCGGGGCCGCCCGAAACCCTGCGCCGCGAGCGCGATGCGGCGCGCAGCAGCAGGGGAGACCGAATCGACCACATTTCGAGCCTACTGAGCGGGTCGGACACCCCGGTTACGCTCCCTAGACTGACCACATGCCTTTGCGCGCGAAGAAACTCACGCCGATAACGGCCGCCGAGGTCGACGAGAATGTCGCCCCCGGCATGCGGATCGCCGCCGCATGGTCGTGGCGCATCCTGGTCGTCGCGGCCCTCATCGCCCTGGTCGGCCTGATCGTCGCCGTGCTTCGCGATGTCGCCGTCCCCGTGTTCGTCGCCATCCTGCTGTCGGCCCTGCTGGTGCCGCTGAAGAACTGGCTCATCCGCCACCGCTGGCCGCGCGGTCTGGCGGTCGCGGTCTGCGAGCTGGGTCTGCTGGTCGTCATCGCCGGGCTCATCACCGTCGTCGTGATCTTCGTGCGCCGCGGCTTTCCGCAGCTGCAGGATCAGACGACCGCCAAGTACAGCGAACTCGTCGCCTGGCTGAGCGGCGAGCCGTTCAACCTGAGCGGCAAGGACATCGACGCCTACGTGCAGCAGGCTCTGGATGCGCTCAATGCCAGTTCCGGCACCCTGCTGACAGGCGCGCTGACCGTCGGCTCGTCGGTGCTGCATGTCGTCGCCGGCGCCCTGATCGCCCTGTTCACGACGCTGTTCATCCTGATCGACGGCCGGGGCATGTTCAACTGGATCGCGCGACTGTTCCCGCTGCGTTCGCGCGCGGCCGTGGTCGGCGCAGGCGAGGCGGGCTGGGTCACCCTGAAGGCGTTCGTCCAGGTCCAGTTGCTGGTCGCCTTCATCGACGCCGTCGGCATCGGGCTCGGTGCGTTCATCCTGGGCCTCTTCTACGGCGGCTTCCCGCTGGTCATCCCCATCGCGATCGCGGTGTTCCTCGCCTCGTTCGTCCCGGTGGTCGGCGCGGTCGCCACGGGCGTCTTCGCGGTCTTCGTGGCGCTGGTCTATCTGGGGCCCGTTCCCGCGCTGATCATGCTGGGCATCGTGATCCTGGTGCAGCAGCTCGAAGGCCATGTGCTGCAACCGCTGATCATGGGAAACGCCGTCAAGGTGCACCCGGTGGCGGTCGTGCTGGCCGTCGCCACCGGCGGCTTCATCGGCGGCATCCCCGGCGCGCTGTTCGCGGTCCCGTTCGTCGCCGTGCTCAATGTGATGGTCGGGTATATCGCCCGCGGCGAGTGGCGCACCAACCCGCATCCCAGCGTCGCCGACGTGGTGCCGAGCACGAAGGGGCCGGTCGCCCGTGTCGACTGAACCGCGCCTGACAGAGCCCGAGCTCGCGGGTCCGACCCTCGCCGAGATGCGCGAGGCGCGCGAGCGCGTGTCCGCCGTGGTGACCACCACGCCCATGGAGAACTCGCGATTCCTCGAGGAGACGCTCGGGCATCCGGTGCATCTCAAGGCCGAGAACCTGCAGCGCACCGGGTCGTACAAGATCCGCGGCGCCTACAACCTGCTGGCCCAGCTGACCGCCGACGAGAAGGCCCGCGGAGTCGTCGCCGCCTCCGCGGGCAATCACGCCCAGGGGGTCGCGCTCGCCGCCCGCGAGCTCGGTATCGCCGCGACGATCTTCATGCCCGTGGGGGTCGCGCTGCCGAAGCTGCAAGCGACCCGCAGCTATGGGGCCGATGTCGTGCTGCACGGCACGGTGGTCGATGAGACCCTGCAGGCCGCCGCCGAGTTCGCCGAGCGGACCGGTGCCGTGCTCATCCCGCCGTTCGACCACCCCGACATCGTGGCCGGACAGGCCACGCTGGCGCTCGAGATCCTCGATCAGGTACCCGAGCTCACCACGGTGGTCGTCCCCATCGGCGGCGGCGGTCTCATCTCCGGCATCGCGAGCGCGTTCCGTCAGCTCGAGCCCGAGATCGGCCGTCGCGTACGCGTGATCGGCGTGCAGGCCGCGAACGCGGCCGCGTATCCGCCGTCGCTGGCCGCGGGCGTGCCGACCGCGATCGTGACGTCGCCGACGATCGCCGACGGCATCCATGTCAGCAAGCCGGGAGCGCTGAACTTCGCGATCATCCGCGAGACGGTGGATGAGGTGGTCACCGTCACCGACGACCAGACCGCGAAGGCCCTGGTGCTGCTGCTCGAACGCGCGAAGCTCG
Source organism: Schumannella sp. (assembly GCA_025463555.1). Lineage (GTDB taxonomy): Bacteria > Actinomycetota > Actinomycetes > Actinomycetales > Microbacteriaceae > JBDSKH01. The sequence goes on from JAODAS010000055.1 coordinate 2,505, forward strand.
TCGTGGAACCGGCCGGAGCGGTCGGCGTCGCCGCTGCGCTCTCGGGCGCGTACACCGTCGACGGGCCGACCGTCATCCTGCTCAGCGGCGGCAACATCGACCCGATGGTGATGGAGCGCGTGATCGCCCGCGGCCTCGCGGCCGGTGAGCGCTACCTCAAGCTGCGCATCCCGCTGCCCGACCGCCCCGGTCAGCTGGCCCGCACCGCCGAGCTGGTGGCAGAGGCGAACGCGAACGTCGTCGAGGTGCTGCACACACGGCACAACAGCAACCTGCAGATCAGCGAGGTCGAGCTGGAACTGCACATCGAGACCCGCGGTCCCGAGCACGCCGAGATGGTCCTCAACAAGCTGCGCGAAGCCGGCTACCGCCCCCGGGTCGACTTCTAGCCGGTTCTGGCCGCTCAGCCCTTGTAGGTCTCGACCTTGGTGATCTCGACGGTGATGTCTTTGCCGGACGGCGCCACGTACTTCGTCGACTCGCCCACCTTGAGGCCGAGGATGGCCTGCCCGAGCGGGCTGGTGGCGGGGTAGACCTCGATGTCACTGGCGTCGTCGGCGATCTCGCGGCTGCCGAGCAGGAAGGTGCTGGAGTCGCCCGCGATCTTCGCGGTGACGACGGTGCCGATCTCGACGACGCCGTGGCTGGCGGGCGGTTCGCCGACGGTCGAGTTGCGCAGCAGCTGCGTCAGCTGGCGGATGCGGGCCTCGATCTTGCCCTGCTCGTCTTTGGCGGCGTGGTAGCCGCCGTTCTCCTTGAGGTCGCCCTCTTCACGCGCCGCCTCGATCTTCTTGGCGATGTCGGCGCGCGCGGGACCGCTCAGCTCCTCGAGTTCCGCGCTCAGGCGGTCGTAGGATTCCTGGGTCAGCCACGTGGTGGCGGGTAGGTCAGACATAGGCTGCTCAGCCTAGGTCAGCCAGCAACGGTAGATCAAGCCGGTGACGGCGGTCTCAGAGGTGCGCAGCGTCTCGCGGAACTGCCGCGTCCCCTTCGTCGAGGGCGGGATGTCGACCACCTTCCAGCCGACGACGCCGAAGTCGGAGTTCAGGGCCTGCAACGCGCAGGAGGCGCTGCGGCCGGCATCCACCGTCACCTCATACCGCACCTCGACGGCACTGTCGCCGTGGATCACGTAGCCGAGGTCCCGCGATCCGAGCCCCGAGGCGGGCCCGAACAGCCCCACCCACAGCACCCACGCGACGACGACCACGACTACCCCCGCCGCCGCGACGATCGCGATCAGGCGACTGCGACGGCTGCGGCCGGGCGTGCGCCCGTAGCGTGCGTCGATCGTGGAGGTATTCACTGCCGATAGTCTTACATCGTGATCTGGCTCTCTCTCACCGCTTCGCCAGCCCCCACCACTCCGCCCGGATTCGACGAAGACCTCGTCACACCCGGCATCTGGGGCTTCGTGCTGACGATCGGCGTGATCATCGCGGTGATCCTGTTGATCCTCGACATGGTGAGGCGCATCCGCCGGGTCAATTACCGTGCGCAGGTACGCGAGAGGCTCGAAGCCGAGCAGAAGAGCAAGCCCTAGCCGACGATCGGGTGCATCGCGACCAGCACGATGCCGAACCAGTGGCAGATGAACGCGATCACCGTGCACGAGTGGAACAGCTCGTGGAACCCGAACACCCCGGGCACCGGGTTGGGCCGCTTGAAGGCGTAGAACAGCGCGCCGGTCGTGTACGCGAGCCCGCCGACGATAACCAGGATCATCGTGACCGGGTTCGCGGCGAACAGGTCGCCCATGTAGATCACGGCGGCCCATCCGAGGCCGACGTACAGCACGACGTACGACCAGCGCGGGGCTTTCAGCCAGAAGATGCGCGACAGGATCCCGAGAATCGCACCGCCCCAGATCACCGAGAGCATGATCACGTTCTTCGGGTATTCCAGGGCGTCGACCGCCAGCGGTGTGTAGGTCCCGGCGATGAGCAGGAAGATGTTGGAGTGGTCGAGCCGGCGGAAGACCGCCTTCGTCCGCGGGTTCCAGTCGAAGCGGTGGTACACGGCCGAGACGCCGAACAGCAGCAGCGAGCTCGCCATGAAGATCGCCGACGCTATCTTGGCGGGCACGCCGTCCGACAGCACGATCAGCACGATGCCCGCGACGATCGCGAGCGGGAACGTACCGGCGTGGATCCAGCCGCGCCAGGTGGGCTTCTGCTCCCGTTCGGCTTCGAGGTCGATCGCGTCATCCAGCAGCGGGATGTTCGGCAGGTCGGGGCCGGTGTCACCGGCGTTGTCGACGTCGTTTCGGCGCGCAGCGAACATGCGGCAAGAGTACGGGGTGCATCCAGGAGGTCCCCTGTGAGGCGGGTAACGTTGTCGCGTGCGCGAACGCGGAGGTCTCCTGGGAACGGGCCTCCTGTACGGTCTCTACTCCGCTCGGCTGCGTCGCTCGCTGGCCGATGCGCCACGCCCTCATCATGTGGCGATGATCATCGACGGCAACCGCCGCTGGGCGCGTGACCGCGCGCTTCAGACCGAGGCGCACGGGCATCGCGCGGGCGCGGAGCGGATGCGCGACTTCCTGCGCTGGTGCGACGAGCTCGGCATCCGCGTGGTCACGATCTACCTGCTCTCGGCCGACAACCTGAGCGGCCGCAGCGACGACGAGCTCGCGCTGCTGTTCGAGATCATCGGCGACCTCGCCGACGATCTCTCGCGCGCGGCGGACTGGCGGATCCAGCATGTCGGCACATCCGACAGCCTGCCGCCTCAGCTGACGGCGACGCTGAAGGCGGCCGAGGCGCGGACCGCCCAGAACACCGGCTTGCACGTGAACCTGGCGGTCGGCTATGGCGGCCGGCGTGAGATCGCGGATGCGATGCGCAGCATCGTGCGCTCGCATGGCAAAGGCGGCGGTTCGATCGATGACCTGGCCGAGATCCTCACGCCCGAGCTGATCGGCAACCACCTCTACACGCAGGGCCAGCCGGATCCCGACCTCATCATCCGCACCTCGGGCGAGCAGCGGCTCAGCGATTTCATGCTCTGGCAGAGCGCCCACAGCGAGTTCTACTTCGTCGAGGCCCTGGGACCGGACCTGCGCGAAGTCGACTTTCTGCGCGCCCTGCGCGACTTCGCCAGCCGCGAGCGGCGCTGGGGCAGGTAGGAGCCCGGTGCTGATCGAGGAATACGTCGCCCGCTTCGACGAAGAGCCCGGGTACCTCGACTTCGCGCGCGTCGGCCCCGTCGGCGCAGCGATCGTCGAAGAGGAGGCGGCTCTCATGCCGCTGCTCGCCCGCGCGCGATTCGGATCACTCGACCCGCTCCTCGGCACGGCGCAGCACGACCGGGTGCGCGCAGCCGTGTGCGGGCTGACCGGCTTCCGGCCGGATCAGGTGGTGTTCCAGCCCAACACCAGCCAGGGCCTCATGCACGCGATGTTCGGCATCACCGGGGGAGTGGCGCTCTCGGCGGCGGAGTTCCCGAGTCTCACCTTCGCGGTGACCCGGGCTGCGCAGGCACTCGGCGTGCTGCAGCCGTTCTGGATGACCACGGAGCCCGGCCGCGTGACCCCCGGCGGCATCCGCGGTCAGGAGCTGCCCGCGTCGGTGATGGCGGTCGCCGTGAGCCTGGTCGACTTCCGCAGCGGGTACCTCGTCGATGTGGAGGGCATCCGGCAGGTGATCGGCGACCGCCTGCTGATCCTGGATGCGACCCAGGGTTTCGGGGTGGTGGATGCTCCGTACGAGCTGGCCGACATCGTCGTCGCGGGCGGGCAGAAATGGCCGAGGGCCGGATGGGGCAACGGCTTTCTCGCGCTCAGCGACCGCGCGCTCGATCACCTCACCCCGGTGTGGTCCGGGTTCAACGCCACCGACGTCGAGGGGACGCCGATGGATGAGGTGCCGCAGCCCACTCGCGGCGCCGGCAAGTTCCAGGTGAGCAACCCGGATCCGGTCGCGCAGGCGAGGTTCGCCGCTGCGCTGGAGGAGCTGGCGTCGGTGGGGGTGCCTGCGATCCACACCCGCATCGCCGATCGCGTGAGCCGCATCATCGACCTCGCCGACGAGTTCGCGATCCCGGTGGCGTCATCCCGCGCCGAGCCGGAACGTGCCGGGATCGTCGTCGTCGAGCCGGAACCCGATCGGCTCACCGTGCTCGCAGCGTCGCTGCACAACCACGGGATCACGGCCACCGTGCGCGCCGGGCACGTGCGCCTGAGCGCGCACGCAACGACCGACGACGAGACCCTGGCGATGCTGAGGGCGGCGTTCCTGTCGTACGCGACCGCGGCATCCTGAGATTTCATCCCCGCGAAACGTGCGCCGGGTGTGTCGCGCATCGCGGGTCCGCGACGCGGGGTTACGTTGCAGTCATCAGGCATGGCGTCTGATCGGAGCGGCCACGTAAGTTCGCCTCCGTCGAGCCCAACCCGGCCGTTCCGTCACAGGATCCGGGTGGACATGTGCCACCCGGGGATGGAGTGGCATTGCCTCAGCTCAAGTCGACCACCGTTTCCGAGAACCGGCAGAAGCAGGGTGAGCGCACGTACGTGCTCGACACGTCCGTTCTGCTGAGCGATCCGAAGGCGATATTCCGGTTCGCCGAGCACGCGGTGGTTCTTCCGATCGTGGTGGTCTCCGAGCTCGAGGCGAAACGTCACGATCCGGAGATCGGCTATTTCGCGCGCCAGGCGCTTCGCAACCTGGACGAACTGCGCGTGCAGCACGAGCGTCTCGACTTCCCGATCGCCGTGGGCGACGCGGGCGGGTCGCTGCGCGTCGAACTGAACCACTCCAACATGTCGGTGCTGCCCTCGGGTCTGCAGCTGGGCGACAACGACTCGCGCATCCTGGCCGTGGCGATGAACCTGGCCAACGATGGGCTGGATGTCGTGGTGGTCTCGAAGGACCTGCCCCTTCGGGTGAAGGCGGCGTCGGTGGGTCTCGCCGCCGAGGAGTACCGGGCCGAGCTCGCCGTCGACACCGGATACACAGGACTCGCCGAGATCGAGGTCTCCAGCGAGCAGATGAGCGACCTGTACGACGACGCCGTGATCTCCTCCCGCCTGGTCCAGGATCTGCCGGTCAACACCTCGCTCGTCATCAAGTCCGACCGCGGTTCCGCCCTCGGCCGGGTCGTCTCCAAGGGCGAGCTGCGCGTGGTCCGCGGCGACCGCGATGTCTTTGGCCTGCACGGGCGCAGCGCCGAGCAGCGCCTGGCGATCGATCTGCTGCTCGACCCCGAGATCGGCATCGTGTCGTTGGGCGGGCGTGCCGGCACCGGCAAGAGCGCCCTGGCGCTGTGCGCGGGGCTCGAGGCGGTGCTCGAGAAGCAGCAGCACCGCAAGATCATGGTGTTCCGCCCGTTGTACGCGGTCGGCGGTCAGGAGCTCGGCTACCTGCCCGGCGACAAGGACGAGAAGATGAACCCGTGGGGCCAGGCCGTGTTCGACACGCTCGGTGCCCTGGTCAGCGAGAACGTGCTCGAAGAGATCGTGCAACGCGGGCTGCTCGAGGTGCTGCCCCTGACGCACATCCGCGGTCGATCGCTGCATGACGCGTTCGTGATCGTCGATGAAGCGCAGTCGCTCGAGCGCAACGTGCTGCTCACGGTCCTGTCCCGGATCGGACAGAACTCGCGCGTCGTCCTCACCCACGATGTGGCGCAGCGCGACAACCTGCGGGTCGGCAGGCACGACGGAGTCGCCTCGGTGATCGAGACACTCAAGGGCCACCCGCTGTTCGCGCACATCACCCTCACCCGATCCGAGCGGTCGGCGATCGCCGCCCTCGTCACCGAGATGCTGGAGTCGAACGAACTGACATAGCCGCACCCCTGTGGAGGCGCCCGGCCGCGTTCCTTCGTGGCCGGGTAGCCTCCCGCCAATGCCGTTCCCTCTTCTGCTGTTCGCCCTTCCGCTGGCCGCGCTCTCGATCGCCGCGTTCGGTCTGACACCGGCGACGATCCCGGCCCTCTACCTCGCCGCCGTCACCCCTGCATTGATCCGGGTCGACCTGCGCGAACATCGACTCCCCAACCGGATGGTCGTGCCGGGCGTCGTCGTCGCCCTGGCGTCGGCACTGCTCGGGTGGGCACTGCTC
>JAODAS010000074.1 GCA_025463555.1 Schumannella sp.
ATGCTCGCGATCCTGCTGCCTCCGGCGCAGGCACGGGTCCCCGTGACCTTTGCGGCGGTGCTGGTCGCCCTCGCATTGACCGGCGCGACGGGAGCCCGCATCGGCGGCAGCCCCTGGCTGCGTCCGACGGTTCGCGTGGTGGTCGGCGGCGCGCTCGCACTCGCGGCGACGTACCTGATCGGTACCCTCCTCGGCACGACCGGCCTGGTCTGAGCCGGATGGCTCGAATCCTGGTCGTCGAAGACGACGAGACCATGGGCCGCCTGGTCGCCGACGGTCTCCGCGCTGACGGGTACGACGTGACCGTCGTCGGCAACGGGGTCGATGCTCTGGTTGCTGTGGCCAACGATTCGTTCGCGGCGGCTGCGATCGACGTGATGCTGCCCGAGATGAACGGCTTCGAGATCTGCCGCCACCTGCGTCAGCAAGGCAGCACGCTTCCGGTGCTTCTCCTGACGGCGCGGGATGCGGTGGAGGACCGGGTGCTCGGCCTGGATTCCGGTGCGGACGACTACCTCACCAAGCCTTTCGCATTCGCGGAACTCAGCGCCCGCATTCGCGCACTCGTGCGAAGGGATGCCGCTACACCCAGACCCCTGCTTCGGATCGGGAATGTGGAACTCGACGCCGCGGCCGTCCGCGCGACGGTCGCTGCACGGGTTGTCCCTCTGAGTGCGAAAGAGTTCGCGTTGTTGTGGATGCTCGCGTCCAAAGCAGGCGAGACCATTACGCGTCCCGAGATCTTGACCGAGGTGTGGGGAACCACGCAGCACATCGATCCGACGATCGTCGACCAGTACGTGCGGTACCTGCGCAAGAAGCTCGATCGCTTGGATTCGGGCGTGACCGTCGTGACCGTGCGCGGCGCGGGATATCAGGTTCAGGAGGTCGTCGGGTGATCCGTGGACTCTCGATCCGCACTCGCATCACGCTCGGGAGTGTGCTCGTCGCGGCGGTCCTGCTCGCCGGGGCACTGGTTCTCGCTCGCGCCGAGGTGACGGCGGTTCTGGCGGATTCGGACGTCGCCCTCGCAGCCGGGGACCTCGCCGGCTTCGAGAGTGACATCACGGCGCAACCCGGCACCGAGGTGGACGATCCCGGTACCGGTGTCCTCGTGTACGTGCGTGATCCTGGGGGTGCGGTTCAAGTAGACACTCTCCCCCGTGACGTGCGCCGCATGATCGATCACCACCCGGCCGTGGACGACGAGTTCCGGATGACCGACGACGAGAGCCGTGGCTTCGTCGTCGTCGGTCGGACGGTCGAGACGACACAGGGCGTGTGGATGCTGTGGGCCGCGCGCAGCACGTCGGCGAGCGAACTTGCGATCGGCGGCCTGGACCGTGTCTTCGTCATCATCGGCGTCGTGCTGCTCGCCGGCTTCGGGCTGGCGTCCTGGTTGCTCACGACCTTGGCTTTGCGCCCGGTGTCGCGCATGCGCCGGCGAGCCGAGTCGCTGGGCACGGCGATGGACGGCGACCTGCCGGTCGGCCAAGCCGACGACGAGCTGTCCGCCCTTGCCACCACTCTGAATGCTCTGCTGGGACGCGTGCGGTCTACGGCGCTTCGCGAGAAGCAGATGGTGTCGGATGCGGCGCACGAGCTTCGTACGCCCCTCGCGTCGCTGCGAACACAACTCGAACTCGCGCGCGACGACGCCGGCGATGCAGGGGCGCTGGCTCGGCACCTGATCAGCGCGGAGTCATCGGTCGAGCGCCTCGCCTCGCTGGCAGGACATCTGCTAGAGCTCAGCCGGCTCGAGGCAGCCGAGGGCACCGCGCCACTGTCCTGCGAGACGGCGGAGCTCGTTGGTGAGCTCATGCGGGCGGTCGATCGCGCGCGCATGGTCGGGCTTGCAACCAGCACGGAAGTCGGCTTCGAACTGTCTCGCACCGACGACGCCAGGCGGTACAGGGTCGACCCCCAGGGATTCGGGCGCATCGCCGACAACCTGCTGACGAACGCGCTGGCAGCATCGGCCGGAGGGTCGGTCGAGGCCCGGCTCGCGCAGACCGCGACCGGCATCGAATTGACCGTCGCTGACGACGGCCCGGGAATGCCCGAAGATTTCATCCCACGTGCGTTCGAGAGGTTCAGTCGTGCGGACGTCGCACGCGGCTCGCAGAGCGGCGGTAGCGGGCTCGGCCTGGCGCTCGTCCACGCTCTGGCCACGGCGGCGGGGGGAACGGTGCAGCTGCGCAACACCGCGCCCGGATTCGAGGCGGTGGTCACCCTCCCGAACATGTGAGATCGCACACCTGCACACCCGTCCGCTCATAGGAATGCCATAGGTAGCGGCCGGAGTGTGGTGTCATGTCCACGCAGACGCTCGAACGACCGGTGCTTCCCCGGCGCGATCTGCGCGCGGTCCCCCTCGACCGCCGGCGGCAGTACGCTCGCCGCGCACGTCGTTCCGACCTGCTCGTCACGCTCCTGTGGGCGTCCGGGGCCGCAGCCGTCGCGCTGTTCCTCATGTCTGGCGGTGCGGGGCAGTTCACGAGTGCCGGGCAGGCGATCACCAGCCTCGGGATCGTGACGGGCCTGATCGGCTCGGACTTCATCCTGGTCATGCTGGTGCTCGCGGCACGCGTCCCGCTGCTGGATCGCACGATCGGCCACGACCGTGCCATCGCCGTGCATCGCACCCTCGGGAAGCCGGCCCTCTATCTGCTCCTCGCGCACGGCATCCTGTTGCTCATCGGATATGGCATCACCTCAGGAGCCGATCCGATCGCAGAGATCGCGCCGATGCTGGCCCTTCCCGACATGCCGCTTGCCTTCATCGGCACAGGGCTGCTGATCGCGGTGGTCTTCACGTCGCTCGTCGCCGTTCGGCGTCGGTTCAGCTACGAAGGGTGGCACCTGGTGCACCTGCTGAGCTACCTGGCGGTCGCGTTCGCGCTGCCCCACCAGCTGAGCGTGGGAGGTGTCCTCGCCGAGGGCACGGCCCAGCGGGTGTACTGGATAGCGCTGTACGTGCTCGCGTTCGGGTCGATCGCGACGTTCCGCTTCATCGAACCCGCAGTGTCGAGCCTGCGGCACCGGATCACCGTGGCCGGTGTGACGCCTGTCGCCGCCGGTGTGGTCTCGATCCACTTGCGTGGCCGGAACCTTCGGACACTCGGCAGCGTGGGCGGGCAGTTCTTCATCTGGCGGTTCTGGACGGGCTCCACCTGGTGGCACGCTCACCCCATCTCGCTCTCGGCCATGCCGACCGACACCACTGCGCGCATCACCGTGCGGGACCTCGGCGCAGGCAGCAAGCGGATCAGCAGGATCCCTCCAGGCACCCGCGTGTCGATCGAGGGACCCTACGGGATCTTCTCCGATGCTGCTCGCACGGCCCCTCGGATGGCCGTCATCGCTGCCGGCGTGGGTGTCACCCCCGTGCGGGCGTTGCTCGAGAACGCGCCCCTCCAGCCCGGGGAGGCGACGATCGTCCTGCGAGCGGGTTCCGCCGACGAGACGTATCTCTGGGACGAGATCGGAGAGGTCGCTGCGGCGAAGGGTCTGACCCTGTACACGATGGTGGGTCACCGTGCCCTCGCGGGACCGGCATGGATGACTGCGGCGGATGCCAGACGGGGCGTCCAGCTGGACAGCGTCTTCCCCGACCTGGCCCGCTCCGATCTGTACATCTGCGGCCCGACGACCTGGCTGGAAGCCGTTGTCGCCGACGCCCGCGCCCACGGGGTGCCCGAGCACCGCATCCACGCGGAGAGGTTCGACTGGTGAGAACACGCGCAGCGCTCGGGGGGCTGCTGGCCTCGGCCGGCATCCTGATCATCGGCTGGCAGATTGGCGCCACCGCGGCCCAAGGAACGGGCGGGGTGATCACCGGCACGCCCGGCTCGAGTTCGGGCACGGGCACGTCGGCGGGCAGTCCGACGACCACGACGGCTGCCGCCGACGGTACCTACACCGGGCAGTCGGTGGGTACCCGCTTCGGCGACGTGCAGGTGCAGGTCACGGTCTCGGGCGGGTCCATCGCCGACGTCACCGCCCTGCACCTGACTGACAGTGACGGGCGTTCGGTGCAGATCAGCAACCGCGCGGCGCCGATCCTGAAGCAGGAGGTGCTCGCGTCGCAGAGCGCCAACGTCGCCAACGTCAGCGGCGCGACCTACACGTCGCAGGCGTACCTCTCATCGCTCCAGTCCGCTCTCGATCAAGCGGGGTCCTGATGCGTCACGTCTTCGACACGATGGGCACCACGGTGTCGCTATCGGCGAACTGCGATGTGCCGATCCCCGCGATCGAGCAGACCTTCGAGGGTTTCGACCGACGCTTCAGCCTGTATCGCCCGGAGTCGCAACTCAGCAGGGTTGCGGCCGGAAAGCTGCGTCTCGAGGAAGCCGGGACCGAGTTGCTCACCGCCTACGCCGAGGCGATCGATTGGCGCCGGCTCACCGATGGTGCCTTCTCTCCCCATCGGCCTGACGGGGTCATCGACCTCAACGGCATCGCCAAAGCCTCGGCGATGCGCGATGCCGCCGGCCTTCTGGATGCGTCCGCGGCCGGCGAGTGGACGCTCGTCGTGGGCGGCGATCTCGTGCAATCCGCAGCCAGCGACGTGCCGCGCGCGATCGGGATCGTCGACCCGCTCGACCGCAGCGGGCTGCTGTGCACGGTGCTGCTGGAGGGAGGCCGCCGTGCCGTCGCGACGTCCGGCAGCGCGGAGCGGGGCGATCACATCTGGCTCGGCGGAGAAACCGGGCCCGCCGACTTCCTCCAGGTGACGGTCCTCGCCGACGACATCGTCACCGCCGACGTCCTCGCGACGGCGATCGTTGCAGCCGGCAGGGCAGGCCTCGACGACATCTGCGACCGGTGGCCGATCGACGTGCTCACCGTGGACCGTGAGGGCCTCGCCGGAG
>JAODAS010000099.1 GCA_025463555.1 Schumannella sp.
GCTAACGTGCTCGAACAGGTGCGAAACGCGAAGGAGCCCGCCGCATGACGGACGCCACCCCGGCCAAGTTGCAGATCCTCGGGGATCTCGATGCGGCCTCCTGCGACGGCGACGTCTGCGAGCTCCCCGAGCACCGCGAGCACGCGATCATGAATCGCCGCCTCGACGACGACGCGGTCTGAGTCGACGAGCGGTCTCGACACGCGGCTACGCCGCTACTCGACCATCGGATCGCTGATGTCGGCGACCGTCGCCTGCAGCCCTGCGATCAGGGAGTCGGCGTCCACGAACATCGACAACCCGTGCTCGCCGGCGCCCATCGACACGCGCCGGCCGACGATCCTCTCGTCGACGTAGACCGGCCATGCGGTGGTCGACCCGAGCGGGGTGATGGTGCCGCGCTCATATCCGGTCGCTTCCAGCGCGACGGATGCCTCGGGCAGCTGCAGCTTGTTGACTCCGACGGCGGCGCGCAGCTTCGCCCACGAGATCTGACGGTCGCCGGGAACCTCGGCGAACACGAAGGTGCCATCATGCCGCTTGACGACGAGCGACTTGACGATGTCGGCCGGGGTGATGCCGAGGATCTCCGCCGCCTCGGCGAGCGACCGGGCCGCGGTCCGCTCGACGAACTCGACCTCGATGCCGCGGGCGGCGGCATCCGCGGTCACGCGTTCCCTGCCTTCAGCCATGCGCAGACCTTTCTGAGAGAATCGAGGACATGTCCACGCTACCGAGCACCCAGCCCGCGCCGCTGCGCATCGGGCCGCTCGAGCTGAGCGTGCCGGTCGTGCTCGCGCCGATGGCCGGAATCACGAACACCGCGTTCCGGCGGCTGTGCCGCGAGTACGGTGCGGGCCTCTACGTGAGCGAGATGATCACGAGCCGCGCGCTGGTCGAGCGCACACCGGAGAGCATGCGCCTCATCCAGCACCACGAGTCGGAGACGCCGCGCAGCATCCAGCTCTACGGGGTCGACCCGAAGACGGTCGCCGAGGCGGTCACGATGCTCGTCGCCGAGGATCGCGCCGACCACATCGACCTCAACTTCGGCTGTCCGGTTCCGAAGGTGACCCGCAAGGGCGGGGGAGCGGCGCTGCCCTGGAAGCTGGGCCTGTTCCGCGAGATCGTAGAGCGCGCGGCGCGCGCGGCAGGCGACATCCCGCTGACGATCAAGATGCGCAAAGGCATCGACGCCGACCACCTTACCTATCTCGAGGCGGGGCGTGCCGCCGAGGGTGCGGGAGTGGCATCCATCGCCCTGCACGCCCGTACGGCCGCCGAGTTCTACAGCGGCACCGCCGACTGGTCGGCGATCGCCAAGCTCAAAGAGACCGTCACAAGCGTGCCGGTGCTGGGCAACGGCGACATCTGGTCGGCCGAAGACGCACTGCGCATGGTGGCCGAGACCGGATGCGATGGGGTCGTGGTCGGTCGAGGGTGCCTCGGGCGTCCCTGGCTTTTCGGCGACCTCGCAGCCGCGTTCAACGGGGACCCTTCGACAGGCTCAGGGCAAGCCAGCATTCAGCCGACTCTCGGCGAGGTGGCGCAGGCCTTTAAGCGGCATGCAGAGTTGCTGGTCGAGTTCTTCGATGACGAGGACCGGGCATGCCGCGACATCCGCAAGCACGTGGCCTGGTATTTCAAGGGATACGCCGTCGGGGGAGAACTGCGTGCCGCCCTCGCGACCAGCAGCAGCCTGCAGCAGATCGACGACCTGCTCGCGCAGCTCGACTGGATGCAGCCCTACCCCGGAGCCGACGCCGAGGGCCAGCGGGGACGTGCCGGCACCCCCAAGGTTCCGAGCCTGCCCGACCGCTGGCTCGACTCGCGTGAGCTGCAGGAGACGCACCGCGCCGAGTTGACCGAGGCCGAGCTGAGCCACAGTGGCGGCTAGCCCGGCGCTGCCCGAGGGCTACGGGCCGAGGGACTCCGAACGCTGGCTTCCCGAGACCCACGCCAACCCGCGCAGCGACTTCGCGCGGGACCGCGGGCGCCTGCTGCATTCCAGCGCTCTGCGCCGCCTGGCGCAGAAGACTCAGGTGCTCAGCCCGACGCAGGGCCTCGACTTCGCGCGCAACCGTCTGACGCACAGCCTCGAGGTCGCACAGGTGGGCCGTGAACTGGCGACCAATCTGGGTCTCGATCCCGACATCGTCGACACCGCATGCCTTGCGCACGATCTGGGGCATCCGCCGTTCGGCCACAACGGCGAGCGGGCGCTCAGCGCCTGGGCGGAGGACATCGGGGGTTTCGAGGGCAACGCGCAGACGCTCCGGTTGCTCACGCGGCTCGAGCCGAAGGTGTTCGGACCCGACGGCCGCACGTACGGGCTCAACCTCACGCGCGCCAGCCTCGACGCGAGCACCAAGTACCCGTGGCCGCAAGCCCAGGGGGTGCTCGATCCGAGCGGGCGCAGCAAGTTCGGCTTCTACGACGACGATGAGCCGGCGTTCGCGTGGATCCGCGCTGACATCCGCGTGCAGACACCGTGCATCGAGGCGCAGGTGATGGATCTCAGCGACGACATCGCCTACTCCGTGCACGACTTCGAGGATGCGATCGTGAACGGCTACCTCGACGTGTCCGCCTTGAGCGCCCGGGTCGACCACGATGCCCTCGTCGACAGCATGTTCGAGTGGATCGGCGGCGAGATCGACCACGACCGGCTCATCGCCGCGTTCGACCGCCTCGACAACCTGGCCTACTGGATCGACACCTGGGACGGTTCGCGCCGCGACCTGGCCCGCCTGAAGAATCTGACCAGCCAGCTGATCGGGCGCTTCGCCGGCGAGGCCGTGCGGGCGACTCGCGCAGCGCACGACACCGGTTCGCTCGCCCGGTTCGGGGCGGATGTCGTGGTGCCGTCCGAGACGCAGGCCGAGATCGCGGTCCTCAAGGGCATCGTCGCCGCGAATGTCATGTCGACGAATGCGCGCAAGCCGATCTACGCGCAGCAGCGCGGCATCCTGACCGAGCTGGCGGACCTGCTCTGGGCACACCCGGAACATCTCGATCTCGGGTTCGCCGAGGACTGGGTCGCAGCGCAGGATGATGCCGCCCGTAAGCGGGTCGTCGTGGATCAGGTCGCATCCCTCACCGACGTGTCGGCGATGGCCTGGCAGAAACGGCTGACCTGACCAGCACCGGCCACCCGGCTCGGCGCTCTACGCCGCGGGCAGGTCGCTCTCGATCGCCGCGGTCGCGGTGCGCAGCGCCGGAAGCAGTCGCTCGACGAACGCGGCAGGCTCGCCCTCGGCTCGCCCCGCGACGTTGATGGCGGCGATGACCGTTCCCGAGCGGTCGCGGATCGGCGTGGCGAGGGAACGCAGGCCCGGCTCCAGTTCGCCGTCGACGAGGGCCCAGCCCTGCGCGCGCACGCGGTCGAGTTCCTCTGCAAGGGCCTCGCGGCTCGCGAGAGTGCGCTCTGTGAACACCGGCAGTTCGGTGGCGAGGTGTCGCGGCAGCTCGGCGGCATCGAGCCCGGCCAGCATCACCCGTCCCATCGACGTGGCGGACGCCGCGAACCGGGTCCCGATCCCGATCGTCACCGCCATGATGCGGCGCACAGGGACGCGCGCCACGTACACGATGTCCGTGCCATCCAGGACCGATGCCGACGTCGACTCGTGCACCGCCGCCGACAGCTGCTCGAGGTGTGGTTGCGCCAGCTCCGGCAGCGTCAACGCTGACAGGTAGCTGTAGCCCAGCTCGAGGACGCGGGGCGTGAGTGAGAACTGCTTGCCGTCTGTGCGCAGGTAACCGAGCTCGACGAGCGTCAGCAGGAACCGGCGGGCCGTCGCGCGGCTGAGACCGGTGCTCGCCGCCACCTCGCTCAGGGTCTGCCGCGGGTGCGCGGCGTCGAATGCCCGCAGCACGTCGAGGCCGCGGGCGAGGGACTGCACGTACTCCTCCGCTGCCACGGCGTCATCCTACCGAGGAGCCCAATAGCGCCGGGCGCCCGATGGAGCGCGCTAGCCGGGTTGAACAAGTCCTATCGTGAGCACGCGATCGGGAAGCAACACTCCGAAGGAAAGTAGCGAGCGCAGGACATTGAGATAGTCGCTTCCAGGATCTGATGGATACACGAGCCAAGGATCGCTGATACTGACCACAGTGCTGTCCACAGCCGTCGCGAACTTGACAACGCCGTAGTACGCAGGAAGGTCGAAATGCACGGTCGATCCATCCATTGATGCGGCCTGAGGTGTGGAATCGTCCACTTGAATCGTCAGAACGACAGCGTGGCCGGACTGTGACGAGATTCCTGAACCATTCGGAAACTGCACGTTCGCGACTGCCGGAACCGGCGAAGCGACACGCTCGAACTGAGTCATGAACCCAACTACGCTGCCTGCGGCCAGGACCCCGGCAACAACGACAATTACGAGATCGCGCGTGGTCTTGTTTGCAGTGTCGATCAATGCCGCGACAGCTGCCCAAATCGCGACGGCGATGGAGACCCAGGTAGTGACCAGCAGTAGGGGCATCCCGACCGACGCGGGGACTTCGCGCCACAAGGCTGTCGCGACAATTGCCGGAAACGCCAAGACAACCAGGGCGAGTAAACCGAGACGTGCGACAAAGACTCCCGCGTGCTTGGGAAACGCGAGTACCAAGTAGACCTGAAAACTCACCAAGGCAGCACCGATGAGAATGAAGCTGATCGACCCTATGGAGTTCGCCCGCGCGAACACGATCAACAGGGCAGAGAGCACGATCCCGACCAGGCATGCAAGTAGCGCGGGTCTGCTACGTCGCATCGGAATGCGCTTCACTTGTTTGGACTGCGCCTTGGTCATTCGCTCATCTTTCAGGTGGAGGGCGGATCGACGCAAGATTGCCCGTCCGGCGGGCGTCCCCAGCCGAACCTAGAATCGGGGCATGCCCGGCCTCATCCGCAGAAGCGACATCGAAGAGGTGCGCTCCCGGGTGAACATCGCGGATGTGGTGGGCGACTTCGTGACGCTGAAGAACGCCGGCGCGGGGTCGCTCAAGGGGCTCTGCCCGTTCCACGAAGAGCGCACGCCGAGCTTTCACGTGCGGCCACAGGTCGGCTACTACCACTGCTTCGGCTGCGGGGAGGGGGGCGACGTCTTCACCTTCCTGCAGAAGATGGACCATGTCACGTTCCAGGAGGCGGTCGAGCGGATGGCCGCACGCCTGGGCTACGAGCTCCATTACGAAGACGGCGGTCAGGCCAGCGACCACGGTAACCGCGCGCGACTGCTCGCGGCGAACGCGGCGGCCGAGGTGTTCTTCCGGGAGCAGCTCGCGACTCCCGCCGCCCAGGTCGGCCGCGACTTCCTAGGCGCGCGCGGATTCGACGCGGCGGCGGCGGATCAGTTCGGCATCGGTTTCGCCCCGAAGTCGTTCAACGCTCTCGGCGACGCGCTCAAGGCCCAGGGCTTCACCGAGCTCGAGCTGACCACGGCGGGGCTGCTCAGCACGGGCGATCGCGGCAACAACTACGACAGGTTCCGTGGGCGGCTGATCTGGCCGATCCGCGACATCACCGGGCAGACCGTCGGGTTCGGCGCGCGCAAGCTGCTCGATGACGAACAAGACAAGGGCCCCAAGTACCTCAACACGCCCGAAACGCCGATCTACCACAAGAGCCAGGTGCTCTACGGGCTCGATCTGGCGCGACGCGACATCGCCAAGGGCAAGCAGGTGGTGGTCGTCGAGGGCTACACGGATGTCATGGCCTGCCACCTCGCGGGCGTCACCACGGCGGTCGCCACCTGCGGCACCAGTTTCGGTGTCGATCACATCAAGGTCATCCGCCGTGTGCTCGGCGACGTCGACAACGCCAACACGTCGGGGCTGGGCCAGGTGATCTTCACGTTCGATCCGGATGAGGCGGGCCAGAAGGCGGCGTCGCGCGCGTTCGAAGAAGAGCAGCGGTTCGCCGCGCAGACGTTCGTCGCGGTCGGGCCGGACGGCCTCGACCCCTGCGATCTGCGGCTGCAACGCGGAGACGAGGCGGTACGCACCCTCATCGACGGGCGCAAGCCGATGTTCGAGTTCATGATCCGGCGGCGGCTGGCCGGGCACGACCTCGAGACCGTCGAGGGCCGGGTGACCGCGCTGCGGGCGGCCGCGCCGGTCGTGGCCGACATGCGCGACGGCTCGATGCTCGACGGCTATGTGGGAAAGCTCGCGGGCTGGCTGGGCATGGAACTCGGCGAGGTCCGCAACGCGGTGCGGCGCGCGGCGTTCGCCGCGAAAGAGGCTCCCGGCAAGCCCGCGGCAGGCGCGCACCCATCCGGCCAGGAGCGGGCAGGCACCCCCCAGACGACGGAGCAGCCCGCCGAGCCGCGTGGGGTGAGTGTCACCGATCTCCCGATCGACCCGATCACGCGCGGCGAACGCGACGCCCTCATGGCGCTGGTGCAGCATCCGGAAGCGGTCGGGCGCGACCTGACGGTCCGCGTGCTCGAGGCGCGGTTCGTCAACTCGACGCTGTCGGTGGTCCGCGACGCTGTCGCCGCCAGCCTCGACGACTTCGAGGCGCCCGGCTGGACCGACAGGATCGCGCGTGAGGTCCCGGCGCCCTTCAGCTCGCTGGTCCGGGAACTCGCCATGGCGCCGATCCCGCAGAAGGCCGACCGGCTGGCCGAGTACTGCCGTCAGGTGGTCGCCGATCTGGTCGACCGCGACATCCTGCGTCAGAAGTCGGAACTGGTGGGGGCGATGCAGCGGGCGACCGCCGACGGCGACACGACCCGCTGGTCGGAGTTGAGCAGGCAGTCCGTGGCGCTCGAGACCGAACGGCGGCAATTGCGCAAGGAATGAGCGCTGACGCACGAGAACGTTCGTGCGACAGCGTTTCTGCGCAAGGATCGGGCGCGAACCGTTGCGAACACGTAAACAATCGCCGCCCGGATGGCCCCCGAGTAGAGGGCAGCCCCTCGCTGTGTTAGACCTGTCTACTAGCGTCGGGCGGCGCACAGAGTCGTCCGTGCGCGTGTCTTGTAATCGCAGTGTCTTGATCGCCGCGCCGCAGAGGCGGGGGCGCACAAGCAACACATCACAGAAAGAGGTAGACGGAATGGTCTCCATTTCGAATAAGGCCGGGGCGCGCCTCGGTCTCGTCGCGGTCGTCACCGCGGCGGGACTCGTGCTCGCCGGTTGCGCCGGAGGCGGCGGCAACGGCAACGGCAACAGTGGCGCCGGCATCATCATCGGCACGACCGACAAGGTCACCAAGCTCGACCCGGCCGGCTCGTTCGACAACGGCTCGCTCATGCTGCAGACCCAGGTCTTCGGCCTGCTGATGGATTCCCCGGTCGGCACCTCCGACGTCGAGCCGTCGCTGGCCAAAACGGCCGAGTTCACGACGCCCAACGACTTCACTGTGACGATCGACCCCGGTCTGAAGTTCGCCAACGGCGACGAGCTGACGTCGTCCGACATCAAGTTCAGCTTCGACCGTCAGACGGCGATCGCCGACGAGAACGGCCCGTCCTACCTCCTGGGCAACATCGAGTCGATCGACGCGACCGACGACACCACCGTCGTCTTCCACCTGAAGAACGGCAACGACCAGACCTTCGCACAGGTCCTGTCGACCGCCGCCGGCGCCATCGTCGACGAAGAGGTGTTCTCGGCTGACGCGGTCACCACCGACGACGACATCGTCGCCGGGAACGCGTTCAGCGGCCAGTACGTGCTGAAGTCGTACGACTTCAACAACCTGGTCACGTTCGCGTCGAACGACAACTACACGGGCGTGCTGAAGCCGGCCGCGACGAGCGACATCACGCTGAAGTACTACACGGACGCGTCGAACCTGAAGCTCGACGTCCAGGAAGGCAACATCGACGTCGCATGGCGCACGCTCGATGCGACCGACATCGGCGACCTGCGCAACAACGACAAGGTGACCGTCACCGACGGTCCCGGTGGTGAGATGCGCTACATCGTGTTCAACTTCAACACGATGCCGTACGGTGCCAAGACCCCGGATGCCGACGCCGCCAAGGCGCTCGCCGTGCGTGTCGCCGCTGCCGACCTGATCGACCGCCAGGAGATCTCCGACCAGGTCTACAAGGGCACCCACACTCCGCTGTACGGCTTCGTCGTCGACGGTCTGACCGGCGCCATCCCGGTGCTGAAGGACCTCTACGGCGACGGCAACGGCGGACCCGACGCTGACAAGGCCAAGCAGGTCCTGACCGACGCCGGAGTGACCACGCCTGTCGTGCTCAACCTGCAGTACAACACCGACCACTACGGTGAGGCCTCCGCCGACGAGTACGCGCTCATCAAGAGCCAGCTCGAGGCGACCGGTCTCTTCACGGTCAACCTGGCGTCGACCGAGTACACCCAGTACTCGCCCGACCGCACGTCCGACGTCTACCCGGCTTACGAGCTCGGCTGGTACCCGGACTTCTCCGACGCGGACAACTACCTGACGCCGTTCTTCGGTGCAGACAGCTTCCTCGTCAACCACTACAGCAACCCGGATGTCATCTCCAAGATCGCCGCCGAGGCGACCGAGTCCGACCCCACCAAGCGTGAGGCGCTCATTCAGGACATCCAGAAGCTGGTCGCCGCCGACCTCCCCACCATCCCGGTGTGGCAGGGCGCGCAGGTCGTCGTCACGGGAACCGATGTGAAGGGCGCACAGCTCGACGGATCGTTCAAGTTCCGCTTCGGCGAGCTCAGCAAGTAGCAACCGGCTCACACGAGACGGGGCGGCCCGCCCAGAGCGGGCCGCCCCGTTCTCGCTGACATCACGAAGGACCCCATGAGCACCATCACGTCGCCGATGGTCGAGCCGCTGAGCCCGAGTCCGGTGCCGGGCCGCAAGCGCGGCCGAGGCGGCAGCACGCTGTGGCGCTATCTGGTGATCCGGTTCCTGCTGATCTTCCCGACCGTCTTCATCCTCGTGACGATGGTGTTCGTGCTGATGCGCATCACCGGTGACCCCATCACCGTGGCCCTCGGAGGCAAGCTCCCGCCGGACCAGCTGCAGGAGCGGATCCACTCGGCCGGGTACGACCGGCCGATCATCGTGCAGTACCTGGAGTACCTGGGCAACATCTTCACCGGCAACTTCGGCAACTCGCTCACCGACAACCAGCCGATTTCGAAACTGCTGCTCACGCACGGCACGGCCACCCTGGAGCTCGCGTTCTACGCCCTCATCGTCGCGTTCATCGTCGGCATCCCGCTCGGCATGGTCGCCGCGTACTTCCGCGACAGGTGGCCGGATGCCTCCCTCCGCATCTTCGCGATCCTCGCGTATGCGACGCCCGTCTTCTTCGCCGGGCTGCTGCTGAAGCTCGTGTTCGCGGTCTTCCTCAAAGTGCTCCCCGTCGCGGGCCGCGCCTCGACCCGCACCGAGATCGACTTCCAGTCGCTGCCGGGCCG
Source organism: Schumannella sp. (assembly GCA_025463555.1). GTDB lineage: Bacteria > Actinomycetota > Actinomycetes > Actinomycetales > Microbacteriaceae > JBDSKH01. Next base: position 9,382 of record JAODAS010000099.1, read on the forward strand.
GACGGGCATCTACCTGATCGACGCGATCCGCACCGGCGACGGCCACATCATCGGCGATGTGCTGAGCCACGCGATCCTGCCGGGCCTCGCGCTCGGACTGCTGACGGCCGGCATCTTCCTGCGGCTGGTCCGCACCAACGTCATCGGAACCCTGTCCCGCGACTACATCGACGCGGCCCGTTCACGCGGGGTCCCGGAGCGCCGGCTCGTGACCAAGCACGCACTGAAGCCCGCGCTCATCCCGATCATCACGGTCATCGGCCTTCAGATCGCGGTTCTGCTCGGCGGCGCGGTGCTGACCGAGACCACATTCGAATGGAAGGGCCTCGGCTTCGAGCTGGCGTTCTACCTCTCGAAACGCGACTTCGTCGCCGTTCAGGGCATCGTCGCCCTGCTGGCGGTGATCGTCGCGCTGACCAATTTCATCGTCGACATCGTCGCGGCGATCATCGACCCGCGGGTGAGGTACTGATGGCCGCGCAGCCGGTATCCCGGAACAAGATCGCGTGGTGGCGCCGGCTCCCGGTCGTCCACCAGCTCCGGCAGAGCGTCGGCCTGCAGCGCGGCATGCTCGTCGTCGGCCTGGTGATCACCGCGTTCTTCCTGCTCGTCGCGCTGTTCGCGCCTCTGATCGCGCCGTACCGCTACAACGAGCTGCGCGACGAGAACGGGCTCTTCGGTGCGCAGTCGCCGCCGAGCCCCGAGCATCTGCTCGGAACGACATCGGGCGGATATGACGTGCTGTCGCGCGTGCTGTGGGGTGCGCAGACGGCGTTCGACGTGATCGTCGTGGCGATCCTGCTCTCGTTCTTCGTCGGCGTCTTCCTCGGCCTCGTCTCCGGGTACCTCGGCGGCTGGCTCGACCGCGTTCTGGTCGTGATCGCCGACGCGGTGTACGCCTTCCCGAGCCTGCTGCTCGCCATCGTCGCCGCCATCGTCATCAGCGGAGGCCAGTCGAGCCTCTGGGGCGGTGTGCTCGCGGCGGCGATCTCGATCACGGCGGTGTTCATCCCGCAGTATTTCCGGGTGATCCGCGCCGAGGCGGTGCGCATCAAGACGGAGGCGTTCGTCGAATCGGCGAAGGTCGTCGGGGCGAGCACGTTCCGCGTCATGTTCCGGCACGTTCTGCGCAACTCGACCCGCACCCTTCCGCTGATCGTGACGCTGAACAGCTCGGAGGCGATCCTGACCCTCGCGGGCCTCGGCTTCCTCGGCTTCGGGATCGAGCCGACCTCGGCGGCCGAGTGGGGTTACGACTTGAACAAGTCGGTGTCGGATGTCACCAGCGGCATCTGGTGGACGTCGCTGTTCCCGGGCATCGCCATCGTCCTCGTCGTTCTCGGTGTCACCCTCGTCGGGGAGAGCCTCAACGACCTGGCAGACCCGCGGTTGCGTGCCCGCCGCCGGGCGGTCGCACAGACACCGGCGGATGCGGTGGCCGCATCCGAGTCCACGTCGCTGACCGGGGGCACCCCGTGAGCGCGTTCGGCGACGCACCTGCGGTGAGCATCCGCAACCTCGACGTGACGTTCGCGACGGACGGCGGTGACGTCGCGGCCGTGAAGGGCGTGGATCTGGAGGTGCGCAAGGGCGAGGTCCTCGCGATCGTGGGGGAGTCGGGCAGCGGCAAGACCGTCACGGCGCGCACGATCCTCGGCCTGCTGCCGGACACGGCGCGCATCGACGGCGTGGTGCTGGTCGGCGCCACCGACGTCGTCACTGTCGACAGGGAGGGGCTGCGCGATCTGCGCGGATCCGAGGTCGCGATGGTGTTCCAGGAGCCGTCGTCTGCACTGAACCCGGTCTACACGGTGGGCTGGCAGCTGGCGGAGGGCCTGCTCGCGCACGGCGAATACACGAAGGCGCAGGCACGCCGCCGGGCGATCGAGATTCTCGGACGCGTCGGCATCCCCGACCCTCAGAAGCGCGTGGACGACTACCCGCACCAGTTCTCGGGCGGCCAGAAGCAGCGCATCGTCATCGCGATGGCCCTCGCCCTCGAGCCGGACGTGATCGTCGCGGACGAGCCGACCACGGCCCTCGACGTGACCGTGCAGGCGGAGATCCTCGATCTGCTGCGCGTGTGCCGTGACGATTTCGGCACCGCGATCGTGCTGATCACGCACAACATGGGTGTCGTCGCCGACCTGGCCGACCGGGTCGCGGTCATGTTCGAGGGCGAGATCGTCGAGACCGCGCCGGTGCGCACGCTGTTCGCAGCACCCCAGCACGAGTACACCAAGCGTCTGCTCGCCGCCGTGCCGCGTCTCGACATCACCGACCGCCCGCAGGTGGCGGCAAGCGATGCCGCCCCGCTCGTGGAGGCGAAGGATCTGGTCATCGAGTATCCGGGGCGCTTCGGGCGCCGCGGCTTCCGCGCCGTCGACAGGGTGAGCTTCACGATCCGGCCCGGCGAGGTGCTCGGCCTCGTCGGCGAGAGCGGCTCGGGCAAGACCACGATCGGCCGTGCCATCGCCGGCCTGACGCCGGTCTCGGATGGTTCGCTCCAGGTTCTCGGCGTGGAGATGAACGGCGTGCGCGAACGCGCCTTCCGTCCGCGCCGCAAGGACCTCGGTTTCGTGTTCCAGGATCCGGGGACCAGCTTCAATCCGCTGCTGACGATCGCGCAGTGCGTCGCGGAGCCGTTGATCGTGCACGGTGTCGCGAAGAACCCGGCGGATGCGCGCGGCAGGGTGGACGAACTGCTTGAGGCGGTTCAGCTGCCGCGGGAGTACGGCGACCGGTTCCCGCACGAACTGAGCGGCGGGCAGCGTCAGCGAGCAAGCCTCGCCCGTGCGATCGCGCTGGACCCGAAACTGCTGATCGCCGATGAGCCGACCAGTGCCCTCGACGTGTCCGTCCAGGCACGTGTGCTCGAGCTGTTCGGCGAGGTTCAGCAGCAGTTCGGCTTCGCGACCCTGTTCATCACCCACGACCTCGCGGTCGTCGATCTGCTGGCGCACCGGCTCGTCGTCCTGCACCATGGCGAGATCGCGGAAGAGGGTCACACCGCGGATGTGCTCGGCAACCCGCAAAACGACTACACGCGCAAGCTGCTGCACTCCCTGCCCGTGCCGGATCCGGTGGAGCAGGCCGCGCGGCGAGCCCGTGGTCCGCTCGCGTCCGCCTGAATCCGGGCGCCGGAGTGTCGGGTACGGTGGCTGAGTGGCGCACGCACCGGTAGCAGTTCTGGCCGACGACCTGACCCTCGGCTACGGCGACGACGACGTCGCGGTCAACGGGGTCTCGTTCGCCATTCCGGTGGGCGGCATCCTGGGCATCGTCGGTGAAGCAGGATCCGGCAAGAGCACCCTGGCGCGGGCGGTCGCCGCGCAGGTGCAGCACGGCGAGAAGCCGCTGCCCAAGATCTTCGGCGGCCAGCTCGAGATCTTCGGCCAGGACATGCGCCAGATCAGCGACCGCAACCGCAGCCGGCTGACGGTGCGCATCGGCTACCTGCCGCAGGACGGCGGCTCATCCCTCGAACCGCACCTGACCGTCGGCGAGAACGTCTCCGAACCGATCTACTCCCGGGACCGCAAGTTCGATCGCCTCGACGCGGGCGCGGCCGTGGCGACCCTCATCGATGCGGTCCGACTTCCGCTCGCGGTGATGAACAAGTTCCCGCACGAGCTCAGCCGCGGTCAGCGGCAGCGAGTGGCGCTCGCGCGCGCGCTCATCCTCGAGCCCTCGTTGCTCGTTGCCGATGATCCGACGATGGGTGTCGACGTCCTGGTGCGCGGGCGCATCCTCACCGTCATCGCAGACCTTCAGCGCGAGCGGGCGTTCTCGGCGCTGGTGATCGGCCACGACATCCGTGAGCTGCGCACCATGACGGAGCAGATCGCGATCATGCACGGCGGCATGATCGTCGGACTGGGCCAGGTCGATCAGGTGCTGGCGAATCCGCTGCACCCGTACGTCGAGAAGCTCGCCGAGTCGATCACTCTCTCCGGTCCGGGGGCGCGGCATCGTACGCCGGGCCGCGCGAAGGTGTGACCGCCGGATCTCGATGACCGACTTCTTGATCGGGGGCTACGGCCCCGACATGGGCGGCACCGGCTCCGGGATCGCGTGGGGCCGATCGCACGACGACGGACGTTTCGAATTCGGCGGGCTGGTGACCGCGACCGAGTCGCCGTCCTGGCTCGTCGCCCACGACGACCGGGTGTACGCGGCGCTCGAGGGAACGGGCGAGCTCGCCGCGTTCACGTGGGACGGCGGGGCACTCGTCGAGAAGTGGCGGGTGCCGTCTGGGGGGCGGTACCCGTGCCACCTGGCGTACTCCGAGGGCGCGGTGATCGCGGCCTGCTACGGGGACGGCGTGGTCGCGGTTCACCGGCCTCCCTCGCCGCCCCAGGTGCTGCCCGGTTCCGGAAGCGGGCCGCTTGCCGCGCAGGACGGGCCGCACGCCCACCACGTGCTGGCGCTCGACCGCCACGTGCTCACGCTGGATCTGGGTGCCGACCTCATGTACATCCACCACTGGAACGGGTCCCTTCTCGAACGGCTCGACGCCCTGCCTCTTCCTCCCGGCACGGGCCCGCGCGACCTGCTCGCGCTCCCCGACGGACGACTCGCGCTGCTGGGGGAGTGGAGCTGCGAGCTGGTGCTGCTCGAGCCGATGGGCGACACGTTCGAGATCGTGCAGGTGGTCGCACTTCCGGGAGCGACCCAGGGGGCCGATCAGGCATCCGGTCTGGCGTTGTCGGCGGATGGACGGTTCGTCGTCGCCGGGATACGCGGGTCGAACCGGGTCGCTTCGCTGGAGCTCGGGGATGCGGTCGCGGGCGTCGGATGGGCATCGAGCGGCGGCGACTGGCCGCGGCACCTGGTCGTCGACGGGGAGTTCGTGCACGTGGCGAACCAGCTCTCGAACACGGTCGCGACGTTGCGGCTGGGTGCCGACGGCATCCTGACCCCGGTCGGCGAGCCGGTGGCCGTGCCCTCACCGACCCACCTTCTGGCGGTCGGCGCCGCTCTCAAGTTTTGATAGTCTTGCGAGGCTGTTTTCGCAGCGATCCCCGATAGCTCAATTGGCAGAGCAATCGACTGTTAATCGATAGGTTCTTGGTTCGAGTCCAAGTCGGGGAGCCACGGAATTCACTCGGTGATCGACGGCTCGTCGTGCACCGACAGGGTGAGGATCGCGTTCGAGATGACCTCGTCGGTCTCGAGGTCCTGTTCGAGCCGGCGCAGCCGCTCGGCGATCTGCTCCTCGCGGTCGTTGCCCGTCAGGTCGACGGCGGCGACGAGGAACAGCCGTCCCACGCCGACGAATTCCAGGTGCAGGTAGGTCACGCGCTCGATCTCGGCGTGGCCGATCAGCAGCGCGATGACCCGTGCCCGCACTGCGGGGGGCGGTGCTGCTCCGATCAGGAAGCGCCGGTTGCGGCCGATGAGCAGCACGGCGACGACGCCGAGCAGCACACCGATCAGCAGCGAGCCGATCGCATCGAAGAGCGGGTTGCCGGTGATCTGGTGCAGGAAGATGCTGAGCGCTGCGATGACCAGTCCGATCAGGGCGGCGGTGTCTTCGGCGATCACCGCCCGCAGGGTCGGGTTCGAGCCGTTGATCACGTAGTCGAGGGTGTCGCGCTGGTAGTGCTCGGCGGTCTTTTTCGCCTGCCGTGAGGACTGCGCCAGCGAGAACCCCTCCAGCACGAAGGCGATCGCCAGCACGATGTATGCGGCCGTGTAGTCGGTCACGGGCTCCGGCACGACGAGTTGCTGCACACCGGTCACGACGGAGAGCACGGCACCGACGGTGAACACGCCGACCGCCGCGAACAGCGACCAGATGTACGAATCGCGGCCGTATCCGGTCGGATGCTCGAGGTCGCGTTCGCGTTCGCCCTTGCGATCCGCGATGAGCAGGAAGATCTCGTTGCCTGCATCCGCCCAGGAGTGGATCGCCTCGGCCATGAGCGATGCGGAGCCGGAGAGCAACGCCACCACGGTCTTCGCGACGGCGATGGCGATGTTCGCGAGGAACGCGATCACGACGGCCATGACATCCATTCTGCCCACCACACCGTCATCGCCGCGTTACTCCCGCGGGAGGACGCGTCCCCGAGAAGCCGGCCGTAGCATCGAGCCATGCCCGGTCACGACTACATGCATGCGCGGTGGGCGCAGCGCCATGGCCAGGGCTGGTGGGGAGTCGAGGGTCCACCCGAGTGGCGGATGCCGAGGTGGGCGACCCTGTGGCTGCCGGTCCTCGTGTCGTTCGCGCTGCAGGTGCCTGCGGCGATCATCGTCTCGCGCGTGGCGGGGTTGGGCCCGCGCGACTCGGCGCTGAGCATCCTGATCGCCCTGGTGGGGCCCCTCGCGTTGATCGCGGCTCGCCGGTTTCCGGGGCCGGTTGTGGCCTTCACCGCTGTGGCTGCATCCCTGGACCTGTTCGTCAACGAGAACGGCGGGCCGCCGTATGTGGCGCTGGCGTTCGCGATCCTGAGCGCGGTCGTCCGCGGGCAGCGCATCTGGGCCTGGATCTCGATCGGCGCCTGCTGGATCGGAACGATCACGATCGCGGGCATCATGGGACGCGCGGAGTGGACCCCGTTCCGCATCGCCGGCACGACACTGGGGATTCTGATCGTGTTCGGCATCGGCGAGGGTCTCCGCTCTCGGCGTGAGCGGGCGAGCGAGTACCGCCGGCTGGCGAGCGAGCGCCGCCAGAGTACCGTGCAGGCGGAGAGGGTGCGGATCGCCCGCGAATTGCACGACGTCCTCGCGCATTCGCTGAGCCAGATCAACGTGCAGGCGGGTGTGGGCCTGCATCTCATGGACAAGCAGCCGGAGAAGGCCAAAGAGGCTCTGGCGAGCATCAAGGAGACCAGCAAGACCGCGCTCGATGAGGTGCGTTCCGTGCTCGGGATGCTTCGCGCTGAGGGTTCTCCCGTCGATGCGCCGCTGGTGCCGGAACCGGACCTCGATCGTCTTCCCAGTCTCATCTCTACCGCGTCAACGGCGTCGGTCACCGTCCATCTCGTTGACCGTCTCGCGCATGCGGAGATCCCGGCCCAGGCGCAGCTGGCCATGTACCGGATCGTGCAGGAATCGCTGACGAACGTCGCGCGTCACGCGTCGGGGGCGAAGCGGGTGGATGTGGAACTCGAGCGCGCCGGAGACAGCTACCGCGTCTCGGTGCGCGACGACGGCCGCGCGACCGCTGAGACCGCGAGCGAGGCCGGAGGCCGTGGCCTGCTCGGCATGCGGGAGCGGGCCGAGCTGCTCGGCGGGCACCTGAGTGCCGGCCCGGCAGACGGTGGCGGGTTCGTCGTGTCGGCAGAGATTCCGGTGGCCTGATGGCGATCCGTGTCGCGTTGGCCGATGACCAGCAGCTGATCCGCGGCGGTTTCCGCAGCCTGCTGGAGGCGGAGCCGGATATCGAGGTGGTCGGCGAGGCGGGTACCGGCCGCGAGGCGGTCACCCTGGTCACGCGCGAGAAGCCGGATGTCGTGCTGATGGACATCCGCATGCCCGACGGCGATGGGCTGTGGGCGACGGAGCAGATCGTCGCCGACCCGGCCCTCAACGGCACGCATGTCGTCGTCGTGACGACGTTCGAGCTGGATGAGTACGTGGCCCAGGCGATCCGGGCGGGCGCGAGCGGCTTCCTGGTGAAGGACACCGAACCCGTGGAGCTGATCCGCGCGATCCATGTCGTCGCGGGCGGCGACGCGCTGCTCAGTCCCCGCGTCACGAAGCGCCTGCTGGAGCGCGTCGCCGGCACGCTGCGCGACGCACCCGACGACGCGCGCATCCAGACCCTCACCGATCGTGAACGCGAAGTGCTTACTCTCGTCGGCCAGGGTCTCAACAACGAAGAGATCGGCACCTCCCTGTACCTGAGCCCGTTGACCGCGAAGACCCATGTCTCGCGCATCATGTCGAAACTGCTCGCCCGCGACCGCGTCCAACTCGTCGTGGTCGCCTACGAGTCCGGCCTCGTCTCGCCCGGCCGTCCGGAGTAGTTCACCCGCGCCCGGCCCACGGCGCGCCCACCTCGACCGCGTTCGACGCTGCGGCACGCGCAGCCGCGGCGCCACCGCTCTCGCCCCGCACGTCGGGGAACCGACTTCCCATCGCGCGCACTCGGGTTCGGTGACACTGTTCGGTGATGTCACCGAACCCGTCCCCACGGGTCCTTGTTCGGTGATGTCACCAAACCCGTCGCCCAGTCGTGTCCTGGTTCGGTGATGTCACCGAACCTGTCACCCAGTCGTGTCCTGGGTCGGTGATGTCACCCAACAGGTCACCCAACGCTGAAATCTCCAGGATTCCGTGATGTCACCGAACGGGGCCAACCCGAGGGCACCGGGCTCCACGGTGTCGCCGAACGGTGTCACCGAACCCGAGGCCGCGCGAGAGGGGCACGGTCCGCCGGAGCCGGAGCCGGAGCCGGAGCCGGAGCCGGAGCCGGAGCCGGAGCCGGAGCCGGCCGGGCAGGGGTGGAGGGGAGTACGGCGCCCTCGCCGATGCTCCCGGGGGAGTAGCCCAGGTGCATCCGGCCGGCAGATTCGCGAAAGAGCCGGCGCGACGAGTGTTGGGTCATCGGGTTCCGACCGGAGCCCGACCCGACAACAAAGGATAACCGTGTTCACCTCACTCGCCGTGGCCGCCGCCGCCGTGCACCCGTTCGGGCATGGCTTCGGCTTCCTGTTCTTCCTGATCCCGCTGTTCTGGATCCTCGTGATCGTGCTGATCGTCAGCCTGGTCGCCCGCCGCCGTCGCCACTGGGGTCACGGGTACGGGCACGGTGGCTGGGGCAACTACGGCCCGTGGGCTCAGGCGCAGGCCGCCCGATCCGCCGAGTCGACCCTCGCCGAGCGTTTCGCGCAGGGCGACATCGACGAGAAGGAGTACCGCGCCCGCCTCGAGGTCCTGCGTGCGAGCGTGCCGCAGCCCCCGATGCCTCCGGCCAAGTAACTCCTCCAGCGCACAAGAAGGCCGCGGCTGATGCCGTGGCCTTCTTGGTGTGTGCGGCCTCCGCGATAGCGTGACAGCGTGGCCAGCGCCGAGACCTCAGGCGCGGTGCGCGCCAGTTTCGCCGTCGGGCTCGCGGTCGCCGCATACGGCGTGTCGTTCGGGGCGTTGGCCGTCGCATCCGGTCTGGATGTCTGGCAGGCCTGCGTACTGAGCCTCGTCATGTTCTCGGGTGGATCGCAATTCGCCCTCATCGGCGTCCTCGCCTCCGGCGGAGCAGCCGCCGCCCCCGCCGCGATCACCAGCGCAGCGCTGCTCGGGGTGCGCAACTCGCTCTACTCGATGCGCATGTCCCCGATCATCGGGGGCCCCTGGTGGTTCAAAGCCCTCGCCGCGCACTGGACCATCGACGAGACCACCGCCG
>JAODAS010000118.1 GCA_025463555.1 Schumannella sp.
ACCTGCACGCGCATCGCGCCGAGCGCCTCTTGCAGCAGCGGGATCTGCCCCTTGAACTCGGGAGGGGTCTCGCCGCGCGTGCCCTTGTACTCGGGGTACTCCCGCGTGCGGAACGATTCCCGCGAGACATCGAAGGCGACCGCGAGGTGCGTCGGCTTCTGCTGCTGGAGCAGCAGTAGAAGCATCGAGATGAAGCCGTGGATGGCGTTGGTGTGCTGGCCGTCACGCGTCGTGAAGCTGTCGATCGGCAGAGCGTAGAAGGCGCGGAATGCCAGCGAATGGCCGTCGATGAGCAGGAGGGTAGGCTTTTCGGAGTCCGGCACGGGCCCAGCCTATCCGCCGCTTCCGACACGCATTTTCAAGGATCCGCGATGACGAAACTGCCCCCCGGCACCCCTCAGGAACTCGTCGACAGGCTCGCCACCGGGGGTGGAGAGCTGCCCCGCAAGATGGGTATCGAGTTCCTCGAGCTGAGCCCCGAGTACTCGGTCGCGACGATGCCGGTGCTCGGCAACCGCCAGGTCGTCGACCTTTTGCACGGTGGCGCCTACGTGGTCCTCGGCGAGTCGCTCGGCTCCATCTCGTCCGCACTTCACGGCGGCGCGGGCCGCATGGCGGTCGGCATCGAGATCAACGCCTCCCACAGCCGGTCGGCGACCGAGGGCATCGTCACGGGAGTGTGCCGCGCGATCTCACTCGGCAGCACGCTCTGCACCCACGAGATCGAGATCACCGACGAGCAGGGCCGGCGCGTGTCGACGGTGCGCATGACGAACCTGCTGCGCGACCTGCGCTGAGGCCTGCGGCTCTAGAGCTGCCCCAACCGCGTGGCGATGTCGGCGGCGATCGCGTCGACCTGCGCCTGCGTGATCGTGCTGCTGCCGGTGAGTTCTCCGTAGACCGAGATCACGACGCCGTCGCGCTGGTAGAACTCGATCGTGACTCCCGTGCTGTCCGAGTTCCGCAGCGTCTCGACGTAGCGGATCCCGGTCACGCCGGACGGCAGGCCCTCCAGCGTCGTGACACCCTTCGGCACCGCATCCACCGTCACCGTGTCGCCGTCGTACAGCTTGTACCCGGCGCATCCGTCCACCGCATCGGCCAGTTCGGTGAAGAATCCGGATGCCGTGGCCGCGTCATCGAATTGGCGTGCGTACACCTGGACGAGCCCGAACCTGTTCTCGTCGAGTTCACTGAACGTGCCGATCAGGGCGGAGGGGTCATCGAGCCGCGCGCCCGTGTCGTGCGCCGACACCAGATAGGGCGCTGAGACCACCCCCGCGCACTCCGCCGGCGCACCCGCGTTGCCGGCGAAGTAGTCGTTCTCGGAGAGCAGATCGTCCCCCGAGGTGCTGAGCTCGGACCCGGGTGTGAACGACATGGTCGCGGACGCATCGCCGTCGCTGACGATGCCGACGACGCGGTCGAGGGTCAGCGGCCCGGAGGCCGCGGGCGCCGGGCCGACGGGGGCGAGGGTTCCGGGGTCGGACTCCGGCCCGCTCTCGACGCAGGCGCCCAGGGCCAGAGTCAGCGCTGTCGCGACCAGCACGGCACGCGCGAAGCGCGGAAGCCGGCGCATCTACTTCTTGGCGGCCAGCTGGTCGATGATGGCCTGCGCGACATCGTGCATGGTCAGGCGGCGATCCATCGACGCCTTCTGGATCCACCGGAACGCCTCTGGCTCGCTGAGCCCCATCTTCTCGTTGAGCAGGCCCTTGGCGCGATCGACGAGCTTGCGGGTCTCGAAGCGCTCGACCATGTCGGCGACCTCGGCCTCGAGGGTCACGATCTGCTGGTAGCGGCTGAGGGCGATCTCGATCGCCGGGAGCAGATCGCTCGGTGTGAACGGCTTGACGACGTAGGCGAGGGCTCCGGCCTCACTGGCGCGCTCGACCAGCTCTTTCTGGCTGAACGCGGTCAGCAGGACCACCGGAGCGATGTGGTTGCGGGCGAGGATCTCGGCAGCCGAGATGCCGTCGAGCTTGGGCATCTTCACATCCATGATCACCAGATCGGGACGCAGTTCGGTGGCGAGCGCCACGGCCGCCTCGCCATCACCGGCCTCGCCGACGACCTCGAAGCCGTTGTCGCGCAGGATCTCGACGATGTCGAGCCGGATGAGCGACTCATCCTCTGCGACCACGACTCGTCGGGGCGCCTGGGGGGTCTCCTGCTCGTCACTCACGGCAAAAGCCTACGGTATGGTCCGGGAGCGGCAGCCCTGCAATCCCCAGGCGCCGCTGTGAGTACGGCCAGCAGCCGCACCCGGTATCGTTTCAGCGTGCCGCATCCTCGGGTGCGTGCGCCGGATTGGCGGAATGGCAGACGCGGCGGACTCAAAATCCGCTGTCCGAAAGGACGTGTGGGTTCGACCCCCACATCCGGCACTCGCTCGACGATGAGGAGACCAGATGGCAACCGGTACCGGAACCAAGGACGACCCGTGGCAGCTGACGACTCCCCCGGGCTCGAGTGAGTACACCATGTACCGCGACGAGGCCGGCGACCCGCCGGCCATCGTGTGCCAGGTGGGTTCGACCACGCTGAAATACGATCTCCGTGCCATCGACGACCTGCACGCCTGGCTGAAAGAGCAGGGCGACTGGGTGCCCCTGGGCGCCGCAGACGAGCAGAAGGAGCCCGCACCCGGGACCGTCGAGGCCTGGGGCCGCGCATCGGACAACCCGATGGGCGGCTGGTACGGGTTGCGCAAGGGCTACCGCGGACGCTTCGGCATGTACATGCCGCCGCTGCTCGAGGCACTCGGACTCGCCGAACTGACGCACGACGCGCGCAACAACACGATGCGGGCGATCTAGCCGCCGAGGCCCGATTCGTTCTGGAGCTCGGTGATCTCGCCGACGCCGGGCACGTCGGTCACGCTCGGAAGGGGAACCTCGCCCGCGATCTGCTGCGCACTGACGACCCAGCCGGCGCTCATGGTGCCGATGCTGATCAGCAGAGCCAGCCACGCCATCCTGGTGGGGAACCCGAGCTTGATCGAGGCCACCAGGCCCAAGAGCGCCAGCGCGATCGGCGTACCGCCCGCGAGATAGGCGACCATTTCGGGCAGGTGCCAGATGGCATCGGCGACCGTGAGCGGAATGCTGATCAGCGCCACCACCAGCGCGACACCGGCCAGGACATTGCGATCGCGGTAGGGATCCCGGCGCGCTCCCTGCGGTGGCTCGATCGCGGCTGCCGGGCGCAGCGCGGGATCGCGGGCGAAACGCGCGAGTTCGGGAGCAGTCTCCTCGACGGGGACGGTCACCGGCGGCGAGACGTGCTCCGTCCACGCGGCTCCGCTCCACCAGCGAAGCGACTCCGGTGCGGCAGGGTCGGGGTACCAGCCGGGAGCGGGCGCAAGGTCGGTCCCGCTGCCGGTCGTCATGGCTCCCGTGTGCGCGTCCGTCGGGTAGACCTCGGTCAGGGCAGCAGCGCCATCACGGAATCGGCGATGCCGCGCAGTATCGCCGGGTCGACGAGAAGGCCGACAGCGAGCACTCCGCCCGCGATCACCACGGCGATGATGGAGGCGACCGTGCCGACACCGCGACGGATCGAGACGACGAGGGCGAGCAAGGCGATGGCGATCGGCGCCCCGGCGAAGATGCTCTGAGTCAGGGCGGGCAGATCGGTGATCAGGACGCGCGCGCCGAGGGCGGGGATGCTGAGGACCGCGAGGATGACCGCGAGACCGGCGATCCAGTTGCGTTCGCGATACGGGTCGTGCTTGCGGGATGCCGCATCAGGCAGGCCGGTGGACAGCGACACGCTTCCTGCGACCTGGCGCTTCGGCACGACGCCGCGGCCCGTCTGACTGTGCCAGTCGGACTGGGTGGTCGGCTTCGCGGGCGGGGTGAACACCGCAGGTGAGACCGCAGAATCCGCGAAGAGGGCGAAGGGGACCCCGTCGTCGAAGCTGGACGGCGCCGCTGCGGGGGTGAACGGGTTCACCGAAGGCACCGCGGCGGGAGCCATGGTGGGCACGAATGCCGGCGCGGCCGGAGCCAACGCAGGGGCCATCGCAGCAGCCGGAGCCATCGCGGGTGCCGCGGCCATCACGGGAACCTGCGCAGCGACAGGAGCCACCGCGGCGGGCACAGCGGCCACAGCGCTGGGCTGGACGTGATCGGTCCACGCCGCGCCACTCCACCACCGCGACGCTGCCGGATCGGCAGGATCCGGATACCATCCCGCGGCCGGCGCTGCGGAAGAAGCTTCATAGCCCAATTCCGACACGGTCGCCCCCTCGTGGTCCCGGATGTTGGGCAAAGCCTGGCTCAATACGCCCGCCGTGGCTACCCCGCGAAGTGGGGCCTCAGTCGGCGTGCTCTCCGCTGTGCCACACCGGTGTCACTTCGTTGATGGCATCGCCCACGACGTGAACGCGGAGGTCGTTGGTCGACCCCGGGCTTCCGGGAGGGGATCCGGAGATCACCACGACCTTGTCGCCGACCTCGGCGAGCCCGGCCGCGATGAGCTTCTCGTCGACCTGCTTGTACATGGCGTCGGTGTGCGTGACGCGATCCACGAGGAACGATTCGATGCCCCAGGTGAGAGCCATACGGCGCTGGATGGCGGCGTCGGGCGTGAACGCCTTCATGGGGATGCGGAATCGCAGCCGTGACATGCGGCGGGCGGAGTCGCCCGACTCGGTGAACACGCACACGTACTTGGCGTCGACGAAGTCGGCGACCTCGGCGGCGGCGAGCGTGATCGCGCCGCCCTGCGTGCGGGGTTTGGTGCCGAGGGGCGGGATGCGCTCGAGGCCGTGGTCTTCGGTGGAGGCGACGATGCGCGCCATGGTCGCCACCGTGACGACCGGATACTCGCCCACGCTCGTCTCGCCGGACAGCATGACCGCGTCAGCGCCATCCAGAACCGCGTTCGCGACGTCGGAGGTCTCGGCACGCGTCGGCACCGGGCTCGAGATCATGGATTCCAGCATCTGGGTGGCGACGATGACCGGCTTCGCCATGCGCCGGGCCAGCTCGACAGCGCGCTTCTGCACGATCGGCACCGCCTCGAGCGGCAGCTCGACGCCCAGGTCGCCGCGGGCGACCATGATCCCGTCGAACGCGTCGATGATCTCTTCGAGGGCGTCGACCGCCTGCGGCTTCTCGATCTTGGCGATCACCGGGACCTTGCGGCCCTCTTCTGCCATGATCTCGAACACCCGGTCGACGTCGCTGGCGTTGCGGACGAACGACAGCGCGATGTAATCGGCGCCGAGCTTCAGGCCCCAGCGCAGGTCCTCTTCGTCCTTCTCGGACAGGGCAGGCACGTTGACGGCGACGCCGGGCAGGTTGATGCCCTTGTTGTTCGACACGGGCCCGGCGACGATCACCTTGGTCTTCACCCGCACGCCGTCGGTCTCGAGCACCTCGACCTTGACCTTGCCGTCGTCGATGAGCAGGAAGTCGCCCGGTGAGACGTCGTCGGGAAGACCCTTGAAGGTGGTGCCGGAGAGCTCTTTGGTTCCGATGACATCCTCGGTCGTGATGGTGAAGATGTCACCGACCTCCAGCTCGTAGGGACCGGCCTCGAACTTGCCCAGGCGGATCTTGGGGCCCTGGAGGTCGACGAGCACGGCGATCGGCTGCCCGGTGTCTTCGGCGGCCTTGCGCACGTTCGCGTAGACCTCTTCGTGCACCTCGTAGCTTCCGTGGCTGAGGTTCATGCGGGCGACGTTGACACCGGCCTCGATGATCGCCCGGATGTTCTCGTAACTGGATGTGGCGGGCCCGAGCGTGGCGACGATCTTTGCTCGTCTCATGACGATGTCCTTCGTGGTGGTGGCGGTAATGGGGCAGTGGGTCACGACGGGGTGTTCGTGCACCCCGCTGACGAGTGGTTAAGAGATTAGACGGCGATGGCGCGGTCGGTCGGCCTCACGGGCGACGGCAACTGGGTCTCGCCCTCGAGGAAGCGGTCGACCGCGGCCGCCGCGGCGCGACCCTCGGCGATCGCCCACACGATGAGCGACTGCCCGCGACCGGCGTCCCCGGCGACGAACACGCCCGACTCGCTGGTCTCGTAGTCGCCGTTGCGCGAGACATTGCCGCGGTCGTCGAAGGGCACGCGCAGCTGGTCTTCGAGGGCATCGGACTCTGCACCGGTGAACCCGAGGGCGATCAGGACGAGGTCGGCCGGGATCTCGCGTTCCGTGCCCGACTTCGGCACGCGCTTGCCGTCGAGGTACTCCGTCTCGGCGACGCGCAGGGCGCGTACCTCCCCCGCATCGTTCGCGAGGAACTCGACGGTCGACGCCAGGTAGACCCGCTCGCCGCCCTCCTCGTGTGCGCTCGACACCTCGAACACCGTCGGCTGCATCGGCCACGGCTGGTGGTCCGGCCGTTCCGAGGGGGGCTGGATGCCGATGGCGAGGTTCGTGACGCTCAGTGCGCCCTGGCGGTGTGCGGTGCCGATGCAGTCGGCGCCGGTGTCGCCGCCACCGATGACGATGACGTGCTTGCCCTCCGCCGTGAGCTGCTCGGCGACGGTGTCACCCGCGCCGACCTTGTTCTGCTGCACGAGGTAGTCCATGGCGAAGTGCACGCCCAGCAGGTCGCGCCCGGGAATGGGAAGGTCGCGCGGCACCATGGCGCCGGTAGCGATGATCACGGCGTCGTAGCGGGCGCGCAGGTCGCTCCAGGTGATGTCGACACCGATCTCGACGCCAGCACGGAATCGAGTTCCCTCGGCCTGCATCTGCGCGAGTCGCGCCTCGATGTGCTTCTTTTCCATCTTGAAGTCGGGGATGCCGTAACGCAGCAGGCCACCGATGCGG
>JAODAS010000121.1 GCA_025463555.1 Schumannella sp.
GCCTGCACGCCCTGGCCGAACTCCTTGCTCTTGCCGAGCTGCTCGCGCAGGTCGGCGCGCAGCTCACCGATGGTGTCGAACTGGCTGGCGATCTGGGCGAAGTCGTCGTCCGCCGCGGGAAGCTCGCGCTCCTTGACGGCGAGAACGGTCACCGCGATCTGTGCGGCTTCGCCCTCGTGGTCGCCGCCGAGCAGCGGCGCCTCGAACGTGGTGTCCTCGCCGGCGGTCAGCGTCTCGAGCGCGTCGTCGATTCCGTCGATAAGCTCACCCGAGCCGAGCTCGTAGGAGATGTTCGCGGCCGTGTCGACCTCTTCGCCGCCGATGGTGGCGATCAGGTCGATGCTGACGAAGTCGCCCTTCTTGGCCGGGCGGTCGACGGTCACCAAGGTGCCGAAACGCGAACGCAGGTTTTCGAGCTCGTTCTCGACCTCATCCGGGGTCACCGTCACCGGGTCGACTTCGAGCGTGAGCTTGTCGTACGCGGGAATGGTGAAGTCGGGGCGCACATCGACCTCGACCGAGAACTGCAGGTCGCCGGAGAAGTCCTTCTCCTCAGGCCACTGCGTGACGTCGGCTTCGGGCCGGCCCAGGGGACGCAGTTTGGCTTCGTCGGCGGCCTCTTTGTAGAAGCGGTCGAGTCCGTCGCTGACGGCGTGGTTCAGCACCTCGGCGCGCCCTACGCGCTGGTCGATGATGGGCGGCGGCACCTTGCCCTTGCGGAAGCCGGGGATGTTCACCGACTCGGCGATGTGCTCGTAGGCGTGCTTGATGCTGGGCTTGAGCTCATCGGGCGTGACGGTGATGTTGAGCTTCACGCGCGTGGGGCTGAGCTTCTCGACGGTCGTGGCGACCATGGGGTGACTCCTGTGATGTCTGGTGGGATTGCAGTCGGGGCGACAGGATTTGAACCTGCGACCTCCCGCTCCCAAAGCGGGCACTCTAGCCAAGCTGAGCTACGCCCCGATGTAACGGCGGAAAAAGGCCTCGCACAGTCTAGCGGGCGCGGTGGTCGAGTACCCGCGAAGTCCCTCCGGTGGTCGAGTAGCCGCGTAGCGGCGTATCGAGGCCACGCCGCGTCAGCTACTCGGAAATGTCGGTGCCGATGCTCACACTGGGTCACATGTCAGACGTCGAGATCATGGAGGTACGCGCGTTCGAGGCACGATGCCTCGAGTGCGGCGAGACCGGGCCCATCGAGAGCAGCGCGTTCTTCGCGATGATGTGGGAAGAGGCGCACGTGTGCGTCGCCGTGCGCATCGATTCGGATGCCGCGGAGCTCGCCGCCGCATCCTGACCTGTCGTAGGTGGCCGGCTAGCTGCGCGTCGGGTTGTACTGCAGGAACCGTTCGGTGGCGTCCCATGCCAGGTACGGCAGTACGTCGCCATGGTTGTCGAGCACGGTGATCCACCAGCCGTCCGGCGACAGGATCGCGGTCTCGTTGACGCCGCCGAAGGTGGAGGTGCCGACGGTGAAGAAGGTGTCGGCGGCCGTTCCGGGCAGCGTGGGTCCGCCACCGGGAAGCGCGTAGCTCGAGTGCGCCCGGTACCAGTCGTTCAGCACCGCGTAATCGGAGGAGTTGATCGCCGTCTCCGTGACGTAGACACTGACACCCTTCGCCCCGAAGGCGCAGGTCTGGCTGCGGTGGGTGCGGATGATCTGGGTGAGGGTGAAGTCGCGCGCGCCGTAGACGCCACTCGGCGTGTAGCCGTACCAGCCGAAATCGGGCAGACGGACCTGCGTTGCCGGGATAGTGCGCGGCAGCAGGACGCTCGTGCACGGCGGGAACTGGACCGACAGGTCGATGGTCGTTCCCGGCGGGATCGGCGGGACGCTCGGTCCGGGGGTGATGGGCGACGGCGGCAGCGGGCCGGCCAGGGCGGGGGCCGCGGTTCCGGCGAGAAGGCCGGCGGCGAGAGCGACCGCAGCAGCGGTCGAGGCGATGGTGCGGCGGAGGTTCGTCATGTATTCACGACGCGCGCCGACCCCTTCGCGGTTGACGCCTTTGTCGATTCACCACAAACAAACCCCGGCGCCATTTGGTCGGGTTCATCAATGGCCGGATGCCGGACTCACGACCTACCGTCGACCCATGCACCTCACACTCGACATCGACCTCGACGCCTTGTCCGGTGACCACGCGACCGAGCTGGGGCGCATCCTGCGCTACTGGGGTGGCGCGATGAAGCAGCTCGACGTGACCCAGCCGATGCAGCACGAACTGTCCGACAGTGAGTACAAGAACGTCGGGGTGCTGAAGCTCGGTTAGACTTCCGAGGCACCTTCGGGGATGTAGCTCAATGGTAGAGCCTCAGTCTTCCAAACTGATTACGCGGGTTCGATTCCCGTCATCCCCTCCACAACGTCCTTTCTAGAACCTGGGCAACGTCTTCCCCGTCGGCTCCTTTCGCCGGGCGGATGTGATCTCGTGCCCTAGGCGTGCCCTAGCCCTTGACCGTTTCCTTTCTGGCTCCGCCCTTTGTAGAACAGGGAGAAGGAGCACCATGAGCAAA
>JAODAS010000152.1 GCA_025463555.1 Schumannella sp.
CACCTCCGGTGGCGGTGGAGGAGGCGGCGACACCAGCGGCATGCCGACAGAGCTCGGCGAAACCGAGGGTGCGGTCTCGATCCTCGCCTGGCCGGGATACGTCGAGGACGGCTCCAACGACCCCGCCGTCGACTGGGTGACGCCGTTCGAGGACGCGACCGGCTGCACGGTCACCAGCAAGACCTACGGCACATCCGACGAGGCATTCAACCTGATGAAGTCGGGCGAGTACGACGTGGTGGCCGCATCCGGTGACGCCTCGCTTCGCCTCGTCGCCGCGGGCGACGTCGCCCCGGTGAACACCGATCTGCTGAAGAACTACGGCGGCATCTACGACTTCCTGAAGATGCAGTCCTGGAACAGCGTCGACGGCGTCAGCTACGGCATCCCGCACGGCTACGGCGCGAACCTGCTGATGTACAACACGGACGTCTACCCCGGAGGCCTCGACTCGTGGAGCGCCGTGTTCGACGACGCGAGCCAGCACGCCGGTGAGGTGACCGCGTACGACTCGCCGATCTACATCGCCGACGCCGCCGTGTACCTGATGGCGACGAAGCCCGACCTGGGCATCAAGAACCCGTACGCGCTCGACCAGGACCAGCTGGCCGCGGCAGTCGACCTGCTCAAGGCGCAGCGTCAGAGCATCGGCGAGTACTGGTCGGACTACCTGAAAGAGATCCAGGCATTCGAGACGGGCGACTCGGTCGTCGGCACCTCGTGGCAGGTCATCCAGAACTCCATCACCACGGGCAACACCGAGGTGGTGCTGCCCAAGGAGGGCACGACCGGATGGTCGGACACCTGGATGATCTCCGCCACCGCCGCGCACCCGAACTGCGCGTACGCCTGGCTCGACTACATCGCCAGCCCGGAGGCCAACGCTCAGGCGACCGGCTACTTCGGTGAAGCGCCCTCGTCGGACGCCGCGTGCGACTTCCGTGAGGACTGCGAGGCGTACCACGCCGGTGACGCCGACTACGCGTCGCAGATCTGGTACTGGTCGACGCCGATCGCCGACTGCCTCGACGGACGCACCGATGTGAAGTGCACCGACTACGCGGCGTGGACGACCGCCTGGCAAGAGATCAAGGGCTAGTCAGCACACAGTGACAACCGTCAAGGCCAGCCGGACCGCGGTTCCCCTTCCCCGGGGGACCGCGGCCCGGCGGCTGTCCGTCGCACTCAGCAGCCGGCCGCGTACGCGGCTCAGCCTGCTGCTGAGCGCGCCCCTGCTCTGGCTGGGGCTGGTGTACATCGCCGCGCTCGCCGCTCTGCTGATCACGGCGTTCTGGACCACCGACACGTTCACCGGCCAGGTTCGCATCGACTGGACGCTCGACAATATCCTCACCGTGGCGACCGGATCGCTCTATCAGACGGTCACGCTGCGAACGGTGGGCATCGCCCTGCTGGTGACGATCGTCGACATCGTGATCGCGCTGCCGATCGCGTTCTTCATGGCGAAGGTCGCGTCGCCGCGCCTGCGGTACGGACTGGTCATCGCGGTGCTGATGCCCCTGTGGGCCTCGTACCTGGTGAAGGCGTACGCGTGGCGATCTGTGCTGTCGCAGGGCGGGATCGTCGACTGGGCGCTGCAGCCGTTCGGGACGGAGGGTCCCGGATACGGCCTGCCGGCGGTCATCATGACGCTGGCCTATCTGTGGTTGCCCTACGTGATCCTGCCCATCTACGCCGGGCTCGAAAGGGTGCCGGATTCGCTGCTCGAAGCCTCGGGAGATCTCGGGGCGAAGGCCGGTCGCACGTTCTTCCAGATCGTGCTGCCGATGCTGTGGCCCTCGATCATCGCGGGCGCCATCTTCAGCTTCTCGCTCTCGCTGGGCGACTACATCACCGTCAACATCGTCGGGGGAGCGAACCAGCTGCTCGGGAACCTCGTCTACACGAATGTCGGCGCGGCCAACAACCTGCCGCTCGCGGCGGCGATAGCGCTCATCCCGGTCGTCATCATGTCGGTCTTCCTGCTGGCGGTCCGCCGGACGGGAGCTCTGGACAACCTATGAGACTCTCCCGGACCGCGCGCACCGTCCTCGGGGCGATCACCGTCCTCGTGCTGGCGGTGATCTACCTGCCTCTGGTGATCGTGCTGGTGAACTCGTTCTCGACCTCGAAGACGTTCCTCTGGCCGCCTCCCGGATTCACGCTCGAGTGGTGGGCGAAGGCGTTCACGAACGCGGGTGCCCTCTCGGCCATCGCCACCTCGGTGCTCGTGGCGCTGCTCGCGACCGCCGTCGCGCTCGTCCTCGGCACGCTGGTGTCGCTGGCGCTGCAGCGCTACAGGTTCTTCGGGCGGGACGCGGTGTCACTGCTCGTGATCCTTCCGATCGCGCTGCCCGGCATCGTGACCGGTATCGCGCTCAACAACGCGTTCCGGACGATCCTGGATCTGCGGCTGGGTCTGCTGACGATCGTGGTGGCGCACGCGACGTTCTGCATCGTGACCGTGTTCAACAACGTGATCGCCCGGTTGCGACGGATGGGCGGCTCGCTCGAGGAGGCGTCGGCCGATCTCGGTGCGGGGCTGTGGACGACGTTCGGGCTGGTCACGTTCCCGCAGATGCGGTCGGCACTGCTCGCCGGCGGCCTGCTGGCGTTCGCCTTGTCGTTCGACGAGATCATCGTGACCACCTTCACGACAGGGTCGGGGGTGACGACTCTGCCGATCTGGATCCTGGACAACCTGTTCCGGCCGAACCAGGCGCCGATCGTGAACGTCATCGCCGTGGTGCTGGTGGTGGTCTCGATCCTGCCGATCTGGATCGCGCAGCGGGTCGCCGGCGCGGAGGCCGTGCAGCGCTAGCGCCCCGCCACCGTGCACGTTTCCGCCGAGCGTGCATGGCGCACCACCCTCGCTCGGCGGAAACGTGCACGGTGGTGGGGGCGGCGGCTGGGCGGCCGCGCTAGAACTTGCGCGTGAAGGGGAGCGGTTTGCGCATCCGGATCAGCAGCAGCAGCGGGATGAGCACGTACGGCAGGTTGAAAGCGAGGAACTTGACCGGGTTCTGCGTCTGGAACTCCGGCTCGCCGAAGAACTCGACCCCGAACACGAGAATGCCCGTCACGCCGGCGATCATCGTGGCGTAGATGACGGCGGGCAGCTGGATCCGATTCCAGCCGCGCAGCAGGGACGGCACGAGCACCAGGTAGAACGCGAGATACGCGAACGCCGAGAGGCCGGTGACGATGCGCATCCAGACCGGGGCGTGCATGAACAGCGGGTCCGCGTCGTGCGCGTACCAGTAGTTCGAGTCGACCAGGAAGGTGCCGTCCGGCTGCGAGAAGTCGATGCCGACCGTCGGCAGCATGTCGGCGATGCACGACGTGATGATGAAGAGCGTGAACATCACGGCGAACAAGATGTCGATCGGGCGCTGGCGAAGGGGCAGGTTCTCGGGCACGCAGGAACTCTAGCGAGGGGATGGTCTCGATACACCGCTTCGCGGCACTCGACCACCGGTAGAGTGGATCCCGAACACGGGAGTCCGGTAGGCCGGGCTGAGAGGGAGCGATCCACGCTCCGACCGTCGAACCTGATCCGGATCATGCCGGCGCAGGGAGGCATCTCGAAACCCGTGCACTTTCACTCGAAAGGCAC
>JAODAS010000156.1 GCA_025463555.1 Schumannella sp.
GACACCTCGTGCTCGCTGCCGGTTCCGCCGCCGAGGACGACGACCGTGATCCGCGCGGGCGACGCCGCCGTCACGCGGCGACCGCCGACCGCAGCGGGACGGTGGGCGACGAACGTACGACGCCGGCGCCCACCGTCTCGCGGGCGACACGCGGCCCGATCCGCGTGACGATGTCGTGCTCGATGGTGCCCGCCCAGTCCGCCCATTCCCGGATCGTCGGTTCGGCGGCGTCGCCGGGCGCCGCCTCTCCGGGCCCGAATACGGTGGCGAGCTCGCCGACCTGCACGCCGGCGTCACCGACGTCGAGCACCAGCTGATCCATCGAGACGGTGCCCGCGATCGGAACCCTGCGGCCCCGCAGCAACACGCTCGCGTCGGGGGAGATGTTCCGCGGGATCCCGTCGGCGTACCCGAGCGGCAGCAGGGCGAGCCGGGTGCGGCGTGAGGTGCGGTAGCGCAGGCCGTATCCCACCCCCGTGCCGCCGTCGACGTCACGCACGGCGATGACCGGCGCGGTCAGGGTCATCGCACCGCGCAGCGTGGGCGTGTGCGAGGGGTCGATACCGTACAGCCCGGCCCCGATGCGCACCATGCCGAAGCGGGTGGTCGCGTCGGTGAGCGCGCCCGCCGTGGCGGCGAGGTGGGCGAGGCCCGGCGTCAGGCCACGGTGCCGCGCAGCACGCAGGGCGTTGCGGAACAGCAGCACCTGCTTGCGCGTGTCGGCGTGGCCTGGTTCGTCCGCGCGCGCGAGATGGCTCATGACGCCCACGACCTGGAGCCGCCCGGCAGCCTCGCCGAGCCGAGCGAGTTCGCACAGGGTGGTCCATTCGCTGCGGTCGATCCCGTCGCGGGCCATGCCCGTATCGATATGCAGGTGGATGCGGGCGCGGCGCCCGGTCCTCACGGCGGCGGCCGAGACCGCCTGAAGCTGCCGGATACTGGGGATGGCGAGATCGATGTCGTGCAGGAGGGCCGCATCGAGGTCGGCGCCGGGGGCGTTCAGCCAACTGAGGATGGGAACCGAGATGCCGCGCCAGCGGAACGGGAGCGCCTCCGCGATGCTGGTCACCCCGAGCCAGCTCGCACCGGCGTCGAGCGCGGCGAGGGCGGCGGCGCCGTGGCCGAATCCGTCCGCCTTGACGACGGCCATGAGCTGGGGAGCTGAGCCGCCGGCGCGGGTCAGCCCGGCGATCCGGCGGGTGTTGTCGGCGATGGCCGCCGCGTCGATGCGGAGCGAGGCGCCTGCGTACATGTCTTCACGGTACGAACGCGGCGACCCTGCCGCCTCGGGCGCGGGGATGAAAGCGGTGCCCAAACGTCATCCCGAAGGATGATCAGCTACACCCAGCTGGGGAACCAGAAATGCATGGTGACGAACCACCGGGGGATCTCGGCCCCCGTCCAGATCGGCAGGAAGAACGCGCTCAGCAGCACGCACACCACGAGGAACACGCCGACCGCCCGGAACCCGGCCACCCGGCGGGACGACGCGTCGGCGGGGGTGCCGATCAGCGTCGCGATGGCCGCCGTCAGGGCCAGCACCATGAACGGCTCGAACGCGATCGTATAGAACTGGAACACGGTGCGACCCAGATACAGCAGCCAGGGCAGGTAGCCGGCCCCGAACCCGATCAGGATGAAGGCGTCGCGCGCGAGAGTGGAACGGTGCTCGCCGGCGGGTGGGATCGGCACGACCCGGACCCAGCGCACCAGCGCACGCACCATCCGGAATGCCAGGAAGAACACGGCAGCGGTCGCCGCCCACCAGATGAGCGGATTGGCCACCCCCAGGATCGTCTCGGCGTCGTTGCCGTTCGGGTGCCAGTACATGCTGGTCGGCCGCACCAGGAACAGCCAGGTGAGCGGGTTCGCCTGGTAGCTGTGGGGGGTGTGCTCGTTGACGTGGTAGCCGTACATGGCCGCCTGGTAGTGCCACCAGTTCTGGAAGTCGTAGGGAACCCAGGACAGCAGACCGGACCATGCCTGGCCGCCGTCGTTCTCGATCCAATGACGGTAGTAGCCGCCCGGCGTGCCGTTGCTGCCGGTAGCGAACCAGCCGGCCCAGCTCGCCACGTAGACCGCGAGGGCGACCGGCACGGTCAGCAGGAACGTCACCGGGCCCTGCCTCAGCACCGTCCCGCCGAACCAGAACGGTACCCCGGCGCGATGCCGTGCGATGATCTCGCTGACCAGCGCGTAGACGGCGAACACGGCGAGGAAGTACAGGCCGCTCCACTTGATGCCGCTGGCGATGCCGAAGCAGACTCCGGCGAGAACGAGCCAGGGGCGTGCCCAGAAGACCGGCCCCCACGCGAACCGGGCGGTGCTCCGGTCCTGCCATGACATCCAGTCGTCGAGTCGTCGCCGGTTGCCGTCGTGATCGAGCAGCACCGCCGCCGCGCCGAGCAGGGCGAACAGCGCGAGCATGGTGTCCAGCAGCGCGACCCGGCTCATCACGATGGCATTGCCGTCGATGGCCAGAAGCCCGCCCGCGATGACGGCCAGCAGGGTGGAACGGAACAGCCGCTTCGCGAGCAGCAGAGTCACCAGCACCAGCAGGATGCCGCAGAGAGCGACCGCGATCCGCCACCCGAACGGGTCGGCGGCGCCGAACACGGCGAGGCCGAGCGCGATGATCCATTTGCCGATCGGCGGATGCGCGACGAACGAGGGAGCGTCGAGGTAGATCTCGGGGTGGCCGGCGTTGAACGCCAGGTTCGCGTCGGCCGGCCAGGATCCCTCATAACCCAGGTGCGACAGGGTGTACGCGTCTTTGACGTAGTAGGTCTCGTCGAAGACCAGCTCGTGCGGGTGTCCGAGGCCGACGAGGCGGGTGAGGATCGCCACCAGCATCACCAGCGCCGGAGCGCCCCACGTCCAGGCGAACCGCGCCCGCGGATGAGCCATCAGCCGCTGCCAGCCGTCGTCGAGGCGGGAACCGACGAGCGTGACGTGGCGCTGCGTCGGCGGGATGACAGTCACCGGGACATCGTACGAGTTGCCGCGGGGGAGAATGCGTAGGTGCTCATCCTCGCCGCGACGCCGATCGGCAACCTCGGCGATGCGTCGCGCCGTCTCATCGAGGCGCTCGAGAACGCGAGTGTCGTCGCGGCGGAGGACACCCGCACGACCGTGCAGCTGCTGCGGGCCCTCGGCATCGAAAACCGTCCGCGGCTGATCGCGCTGCACGAGCACAACGAGCGCGAACGGGCGGCCGAATTGGTCGAACTGGCGCGGGAGCAGGATGTGCTGCTGGTGTCGGATGCCGGCATGCCCACCGTGAGCGACCCCGGCTTCGTGCTGGTGCAGGCGGCGATCGCGGCGGGGGTGACCGTCTCGGCCCTGCCCGGCCCGAGCGCCGTCCTGACGGCGCTCGCGGTCAGCGGTCTGCCGACGGACAGGTTCGTGTTCGAGGGGTTCCTCCCGCGCAAGGGGCGGCTGCCGGCGCTGCGTGCGCTCGCCGGCGAGCAGCGCACCCTCGTCTTCTTCGAATCTCCTCACCGCGTCGCCGAGGCGCTGCGCGACCTGGCCGAGGCGTTCGGGCCGGAGCGCCCGGCCGCGCTCTGCCGCGAACTCACGAAGCTCTACGAGGAGGTGGCACGGGGGACTCTCGCGGAACTCGCCGAACGGTTCGCCGACGGCGCTCGCGGCGAGATCGTGCTGGTCGTCGGCGGCGCAGAGCCGGCATCCCTGTCGATGGAGGCGGGCGTCGACCGCGTCCTGGCCCTCGTGGAAGCCGGCGCGCGACTCAAGGAGGCCTCGACCGAGGTCGCCGAGCACACCGGCCTGTCGCGTCGGGGCCTCTACGAGGAGGCGCTCAGGCGCCGCAGCTGAGGGCGCCGCCGCTGCTGTCGCCGACTCCGTACGTGCTCTCGTCGGTCACGGTCCAAGAACCCGCCGAGTCCTCGTAGTCAATGGAGAGCACCGCGACGGTGCCTCTGGTCGTTCCGGGCTGAGGCTGGACGGCGAAGGCCAGCCACGTCGAGCTGTGCGCCGAGATGGTGGTGTCGCCGACGGCGGTGCGGCTCGCCCATCCGGGCTGGTCGACGTCGTCCGGCGGATAGGGGGCGGTCCATGAGGTCGAGGCGCCGGTGTCGTCGTCGTCGACCTCGGGACCCACCACCCACATGCCGACGAGCTCCAGCGCGCCGATGTGCTCGAACTCGGCCGAGATCAGCTGCACGGCGTCCTCCGAGCGGTTCGTGATGGGCACACCGAACGTGAAGGCCCCGCCACCGGTGCCGTCGGCGCAGGCCGCGCCGACACCGCCACCGAACGCCAGCGCGCCTCCCGGAACCGACGGCTGGGCCGTGGCGGTCGGCCGGGTCGGGTTCGTCGCCGAGCCGGACGACTGCTCGCCGTGCTGCACGGTGCAGCCGGTGATCGCGAGGCAGGCGAGCGCGGCCAAGATCCCGAGGTTTCCCCATCGACGCGCCATGCGCCGAGCGTATCCCACGCCGGTTCCTGGGAGTACGTTGTGGGCGTGCACGACGATGTGCCCACAGAAAGGTCCTGATGTCTGAGAAAACCCCCGCATCCCGCCTCTCAGAGGCCGACTCCAGCGCCGCCGACGCCGACCACCTGAAGGTGCTCGGCTACGACGAAGGCTTCCAGCGCTCGATGTCGCTCTGGGCGAACTTCGCCCTCGGCTTCACCTACCTCTCGCCGCTCGTCGGCATCTATTCGCTGTTCGCCGTCGGGCTGCAGACCGGCGGTCCGCCGTCGGTGTTCTGGATCTTCATCGTCGGGGCCGGCCAGCTCATGGTCGCCCTCGTCTTCGGCGAGATCGTGTCGCAGTACCCGATCGCGGGCGGCATCTACCCGTGGGCGAGACGGCTGTGGGGCAAGCGCTACGCCTGGATGGCGGCGTGGGTCTACATCTGGGCCCTGATCGTGACCATCACCTCGGTCGCCGAGTTCGGGAGCGGGTTCTTCGCGAGCCTCTTCGGCCTCGAGGCGACGCCGCTGGTCGTTCTGATCCTGACGGTGGTGCTGCTGCTGCTCGCCCTGGTCATCAACTTCTCGGGCACCAAGAACCTCGCGCGCGTGGCCAGCATCGGCCTCGCCGCCGAACTCGCCGGAGTCGTGCTGCTGGGGCTGTACCTGCTCATCTTCCAGCGCAAGAACGACTTCTCGGTGTTCCTCGACTCGATGGGCACCGAGTCCTCCCACGGGGGCAACTATGCCGCGACCTTCATGGGCGCTGCGTTGGTCGGCCTGTTCCTGTTCTACGGCTTCGAGGCATGCGGCGACGTGGCCGAAGAGGTGAAGAACCCGAGCCGGCGCATCCCGCGGGCGATGATCATGACGATCCTCGTGGGCGGCGTCTCGGCGCTGTTCTCGTTCGCGGGCTACGTGCTCGCGGCGCCGGATCTGAAAGGCATCATCGACGGGTCGGCGGCGGATGCGGCGGACCCGATCCCGGGCATCCTCGAGGCGTCGCTCGGGTCGGTGGGCGCGAAGATCTTCCTGGTCGTCGCCGTCGTCGCGTTCCTGTCGTGCACATTGAGCCTGCAGGCGGCAGCCAGTCGCATGCTGTACTCGTTCGCCCGGGACAAGATGATCCCCGGCCACGAATGGCTCTCGCATGTGTCGCCGCGCACTGCGGTGCCGGCGCGCGCGCTGGTCGTGGCGTGCGTCATCCCGATCATCATCGCCGTGCTGGTGTACTTCCAGGCGTCGCTGCTGCTGCAGGTGACCGCGTTCGCGGTGTTCGGGATCTACGTGTCGTTCCAGGCCGTGGTGCTTGCCGCGCTGCGGCAGCGGATCAAGGGCTGGAAGCCCGCCGGGCCGTTCAGCCTGGGCGCCGCGGGATGGGTGGTCAACATCATCGCGCTGGCGTACGGGATCTTCGCCCTGATCCTGCTGATCCAGCCGGGGACGAGCGGCGTGTTCGCGTCCGACTGGATCGTGCTGATCGGTTTCGCCGTCGTGTTCGTGATCGGCCTGCTGTACCTGCTGATCGCACGGCCCGACAGGAAGTCGACAGACGCGGAGGGCGACGCGATCGCCGTCGCCGAGAAGATGCGGGCGGGCAGAGGCTAGCCCCCGACCCGCACGGCTTGCGACCCACCCGGCCAGGACTCACGTCCTGCCGGGCGGGTTTGCACGCGCAACCCCGATACCCACCCGACCGGCTCCGCCGGTAACGCGGCGGAGCCGCCGGTAGAATCGCCTGCATCATGCCGTTGCCGACCCCCGCAGATCGTTCGTTCTACATCACGACACCGATCTTCTATGTGAACGACGTCCCGCACATCGGGCACGCGTACACCGAGGTCGCCGCCGACGTGCTCGCCCGCTGGCACCGGCAGGCC
>JAODAS010000045.1 GCA_025463555.1 Schumannella sp.
ACGGCTGGGACATCAAGAAGGGCGAGATCGCCAAGATCTGGCGCGGCGGCTGCATCATCCGCGCCCGGTTCCTCAACCGGATCACCGAGGCGTACGCCGCCGACCCGGCACTTGTCGCCCTGGTGACCGCCCCGTTCTTCGTGGACGTCGTCACGCGCACGCAGGAGGCGTGGCGGCGCGTCGTCGCCCATGCGGCCGCGGCGGGCATCCCGAGCCCGGCGTTCTCGTCGTCGCTGGCGTACTACGACGGCCTCCGCGCGGACCGGCTGCCCGCGGCGCTGGTGCAGGGGCAGCGCGACTTCTTCGGGGCCCACACCTACGGGCGAATCGATGCCGAGGGGACGTTCCACACGCTCTGGTCGGGCGACCGCAGCGAGATCAGCGCGGTCAGCACCCACTAGCGGGCCGTCCGCGGGCTACCGCTACCAGCTACCAGCTACCAGCTACCAGCTACCAGCTGGCGGCGTCGCTGCCGAGCGGGCGGGGTCCGCGGCTCCAGACGAGTCCCGCCGATCCGGCGGAGAAGGGCGGCGGCAGCAGCGTGGCCGCGCCCCACGGGGTCTCCATCGCCGCGCTCAGGGGGACGGATGCCGTGACCGGCTCGGCCTGATGGGGCGCCTCCGCGGCGACACGCGACAGCACCGGGCGCGCGGGCAGCGGACGAGCGCGTTCCAGCTCGATAGCGGTGCGGGCGAGAGACAGCCGGGACGAGGACCCCGAGCCGTTCCGCACGCGGCGGGACAATCCGGCGAGGACGGCCGCTGCCATCAGATACCCGGTCGCGTGGTCGAGCGCCTGCACGGGGAGCGGCGTCGGCCTGTCCGCCGTCCCCCTGAGCAGGCCCCAGCCCGCGATGCCCGACGACATCTGAACCAGGCTGTCGAACCCGCGGCGAGTGCTCCACGGCCCCGACCAGCCGTAGGCGTCGAGTGCGACGTCGATCAGTCCCGGCCGCGTCTCGCGGCGCACACGCTCGCCGAGACCCAGCTGCTCGAGCGCGTCGGCACGGTAGCCGTGCACCAGCACGTCGGCGCCGGCGAGCAACCCGAGCAGCGCCGCCCGGCCCGAAGGGTCGCGCGCGTCGAGCCGCGCCGTGCGTTTGCCGATCGTCATCTCCGGCACGACGGCGGGCTCGTCCCAGCCGGGCGGATCGACGCGCAGCACGTCGGCTCCGAGCCCCGCGAGAAGCCGGGTGGCGACGGGACCGGCCAGCACGCGGGTGAGGTCGAGCACGCGCAGACCGGCCAGGGGGCGCGAGGGGGACGGGTCCCAGCGGCTCGCCGCGGCATCCGGTGCTGCCTCGGTCTGCTCGATGCCCACCAGCGCCTCGCCGGCGACCGCTGCGCCCTGCGGATGCGCGGCCCACTCCGCGGGGGTCCGCAGCAGTGCGGCGCAGCCGGCTTCCGCGACGATCGCGCGTTCGAGCTCCTCACCGGACCACGACGCGACGGCGGCGGCCACCCGTTCGCGTTCGCCGTCGACGCCGAGCACGCGCAGGGCGGCCGCACGGTGATGCGGCGCGTTCGTGTGCAGACGGATCCAGCCGCCGCCGGCTGCCGGGTAGTCCCCCGCGATCGGATCCCACGGCGACGGCAGGGTCCAGCCGACCGGCGTGAGGGCCGGCCCGAACCATCCGTCCGCCAGGGTGCGGTCGACGACGACAGGCCCGTCGCCGAATCCCAGGGCGGCCGACAGCTCGGCCGTCGCGAGGGCCGCCGTGGCGACGGATGCCGTGGCGAGATCCGAGACCGGGTACGCCGAGGCGAGCGTGGCTGCGCCGACGATGCGCAGCGGTGTCTCGGCAGACAGGCCGAGCGCAGCCGACATGTTGTCGCGCAGCACCGTCTCGGCGTCGTCCCGTCCGGGAGCCTCCATTCCCCCACGCTAGGGCCGACGGGTCCTGCGGACCAGGGCGCGCGCGGCGACCGCGAGCCCGACGGCGGCGGCGACGCCGGCCAGTGCCGGCCACGGCGTCGCCGCCGCGATGCCCAGGCACGCCACCAGACCCGCGATCGGGACCGCACGAGGCAGGCCCAGATCCCGGCCGGCGCGCAACGCCGCCAGGTGGGCGATCGCGTAGTAGAACAGCACGGCGCAGGCTGACACGCCGACGACCCGTGCCGGGTCAAGCAGCAGCACCGCTGCGATCGCGAGCAGTGCGAGAACGAACTCGGCGAAGATCGGCGTGCCGGTGCCTGCGGCGATGCGGGCGAGCGGTCCGGGCAGTTCGCCGTCCCGCGCCATCGCCATGCCGGTGCGGCTGAGGCCCGCCAGCACCCCCGTCATCGATCCGATGCACGCGACGGCCACGGCGGCCCGCACCACCGGCGCCCACAGTTCTCGCCCGGGCCCGCTGCCGACGGCGTCCGCCACCGGAGATGTGCTCGCGCCGAGACCGGCCGTGCCCAGCACCGACAGCAGCACCCCGAGCGTCAGCCCCGACAGCACCAGCACCACGGCGATCGACACCACTACGGCGCGCGGCAGCGTGCGCACCGGATCGCGCACCTCCTCGGCGAGGGTCGCGATCCGCGCGTACCCGGCGAAGGCGAAGAAGATGAGCCCCGCCGCCGACAGCACGCCGGGCACGGCGCCCAGGAACGCACCCGGCCCAGCATCCGGCCCCGCGTCCGGCCAGCCGATAGAGGCGGCGTGCGAGCCTGGCGCGAACACCGCGACGCTCAACACGACCAGCAGCACCACCACCACGAGCCCGGCGGCGACGGCGCTGACGACCGCCGTCGTGCGGACCCCGGTCGCGTTGATCGCGGCGAGCACCACGATGAGGCCGACGGCCACAATGCGCTCGGAACCCGGCCACAGGTAGCCCCCGGCGATCAGGCCGATCGCCGCGACGGACGCGGTCTTTCCCAGTAGGAACAGCACGCCGGCGACGAACCCGCCGGTCGCCCCCAGTTCGGCGCGGCCGTACGCGTAGGCGCCGCCTGCCACCGGGTGCCGCATCGCCAGCCGTGTCGTGCTCAACGCGTTCAGGATCGCGACCGCTGCGGCGAGGGGCAGTGCGAGAAGCACCGCTCCGCCCGCGGCGGCCGTGGCCGGCGCCCACACGAAGAAGATGCCGGCACCGAGCATCGACGCGATCCCGATCGCCGCAGCGCCCGGGATACCCAACCGCCTCTGGAGAGTCTGCACAGCGGGAGGCTAGCCGAGCCGGGTGTCGTGCGTGCGACACTGGAATCCCATGACCGACGAGTACCACCGCGAACTCGCCGAGTACGAGCCGGGCGACGGTCGCCCCGTCCACTCGGCACGCCGGGTGCGCGCGCTGCGGATCATGGTGATGGTCGGGCTCGCCGGGCTGCTGCTGCCGGGCCTGCTGGTGACCGTCAGCACCCAGATCTCCACAGCGGGCGCCGCGTGCGAGATCGTCGTCGCCCAGTCGGCCCCGGACTCCGTCGACGCGGCTGCGCGGTTCGAGCTGACCGGAGCCGAGGGTCCCGGATGGTACTGCTACGCCCGGCAGTACGGCGGCAGCGAGATCCTGCTGCGCTCGCTCGGGCTCATCCCGGGACTCAGCACCCCGCACGCACCCTCGCCGGGCCAGTCGGCATAGCCCCCCGGCATCGAGCACCGGCATCGAGCACCGGCATTCCAAGCCCCGGTTCAGGGTCCGCTGCTACCGTCGGGGCCGGGCCCGCCGGCACGGAGCCGGCACGCCCACCCATCTGAGCCACGTGATCCAACGAATCATCGCCGCCGTCGCCTCCGCACCCCGTGCCGTTCTGCACCGTGCCGAGGCTCTTCTGCGAGCCATCGTGCGCGAGCGCCGGGTCCTCGCCGTCGCAGCC
>JAODAS010000177.1 GCA_025463555.1 Schumannella sp.
TGCGCGGGCGCAGGCGCAGCGGCCTGCTCGGCACGTGCCGTCTCGGCGAGCCAACGCGCGAACTCGTCGTTCGCGTCGCCTCCAGTCGTGGAATCCACTACCCCTCCTAGGGCCAAGCGTAAAGCACCGGGCATGACGGAGCTGACGATTGCCCGCGTCCCCCTGCCCTGTGGTCGGGAACAAAGTCAGGCCGGGAGCACCCCGGCGAGTGTCTTCTTGCCCCTGCGCAGCACGGCGAGCCCGCCCGCCAGTGTCGCCCCCGCGAGGGTGGCTGCGGCGTCATCCACCCGCACGTTGTTGAGGTAGACACCGCCCTGCTCGATGGCGCGACGCGACTCCCCCAGGCTGGACGTGAGTCCCGCATCCACCAGCAATTGCGCGACCGATTCGTCGCCGGTCGACGTCGCCGTCGGCAGCTCGGCGAGCGCGGCGCGCAGGGTGTCGGCGTCGAGTGCCGCGAGGTCGCCCTGTCCGAAGAGCGCCTCGGACGCGGCGATCACGGCATCGGTCGCCTGCTCGCCGTGCACGAGCACCGAGACGTCGCGGGCAAGGACTCGCTGCGCCTCGCGCCGGAACGGCTCCGCCGCAACCTGTGCCTCGAGCGCTTCGATCTCTGCCCGCGACAGGAAGGTGAAGATCTTCAGACGGCTGATGACATCCGCATCATCGGTGTTGAGCCAGAACTGGTAGAAGGCATAGGGGCTCGTGAGCGAGGCATCCAGCCACACCGCGTTGCCTTCGCTCTTGCCGAACTTGGTGCCGTCGGAATTCGTGATGAGCGGGGTTCCGATCGCATGCGCCGAAGCGCCTTCTGCTTTATGGATGAGATCGGTGCCGCTCGTCAGGTTGCCCCACTGGTCGCTGCCGCCGGTCTGCAGCACGCAGCCGTACTGGCGGTACAGCTCGAGGAAGTCGAAGCCCTGGAGGATCTGATAGCTGAACTCGGTGAACGAGATGCCCGCGTCGCTGTTCAGGCGGGCACTGACGGCGTCCTTCTTGATCATCGTGCCGACACGGAAGTGCTTGCCGACATCTCGCAGGAAGTCGATCGCGCTCAGTCCCTCTGTCCAGTCCAGGTTGTTCACCATGCGCGCCGCGTTCGCGCCCTCGAACGACAGGAACCGCTGGATCTGCGCGCCGAGGTAGCCGACCCACTCGGCCACCGTGTCCTTGGTGTTGAGCACCCGTTCGGCGGTCGGCCGCGGATCCCCGATCAGCCCCGTGGATCCGCCGACCAGCCCGAGGGGCTTGTGACCGGCGAGCTGGATGCGGCGCATCGTGAGCAGTTGCACCAAATTGCCGAGGTGAAGACTGGGGGCGGTCGGATCGAACCCGCAGTAGAACGTGATCGGATCGCCGGCGAGCAGCGCTTTCAGCTCCTGCGCATCGGTCGAGACGTGGACGAGGCCGCGCCACAACAGCTCCTCCCAGACATCAGCGAAGGTCGAATCGTTCTGCTGGGACACGCCTCCAGATTACCGCCCGCTCGTCACTAGGCTCGCACCGTGACCCGACGACGCGCCCGACTGCTCGCAGCACTCGCCGCCCTGGGACTATCGGTGAGCATGGTAGCGACGGCCGCTCCGGCCGTTGCCGGCATCTCCGCCATCGGGGGCGTCGGGGCCGTCGGGGGCGTCGACGATTTCGCGTTCGAGTCCCTGGACGTGCAGTACTACCTCGATCGGGATGACGGCGGGCACTCGACCCTGCGCACGGTCGAGACCTTCGTCGCCGACTTTCCCGAATCCGACCAGAACCGTGGCATCGTCCGCAACATCCCGATCACCTACGGGGGGACGGATGCCCTGGACCCGCGCCGCGTCGACACCCGGTTGCACATCGACAGCGTGACCGACGAGCACGGCGACCCCGTGTACTGGGAGCAGTACGACGCCGGCGAAGGCATCTACGGCATGTACATCGACGACGACACGTTCAAGCACGGGCCCACCACCTACGTGATCGAGTACACCCAGCACGACGTGACCCGGTATTTCGAGAACACCGACGACGACGAGTTCTACTGGGATGTGAACGGCACCGACTGGGCGCAGACGTTCGGCACCGTGAGCGCGACCGTGCACGTCTCCCCCGGCCTGACCGGCGCCCTCACCGGGGACGCCTCCTGTTACCGCGGCGCGTACGGATCCGGTACCCCGTGCGACATCGGGAACGCCGGCGGAACGTTCACCCTCAGCGAGCCGGACATCGGCGCCCGCCAGAACGTCACGTTCTCGATCGGCTTCACGGCCGGTACCTTCACACCGGGACAGACGGTCGAGCAGGACCCCATCGTGCGGATCCTGCCGTGGGCGCTGCTGCTCATCCTGGGAGCGATCGTCGTCGCGATCGTGGTTCTGCGGCGCACGATCTGGGCACACGCACCTGGACAGGGGATCGTCGTGCCGCAGTACGAGGGGCCCGAGGTTCTCGGCGTTCTGCCCTCGGCCGCGTTCCTGGGCACCCCGAACCGCGGGCTTCCCGCGCAGTTCGTGGAGTTCGCGGTCGCAGGCATCGCGCGCCTCGTCGATGATCCCGAGGAGCGCGAGAGCAGACGCTACCGCCTCGAGCTGCTCGACCGCGGGCGGGCCGTCGAGCGCGACGACGAACTGTCGATGCGCAAGCTGTTCGGCAAGGACGGCGAACACCAGGTTCTGGTGCTCGATCGGAACAACCGCAAGCTGGGTGACCGGATCGCGTCCCTCCTCAAGCAGAACGCCGCCGTTCCCCGCGATCGCGGGCTGGTGGTCAAGGGCACGAGCAGACTGACGAAGCTGCTGCGCTGGCCCGCGTTCGCCTGCTTCGTCACCGGCTGGGTCATCGTGTTCTGGGCGGCGAACGCGGGCGTGGCGAATGGGCTGCTCACCCTGCAGCTGGTGGGGATCATCGTCGGCTCGCTGATCGTCATCGGCTTCGGCGGGGTGCCGGAACGGCGCACCCGGCTGGGATCGGAGGTGCGCGAGCACCTTCAGGGCCTGAAGGAGTACCTCGCCCTCGCGGAGGCGGACCGGCTCCGGGTGCTGCAGAGTCCCGAGGGCGCTCAACGCACGCGCGTCGATCCGGACGATCCCGCGGCCGTCGTGAAGCTCTACGAGAAACTGCTGCCCTGGGCCATCGTCTGGGGCGTCGAGTCGGAGTGGAGCAAGGTGCTCGGCGAGCACTACACGCAGACCCAGACCGAGCCTTCGAACCTGCAGCTGAGTTCGGGCTTCTCCGGGCTCACGGCGTTCGCGACATCGGTTCAGTCGACCAGCTTCGCGCAGACCGTCTCGACGAGTTCGTATTCGGGGTCCGGCGGTGGCAGCAGCTTCTCGGGCGGCTCCTCCGGGGGAGGCTTCTCCGGTGGCGGCGGCGGTGGAGGCGGGGGCGGCGGGCGTTAGGGCCTCTACTCCCCCGCGGAGACGTCTCCGGCCTGCGGAAGCACACCCGGCGGCTCGGGCGGGTAGACCCACGTCACGAGCACGACCGAGATCATCATCAGCAGGAACCAGGAGCCCACTTTGGCGATCGACACGGGATGCCATCCGTCGGCCTGGCTCGGATAGATCCAGGTCGCGGTGCCCGTTCCGATCTGCTCGGCGATCCAGATGAAGACCGCGACCAGCAGGAACGCGACGAGGATCGGCAGCCGGAGGCGCCGGCGGAACACCCGCGCCTCGAGCATCGTGGGCCAGTAGACGATGAGGATCGCGGCGATCAGCAACGCCCGCAGGTCGACGATGAAATGGTGGCTGAAGAAGTTGATGTAGATGGCCGCCGCGACGATCGCGGTGATCCAGCGGCGCGGGTAGCGCTCGAAACGCAGTTCGAAGAGCCGGAACACCCGCACCATGTACGACCCGACTGCGCCGTACATGAACCCGGTGAAGAGCGGGACCGCCCCGACGCGCAGCACGCCTTCACTGGCGTAGACCCACGACCCCACGTCTGTCTTGAACAACTCCATGACCGTGCCGACGACATGGAAGAGCAGGATGACCCGCAGCTCGCCGAAGGTCTCGAGCCGGGCGGCCAGCATGATTCCCTGCAGGGCGACCGCCACGAGGGTGAGCAGGTCGTTGCGGGCGACGGCGGCTGAGTCGGGGTAGAAGAAGTGGGCGCCAGGAGGGCCGCGAGCAGGAGCGCCCCGAACAGGCAAGCCCATGCCTGCTTCGCGCCGAAGACGAGGAACTCCACCGTCGTCGCCCAGGCGGCGCTGCGGGGAAAGCGCTCGAGCAGCCGATGCGC
>JAODAS010000208.1 GCA_025463555.1 Schumannella sp.
CGGTTGCAGGGTTCCTGCCGCTTGGTCTGGCACGAACAACCCTCCCTGGTTGTGATCGCAAAGAGCGCGCGAGAGCGCACTGCCAGTGTATGCCGCCCGCGCTGGAGCTGCTGGTTAGGAGGGCCTAACTATCTCGACGTCAAGAGAAATTCGCGAGGCCGAGCACCGGGTAGAGCACGCGGAAGCCCTCCTCCAGTCCGGCGGTGAGGGCCTTCTGACCGTGGCCGCCGCCGTGGATCTCGAGATGGTCGACCTTCATTCCGCGGGACCGCGCGAGGCCGGCGGCCTTAGCCGCGACGAGCCGGTATGCGGGGTCGTCGTCGCTCGCGGTGAACACGGCGGTCATTCCCGGATAGCGGTGCGCCTTCATGATCTCGAACGGCTTCTGGGCCTCGTAAGCGCTTGAATCGCCCGCGAACACGTCTTCGACGATGGTGCCCGGATGCTCGGCCCCCGGAAACTCCTCGCCCGAGACGTCGATGAGGTTCGAGAACAGCTCCGGATGCTTGACAGCTATCGAGAGGGCGCACTGGCCGCCGTTCGAATACCCGGCGATCGTCCAGAAACGGTGGTCGTTCGTCACGTTGAGATGCGCGGCCGCCCAGCCCACCACATCCTTCGTCAGGAAGGTCTCCGCTTTTCCGTACTTGGCGGTGTCGAGGCAGAGGGGGTCCTGGAGCGGGTCGCCGAGCTGATCGGCGATGACGACGATCGGGGCGAGCCCATGATGTGCGGCGGCGAACTTGTCCAGCACCACCGAAGGCTGGAGCGGGTCGGGGTTGCCTGGCTGACCGAGCAGCAGCACGACGAGGGGGAGGGCCGGCGGGTTCTTCACGAGCGCGGCAGGGGGCAGATAGATGCCGGCCGGGCGGGAGTGGAATCCCGAGGCGGTGTTCGGGATGATCTGGGTACCGACCCGACCTTTGGCTGGAAGGTCGGCGGGCGGCTTCCAGTGCCTCCAGAGCTGTGAGTCGTATCCGCCGACCGCCAGGGGCGGTGCGAGGTGGATCGGCTTCTCGGTCGACACGTCGATCAGGTTGCCGAGCGAACGGTTGATCCCATAGCTGGCGTTGACGGCGAGGACACCCGTCATCAGGAACAGCGGGATGCTCAGCGCGGCGACGACTTTGCGCCAGGCCCCCGAACGCCACAGGTTCGCGACCGCGAGGCAAACCCCGCAGCAGGTCGCTGCGATCCACAGGTAATTGCCGAGGCCCAGCGAGCCACCCCAGAGGTTGAGGAGCCGCACCGTGACGAGCCAGAGTGCGCCGGCGATCGCCAGCCCGGTGGCCAAGGCGATCCCCGACGCGAAGAGCCACCGTCGAGTCGGCCGCCGGAGCAGCAGGACAACGGCCGCAACAGCCGCGAGAGCAGTGATCGTGGTGATCACGGGACCGTCGACGATGTCGATCGCCAGGAGCGCTTCGATCACGGGCCGTCCTCCCTTTCGCGGCAGTCGACTCGGGTGGTGCGACCGGATCGATCGCACTGTAGCGCACGAGAAGCTCGCAGGCCTGAACGCGCCTTTGCAGGGGAGGCCTTGGCGACCTGGCCGCGCACGCCTGCGCCGCCCTTGATCTGACCGAGCCGGGGCGTACCGTCGGCGGTATGACGCAGGACGAACCGATCATGGACGGCAGCACCGAGGCCGGTCGGGATGAGAAGGTGCGGGGAATCGTCGACCAGTTGACGGCCGACATGCAGCTGCGCCCTCAAGAGGACAGTGAGAAACTGCTTCGCCAGCGCCTCCGCGACACCGGCATCGAACTCGACGACGCCGAGATCCACCGGATCGCGAAGAGCGTGCAGCAGGGTCCGTCGCAGGTCGACTAGGAGCTGTACTTGGCTGTACTTGCGGCTACAGCACGTCGGTCGAGCCGGTGAGCTTGAGCGCATCCACCACGGCCTTCACCCGCTGGGCGTGCTCGCTCGTGGTGACGAGCAGGGCGTCCGGCGTGTCGACGACGACGATGTCCTTGACGCCGATCAGGCTGATCACGCGGCCGGACTGGCTGATGACGATGCCGCTCGACGCATCCGAGAGCACGCGGGCGTTCTCGCCGAGGCTGGCGAGGTCGGACTTGCGGCCGCCCGAGTTGAGCTTGGCCAGCGATGCGAAGTCGCCGACGTCATCCCAGTCGAAGTAGCCGGGGATGACGGCGAGCTTGCCCTCGGCCGCCGCCGGCTCTGCGACGGCGTAGTCGATGGCGATCTTCTTCAGCTCCGGCCAGATGCGGTCGACGGCCGGTCCGCGAGTGGCGGGGTCGTCCCAGGCCTCCGCGAGTTCCAGGAGCCCGGCGAGCAACTGGGGTTCGGCGCGGCCGATCTCCTCGAGCAGGCGGTCGGCGCGGGCGATGAACATCCCGGCGTTCCAGAGGTACGCGCCGCTCGCCACATACTGTTCGGCGGTGGCGAGGTCGGGCTTCTCGACGAACTCCGTGACCGAGATGGCGCTCGGCGCGCCCACGATGGCGATCTCGCCGCCGGTGTGGATGTAACCGAATCCGACGGCGGGCTCGGCGGGCCTGATGCCGATCGTGGTGATGTACCCCGCATCCGCCGACGCCACTGCTTCACGAACGGCAGAAGCGAACAGCCGCTGGTTCTTGATCACGTGGTCGGCGGCGAACGATCCGATGATCACGCCGGGCTCGCGCTTCTCGAGGATGGCCGCGGCCAGCCCGATCGCTGCGGTCGAGTCGCGCGGCTCCGACTCCAGCACGACGTTCTCGTCGGCGAGCGCGGGAAGCTGTTTCTCCACCGCGGCGCGGTGTGCGCGGCCGGTGACCACCATGATCCGCTGCTCGCCGGAGAGCGGCGCGAGCCGGTCCCAGGTGTCGCGCAACAAGGTCTGACCGGAGCCGGTGAGGTCATGGAGGAATTTCGGCGCGTCTGCCCTAGACAGCGGCCACAGCCGGGAGCCGATGCCTCCGGCGGGGATCACGCTGTAGAAGCGGTCGATGGGGGGGTGAGCACGTGCCATGCCGAAAGGATACAGAGCCGTCCCGGACACTCGCTGTTCACGGGTCGGCCACCCGGCCGCCGTAGCGTGCGAAGCATGCGGATCGCCGTCGTCAGCGAGAGCTTCCTCCCCACGGTCAACGGGGTCACCACCAGCGTCTGCCGGGTGCTCGACCACCTGGCCGACCGTGGGCACGACGCCATCGTGATCTGCCCCGATGCGGGAGCGCCGGCCGAGTACGCGGGCTTCCGCGTGCACCAGGTGCCGTCGTTCGCGTACCGGCAGTTCCCGGTGGGGTTGCCCAGCCCGCAGGTGCAGCGCATCCTGAACGCCTTCGCCCCTGATGTGCTGCACGCAGCGTCGCCCTTCCTTCTCGGCGCGCAGGGCATCGCGGCGGCGAACCGGCTGGGTGTCCCGTCGGTTGCCGTCTACCAGACCGACGTGGCCGGGTTCGCCCGCCGCAACGGCCTCGGGATGACCTCGGCCATCGCCTGGAAGTACGTGCGCTGGGTGCACGACGGGGCCGACCTCACCCTGGTGCCCTCAGCGGCGTCGGAATACGACCTGCGTGCTGCGGGTGTGCAGCGGCTCGCGCGCTGGGGACGCGGAGTCGACCTCGAGCGGTACCACCCCAACAACCGGAGTACTCCTGCTGCCAGGGAGCTGCGCGAACGACTTTCCCCCGACGGTGAACTCGTCGGGTACGTCGGGCGGATCGCCCCCGAGAAGCAGGTCGAGCGACTGGCGGCGCTGCGCGGGCAGCGGGATGTGCATATCGCGATCGTCGGCGACGGACCCGCCCGCCCTGCCGTGGCCGCCGCCCTGCGGGGGATGCCCGTGACCTGGCTCGGACGCCTCGGGGGAGCGGACCTCGCGGCCGCATATGCCGCATTCGACATCTTCGCCCACACCGGGTCGGAGGAGACGTTCGGCCAGACGATTCAGGAGGCTCACGCATCCGGTCTCCCGGTGGTCGCGCCGCGCGCGGGCGGGCCGATCGACCTCGTCGAGCACGGCGTCGACGGGCTGCTGTTCCGCTCGGGCGACGACAACGCCTTCAAGGCCGGGGTCAGGATGCTCGTGGCCGACGCAGGACTGCGGCTGAGGATGGGGGAGGCCGGCCGCCGTGCCGTGCTCGGCCGCTCATGGTCGGTCATCTGCGACGAGCTGGTGCGTCACTACGCGCAGGTCATCCTGGCCCGGGCCGAAGAGATCGAGCGCGTCGGGAGTGAGCGCGCGTACAGTTAGGTGGCCCTCCCGAAGGGCTGACGCTGACCATGAATGGATCCACACGGAGGTGACCCATGGCCCCCAACACCAATCGACGCATCCCGATGCCGTTCGTCTCCCGGGCACGACGGGTGGATCCTCCCTCAGCCACCGCGGCCACGGACGTCGAGCCGCGCGACCAGCGGCCGAGCATGGTCGACAGCGCCATCTACTCGAAGGGCCGCCGCGTGGCATCGCCGCGCTCGCTGGCCGAGACTTACCGTGCGCTCGACGACACCAGCGACGGCGTCGCCTGGATCGGTCTCTACCGGCCGAGCGAACAGGAGCTGATGTCGCTGGCCGAGGAGTTCGGGCTGCATCAGCTGGCCATCGAAGACGCAATCGTCGCGCATCAGCGCCCCAAGCTGGAGCGATACGACGGCGTGCTCTTCGTCGTCCTCAAGGCGGCCAACTACCTCGACGTTCCCGAGGAGGTCGACTTCGGCGAGCTGCACCTCTTCGTCGGGCCGAACTTCGTCATCACGGTTCGTCACAGCGAGTCGCCCGACCTGTCGCATGTGCGGCAGCGCATGGAGCGCGAACCGGAGCTGCTCGCCCTCGGCACCCAGGCCATCCTGTACGCCATCATCGACGCGGTCGTGGATGCGTACAGC
The DNA here is from genome assembly GCA_025463555.1 of Schumannella sp. Taxonomy (GTDB): domain Bacteria; phylum Actinomycetota; class Actinomycetes; order Actinomycetales; family Microbacteriaceae; genus JBDSKH01. Next base: position 4,846 of record JAODAS010000208.1, read on the forward strand.
CCGGTCGTCGCCGGCCTCGCCAACGACATCGACGAGATCGAGACGCAGGTGTTCGGCGGGGATG
>JAODAS010000221.1 GCA_025463555.1 Schumannella sp.
CTACAGCGCCCAACCCGGCAGCGCCACAGCCGACGCCCTGAAACTTCTGGCCAGCTGGGCGGCACCTAACCTGCCCGTAACACCTGCACCACTGGCGGGCCCCGGAGACGCATAGCCGCATGCGCGCCACGCTGTCCTGGCGACGGAAACTTGCGCCGCGAGTGGAAGACCTGCAGCATCATCAGCCCGCCGAGCGGGATCAGTCCCAAGAAATGACAAAACCCTCTCCAGTAGGAGAGGGTTTTAGTCAAATGACCCGGGACATCAGAAAACGATATCCCGACACATCCCAAGAGCGAGTAGTTCGGTCTATTCAAAAGTGCTGGTCAGCCGACTCGCCTGCGGAAGAGGCCTCATCACAATTCCATGACGCCGGTCGGAAAATTCCATGCGCTACACGAGCGTCATTCCACGGCAAGGTTGAGGCAAGATACCTAGCGGATGTCGTGACCGTAAATGACGCCCGAGCGCTCACGTATTCCAGCTTGGCCTCGGGAGATGGAGGTGCGCGGCTGTGCTGATCAATGTCACGGCCGCCGTTCTGCGTTGCTGTCGGTTTCGCATGGGCTGGAGTAAGTCCGCGCTGGACCGTGTCTGTCTATGACCCTTTGACGATGATGATGACCAGCCCGATTAGAGCGATCCCCAGCATGACACCGGCCGCCCAGATTGCGCGTACACAGGCCCGCTTCGTCCACGGAACGGCGAGGACAGGCAATGCTACGAGAGCTCCCGAGAGCAGAGTCAGTAGCACTGTCGTTAGGGGGTCACGAGATCTCCGAAACCGCCTCCTCCGCAGCCACTTATTCCGCACCAGCTGATAGCTGCTCCAACCCATACCCAGTAGCTGAGGTAGAGAGCGATCGGCGCGGACCAGAGCAGGTGGACCCAGCGTTCGATCGCGGTCGCCTGTCGGTAGTGGTAGTCAAGACTTGCCCCCAGTACCCGTATGGAGTGTTTAGATTCCCAACTCGGCTATAGAATCACCATTGAATGTGTTAGGAGTTCATTGTGGCTGATTCGCCCCGCACGTCCGTCTCGGCACGCCAGCAGGAAATGGCACAGCTCGTCATCTCCGAGGGCCAGCTCAGCATCGCCGAGCTCGCCGAACGGCTGAAGGTGAGTCAGATGACGGCCTACCGCGACGCCGACCGGCTCGCCGAACTCGGCATCGTGCAGCGCGTGCGGGGCGGAATCACCGCTCAGCCGTCGTCGATCTTCGAAAGCAGCCTGGAATACCGTTCCCACGTGTTCCGTGCGGAGAAGGCGGCCCTTTCCGATACCTGTCTGCGTATGGTCGAACCGGGGATGTCACTGATCATCGACGACGGCACGACGCTCCTGCCCCTGATATCGCGTCTCCACGAGCGCACACCGCTGACCGTCATGACGACGTTTCTTCCTGCGATCACGGAGCTGTCGCAAGTGCGCGATATCAACCTGGTCGGCATCGGCGGCAGCTACCGACGCCACTACGACAGCCTCGGCGGGCTCCTCGCAACCGACATGATCGGCCAACTCCGGGCAGACCTGCTCTTCCTCTGCCCCTCCGCGATCAGCGACGGTCTCGCCCTGCATCAGGAAGAGGACATGGTCGCGACCAAGCGCGCGATGATGGCCTCGAGCGCGCGTAGGGTGCTGGTGGCCGATCACAGCAAGCTCGGCCGTCGCGCGACGCACCGACTGGCACCAGTCGAAGACTTCGAACTGGTGCTGACCGACAGCGGAGCGGACGACCAAGCCCTGTCCCACGTCCTGGACAGAGGCGTGCAGGTCACGGTCGTCCCTGTTCCCTGACGGAGGCCTCAGAACAGCAGCGCGCCGATCACCACGCCGACAGCGACCAGCACCACCGCCGCACCGACGAGGAGCAGCACCAGTCCGCCGGAGATGCGCGCGAGCACGGGCGGGATGTCGGACGCTGTCGCCTCGACGGTAGCAGGCCACGTCCCCATGCTCCCGCGGAGCAAGATGCGGCGGCGACGGATGCGCACGGAGTCGACGCTGAACGGAAAGCGGCCAACGGGCGAGTTGATGATCACGGGACGAGGACTCCTTGTGGTCGGGTCTGGTTGTCGGACTGCAGGACAACACAACGGAGTGCGTTCGCGTCCAGGCCTGGGTCGAGGGGCTGCACGAAGACCACGCCGTCGCTCTGGTCGCGAACAGCGCCGTCGACGTTGCGCAGCGGCAGCAGGGGGCCGGCGAGGACCACCGCATCGCAGTAGAGCTGAACGGTGGCGGAGCCGTGCCCGATGTCGAGCAGGTCGACCCGGTCCGTGCCGTGCAGCCGGAGAGGGCTGTAGCCGGGCCACCAGTCGATGCGCTCGGAGAGCGCCCCAGTAGGAGGCGTTCCTCCGACGACGGTCACTCGTCCGTGCTCCATCAGGTGAGGGAGGACGATCGCCGCTTCGTCTGCGCCACCCACCACGACGGGCCTGTGCCCGAGGACGACACCGGCGTCCAGCAAGTGGTGGGCGACCGTGGCAGCGAAGACTCCGGCCAGACGACCGCCTGCGATGCCGAGCTCGGCAGCCGTGGGCGGCCGGTTGCCGCCCGCGAAGACGAGGCGATCTGCCTCGATCCACTGCACGGCGCCTGGCCCGACCACCAGAAGGCGTCGGTCGCGCCAGCGGATCGCACTGCTGCCGAGGAGGAACTTCACGCCGACGCGCCTGCACTCCTGCGCGGCCGCCACGACGTCCGGGTGGTCGAATCCCCACACACCGCCGACAGTTGGGAGGCGTTCGACGAGTATGACCGAATCCCCGCGGGCGGCTCGCGCTGCGGCGGCGATAAGGCCGCTGAGGCCGGCCCCGACGACCACGACGCGCTCACTCAACGCCGACCACCCCTGAACCGGCGCCCATGCCGACAGCCGCGGGAGCGACATCCCTGGCATTGGCGCACATGAAGATGACCCCCGCCATGCACAACGAGCCCTGGCACCTGCCGCCCGTCGCACGAGTGCGCTTGCGCACACCCTCGACGGAGACGGCGGGGACGCAGGCGTGCACGGCGTAATCAATCTCGGCCGCCGTCACCTGCTCGCACAGGCAGACCACCAGCTCTTCGGTGACGTCGTCGCGCTCCCTGCTCTCCGGATGCGGTTGCTCGCGCAGCCGCGGCGGTATCGCGAGCCTGTCGAGCGCATCCGGGCGCTCTCGCACGTCGAGACCGAGCGCCCTGAGGATGGCGGTGATCCGCCGAGCGATCGCCGGGGAGGTCGAGACGCCGGTGGACCGATTTCCCGCGTGGACGAAGTTGCGGACCTGCCGGTCCTGCCGCACGCGGATGGGCTCGTCGGAGGCCGGCCTGTTTCCCGCGTACGACTTGATCGCGCGGTCGAGGGAGACGGTCGGGATGAGCTTCCTGGTGAGCTCGAAGATATTGGCCAGGCCAGGGCGGTCCGTCTCGGTGTCGCTGGGCGAGCCTCCCTCTACCGCATCCGGACCGAGCAGGACGCTGCCGTTGGTCGTCGGTGCGATCTCGATGCCTCGCGTCGTGGCAGTCGGGATGGGCAGCACGATGCGCGAAACCGTCTCGCCGAAGTCGCGATCGAGGATCCAGTACTGCCCCCGCCTCGGCCACATCCTGATGCTCTCACCGCCGGCGAGTTCGCTGATGGCGCCGGACTGCAGTCCCGCAGCGTTCACGAAGAACCGGCCGCGCACCGCACCGTGCGGGGTGATGGCGGCCGCGAGAGCGTCGTCGGCGTCCCTCTCGAAGTCGAGCACGGGCGCGTCGAAGACGAAGGCGGCGCCGTTCAGGCCCGCCAGCTCGGCGTACGCCCAGGTGAGCCGCATCGGGTCGATGATCCCCTCGTCCGGGTAGAACACGGCGCCGACGCACGCCTCGCTGAGGAGGGGCTCGAGTTCTCTGGCCTGGTCGCCGGTGAGGCGCTCGACCTTGACTCCCGCTTCGCGCACATCGCGCTCGAGGTCGTCGAGAGCCGCGAAGCCCTCCTGGTCGAGTGCGACGGTGAGGGCACCGATCCGGTCGTACGGCACACGCAGCCGCTCGCAGAGGTCCTCCCAGTCGTCGTTGGATTCGTTCAGGAGGTCGCAGTCGAGCGTGCCTTTGGCTGAGTAGTAGGAGCTGGTGATGCCGGCGTTCGCCTTGCTCGCGCCCTCGGCGACGTCCGACGCCGCCTCGAGCACGCACACGGACGCGTTAGTCGCGGCGAGCGCAGACGCGATCGCCGTCCCGATGACACCCGCACCGACCACGACGACGTCGAACGTCTCCCCCGCCACAGCCGCGTATTCGACACGGCCCCTCGTGCTACTCATCAGTGCTGTCCTTTCGTGAAGGCTCCCGCGATCGCGTCAAACGTCGCGAGATAGTCGTCGCGGATTCCCGCGTATTCGGCCACCGCGGCCGCATCCGGCTCGACCGCCGGTAGCGTGCGGACCATACTCGCGGCGGCAGCCGTGGGTGTGGAGAACCACCCGATGGCGACGGCTGCGAGCACGGCGCCGCCCACCGCCGCGGCTTCGGTCACTTCCGTGGCACGGATCGGGTGGTTGAGGATGTCGGCTTTGATGGCATTCCACGATGCGCTGCTCGCCTCGCCGTCGACGATCGTGAGCGGCGCGGTCGACGCATCGGAGTCCTGTCCCTCGACCAGCAGTTCCCAGGTACGTGGGTACAGGAAAGCGATGCCTTCGATCACAGCGCGCGCGAGATGTTCCCGCCCGTGGTGGCTTGTGATGCCGAAGAAGACTCCAGAGGATTCATCGAGGTAGTACGGCGCGCGCTGTCCGCCGTCGACGAACGGATAGAACCGTACGCCCGCGCTTCCCCGCGGCGCCGTCATGGCCAACTCCACGATGTTGGGATAGCCGAGTTCGGGGACGATGGCATTGCGGAACCAGCGGAGAGCGGAACCCGCGCTGTCGATCGTCACCTCGCGCACGAACGTGCCGGGCGCGACGTGGGGCGACGTGTCCCCGACGCCGCTCAGGTCCGGCGTGTACTGCTGGAGAACCAGCCGCCAGTCGCTGCAGGTACCGGTACCGAGGCAGATCTCGCCAGGGGCGACAGCGCCGCCGCCGAGAGTAGCCGCCTGGTCGTCGGAGCCACCCACCGCCAACACGGTGCCGGTGGGCACGCCGAGGAGTTCGGCGTCCTGTGCGCTCAGTCGCCCCCATTCTTCCCAGGGACGAAGAGTTGCACTGTCGAAGAGGGAGGCGGAGACGCCCTCCGGGCCGAGGATCTCGTCGCTCCACTCTCCTGCGGCGATGTCGAAGGCGAGTGCGCGCGTCGGAGTAGTCAGATCGGTCTCAGCGCGCGAGCCGAACGCACCGAGCACGTAGTCCTTGGGCGAGACCACCCGTCGGGTCGCCGCCCAGATGTCCGGCTCCTCGTCCTTGCTCCAAAGGAGGTTCCCGAGGCCGAGGCCGACGATCGGCCTGGCGCCCGTGAGTTCCAAGAGACGCGCGTCGCCGTTGCGCTCGCGCAGCCGGCGGATCTGGGCTCGTGCGCGTTGGTCTGTCCAACTGATAGCTCGTCGCAGGGGGCGCCCATCCGCGTCGAGCAGGACGAACGGATCGCGCTGGGCGACGAGACCGATGCCTGCCACACGCAGGCCCTGCGCTGACGCCTCCGCGCCGAGCCGGGAGACGACCTCCCTGAACGCGGTGCGCCAGTCGTCCGGGTCGTTCTCGTTCCAGCCGGAGTGAGGCGAGTGCATCCGGTACTCGGCACGGGCTTCGCCGTGCGAACGCCCATCCGCGGTCATCAGCACGCCTTTGGTGCTGCTCGTGCCGAGGTCGACCCCGATCACCGCCGCTTCACCGGATGCACTCATCCCGACTCCTTTTCACAACTTTGATGTTGATAGTAACAGACTATTTGTTAGTTTGACTCGCGCAGGCCAACACCGGTGGTGATGTAATGCACGAGCTCCTGCGTGGAGGTATCGGCGGTTCGCATTCCGGCCACCATCCGGCCTCCCCGTAGGACGTACACCTGATCAGCGGTGTCGATGACCTGCTGCATGTTGTGACTGATCAGGAGCACGCCGAGTCCGGAATCCGCCAGCGTGCGGACGATGCCGAGCACCTTCGCGGTCTCCTGGACGCCGAGCGCGGCCGTCGGCTCATCCATCAGCACGGCGTGGGTGTGACCGGTGCCGACGGCCCGCGCGATCGCGACTCCCTGACGTTGGCCGCCGGAGAGGCGTCGAACGGGCGCGTGGGCGGACGGCATGTTGATCGCGTACCGCTGCAACAGCTCCTCCGACCGGCGCGCCATCTCCTTCTTCTTGAGCCGATAGAGACCCGCCAATCCGTGGCGCAGCTCCCTTCCGAGAAAGATGTTCGCCGACACGTCGAGATTGTCGGCGAGCGCGAGCTCCTGGAACACCGTCTCGATGCCGAACGCGCGGGCACCGAGGGGGCTTCCGAAGACAGCACGTTCGCCGCCGACAAGGAGTTCTCCTTCGTCCGGCTCGTGAACGCCGGACAGACAGCGCACCAGCGTCGACTTCCCCGCCCCGTTGTCACCGACCAGTGCCGTGACCTGACCGCGCGGCACGGTCATGGACACTCCGCCCAAGGCCACCACGCCGCCGAACCGCTTGACGACGTCCCGAACCTCGAGTGCGTTCTCGGTTGCGGTCGCGGTGTTCACGAGACGCAACCGCTCAGGGGGACGCCGGCCTTCTTCGCCATGTCCGTGAGGTTGCCGCGGTTGACGGGCTCGGCGGGGAACAGCACATTCTTCGGCACGTCCTTGCCTGCTTTGATGTCCTTGGCCGTCTTGAGGACGATCTCAGCTTCCGCCTTGGGGAATGTGGCCATCGTCTGGTACATCTGGCCCTTGCAGATCGCCTGCAGCGCCGCCGCCGTCCCGTCCACGCCGATGACGACCTTCTTGGTCGGGTCCTGGCCCGCGGAGACCATCGCACGGATGGCACCGAGCGCCACATCGTCATTGCCGCCAAAGACACCGTCGACCTCGCCCTTCGCCTGCAAGGTGTCGGTCATCTTCTGCTCCGCGTCGCGGAGGGTGTAGTCGGTGTTGACCTCTGCGACCACCGTGATGCCAGGGAACTTCTTGAGTGCCTGTGCGCATCCCTGTGCTCGTTCTTTAGCGGCGAGAATCTGCAGCGGGCCGGTGAGGTTGATGACCTTGCCCTTCCCGTTCAGCGCTTTGCCCAGCGCAGTGCACGCGTTGAAGCCGTCCTTCACACTGTCCAGATAGACCAGCGAACGATATTCGCCTGATGCGGGCTTCGCGATGAGGCTGATCACGGGGATGTTCGCAGCCTTCGCCGCGTCGAGCGCCGGAACGATCGCCTGAGGGTCGACAGCGTCGATGGCGAGTACGTCGACGCCGCGCGCGATGAGCGTGTTGACATTGTCGAGCTGGGTGGCGGGATTGTCCGACGCCTGCGTGTCGATGATCGTCGCACCCTGGGACTTGCCGAGCGACTTCTCGGCCGCCAATTCGTCAGAGAAGAACTGGTTGTCGAGATTCTGATAGCTGTGGCCGATGGTCAGGCCCGCGCTGCCAGACGACCCGGCACCCGCCGAACACGCGGAGAGAGCGAGGACGGTGATGACGGCGGCGCTTGCCAGGGCAAGCGGTCGGTAGGAGGTGTTGTTGGTATTCATCGGGGGACCTTTCTGGTGAATAGGGATGTGATCGTCTTCTGGAATGACGCTTCTGGGGAGAGGAGCACGGCGACGAGCAGGGCGATGCCGAGGGCCATCGTCTGCCAGAAGCCGGAGATACCGATCAGGTTCAGACCGGTCTGGAGCACGGTGAGGATCAGCACACCGAGGAACGTGTCGCGGAGGTTGCCGCGGCCGCCGAAGAGGCTCGCGCCACCGACCACGACGGCCGCGATGACCTGCAGCTCGAGGCCTTGACCGGTGAGCGGACTGGCCGTGGCAAGACGACCGGTGTAGAGGATGGACGCCACAGCCGCGAGCACCCCGGAGAGCACGTAGACGCCGATCAGCACGCGGTCGATCCGGATCCCGGAGAGCTTGGCGGCCTCCAGCCCACCGCCGACCGCATACACATGCCTGCCGAAGCGGGTCTGGTTGAGGATCCAGTATCCGATCGCGAGGACGATGACGAGAACGACGACCGGGATCGGCACGGGACCCAGGTAGCCGGAGCCGAGCCAGATGATGAAGGGGTCGTGCATCGGCAACGGCCCGCCGTTGTTCCACAACTGTGCCGCTGCGATCAGCACGTACATCATCCCGAGCGTCGTGATCAGCGGAGGCACGTGGAACTTCGCCACAAAGACACCGTTGACGAGGCCGGAGAGCACGCCGATCGCTATGGCGACCAGGATCACCACGAGCGCGTTTCCGCCGAGTGCGAGCGTCGTCGCGCAGGCCATCCCCACAAAGCTGACCAGGCTGCCGACGGAGAGGTCGATGCCCGCGGTCAGGATGACGAACGTCATTCCTACCGCCATGATTCCGACGGTCGATGACGCTCGGATGATGTTGATCAGATTCGCCTGTGTGAGGAACGACGGCGCGAGGACCGACCAGAGGACGATCTCGGCCAGGAGGACCGCTGGGAGGGCGAAGTCGCGACGATGTCGCGAGACGAAGGCGCGGAACCTTCTCTGGTCGGCGGCCCGTCCAACGGCCGCCGATGCGAGATGGTCGCGCATCGCTGGTGAGTGTGTAGCCATTTCCACATCCTTCGATTCGGGCAGGGAGCTCCAGCCTTCTGCGATGAAGGCTTGCGAGGGTTGAAGGACACACAACTACCAATTGCGCTGATAAGTCAACAAGAAGAATGTAAAGATTGTGTTTCGTTGCCCCCGAACGCGCACCGTCTGTCTGTCATTCAGCGGGGTAAACAAAGCGTTTTTTGTGGCGGTTTGCGCGATGTTCATGACAAATAAGCCTCTTGATCTGCATTTTAACTTCCGTCATCAGAAATTAACACGCAATTCGAGATTTTCACGTACTCTTCTGTTTCAAAGACCGAGAGGACACTGGCATGGCAGACCCCCAGAACGAGCAGCGCACACGGCCCATTGCGTTCGCGATCGCCGCCCACGCCGACGACATCGAGTTCATGATGGGCGGCACGCTCGCCCTCCTCGCCGACCGCGGCTGGGAGACCCACTACATGACCGTCGCGGATGGCTACGTCGGCAGTACCACCCACCGCATGGAGGAGATCGTCCAGCTCCGCGCCGAAGAGGCGCGTGCCGGGGCGGAGTCGCTCGGCGCGGTATGGCATCCGAGCATCGTCAACGACATCGAGATCGTCTACTCGGTGGACCTCGTGCGCCGGATCACCGCCGTGCTCCGCGAGGTGCGCCCGTCGGTCATCCTGACCCAGGCGCCGGACGACTACATGGATGACCACATCGAGACGTCCCGGGTCACGGCGAGCGCGGCGTTCAACCGCAACATGCCGAACTTCCAGTCGACACCCCCAGTTCCCGCGTACATGGAGAACGTGACCGTCTACCATGCACAGCCGCACGGCCTCCATGACATGCTGCGCCGCCTGGTTTATCCCGGTCTCTACGTCGATACGACGGGTGTCCAGGACCGCAAGCGCGATGCGCTCAGCCGCCATCGCACGCAGTCCCAATGGCTCGACGACACCCAGGGCTTCGGCTCGTTCACGGCCGAGATGGACGACGTGGCGCGCACCGTCGGCCGCCAGTCGGGGCGATACGACTTCGCCGAAGGCTGGCGTCGACACTCGCACATCGGATTCGGGAGAGCCGGAGCCGATCCACTGGCGGATGCGCTCTCGGACGTCTCCTTCGTCGACGAGGACTACGAACGCGGCTTGACGGCACACCCGTACACGCGTGAGGACAGGAGCGGACGATGAGGATCGGCATCGCAGGCTGCGGCATCCGCGGCCAGCTTTTCGCCAGGGCGCTCTCCGGTGAGCCTGGCGTCGAGGTCGTCGGAATGTGCGACCCGTCCGCGGGAGCGCGCGAACGCGCTGCCGCGGTCTTCGACGGGCCCATCCTGTCCAGTCACGGCGAGCTCATCGCGCGAGGACTGGATGCTCTGATCGTCGCCACTCCGGACTTCGCGCACCGCGCCGTCGCTGTGGACGCGGCGGCGGCCGGCCTCCAGCTCATGATCGAGAAGCCGATCGCCACTTCGGCAGAGGACGCGGAGGCGATCGTCGCCGCGGTCGAGGCAGCCGGCGTGAGTTGTTTCGTCGCCTTCGAGAACCGCTGGAATCCTGGGTTCCGGAAGGTTCGGCGTGCGGTCGTGGCGGGCGAGCTCGGCGACATCGTCTCCGTGACGGCCGTGCTCTCCAACACCTATTTCGTGCCGACGCAGATGCTCTCGTGGGCCTCATCCAGTTCACCGGCATGGTTCCTCATGCCGCACGTGCTGGATCTGGCGATGTGGATCACCGACGCCGCGCCGCGATCGGTCGTCGCCCGCGGACGTCGAGGCGAGCTCGCCTCGCGTGGAATCGACACCTGGGATGCCGTCCACGCGCTGTTCGAACTCGGCGAGTCGGCGATCGCGAACCTGCGCACGGAGTGGGTGCTGCCGGAGGGGCGTCCGTCGATCGTCGACTTCCGCGTGGACATCACCGGCACACGCGGTTCATTCAGCATCGACAACAGCGACCAGGGCGTGAGCGCTGCCTCGCCGGAGCGCTTCGCGACCGTCGGCCTCCTTCCCGAGGACATCGACGGCGAGGAGCAGAGCATGGCGGCCTGGATGGTCCGGTCCTGGGCCCGTGGCCTTCTCTCCGGGACACCGGTCGGGCCCGATGCCCGACACGGCGCCCTCATCACGCGCGCGGTGGAACTCGCCCACCGCGCGGCCGCTGAGAGTACCGCCGTCGCGGTGCGCTGACCGACAGGATCGCCATGACAGATAATTCCGGATTCCAGTACTCCCCTGCCACTTTCGTCGAGTTCCGCGACGTGGAGGCGTGCGAACGCGTCCGCGCCATCCGACGCGAAGACCTCACCACTCACCCCAACCCCGACTTCCATATCGCGGTGGAGGACGACAGGACGGCCTTCTACCGTCGGTTCGCTGACGACATCGTCGATAGGATCGTCGCCGCCCGCGACGCGGGTCGTCGCCACGTCGTCATCCTCCCTTGCGGGCCGGTGCCGCACTACGCGATGGCCGCGGAGCGAATCAATCGCGAACGCATCTCCCTGGCCCACGTGCACACGTTCAACATGGACGAGTACGCGAACGAAGACGGCGTGACAGCGCCGCTCACGTGGGCGGGCTCCTTCCAGGCCGCGATGTTCGCGAACTTCTTCGACCTGATCGACCCGGAACTGCGCCCGCCGGCCGAGCAGATCCACTTCCCGACCACAGACTCCATCGCCGGCTACAGCGATGCGATCGCCGGTCTCGGCGGCGCGGACGTCTGCTACGGCGGCATCGGGTGGGGCGGTCACATCGCGTTCTGGGAGCCGCAGCTCGGGCACGAGTTCGCCGGCGATCTGGATGCGTACCAGCAGGCAGGCGCGCGCCTGGTGGAACTGCACCCGATGACCATCATGCAGAACGCGCTCCACTCGTTCTCCAGCGACTGGTCGTGGGTCCCGCCGAAGGCCAACACCATCGGCCCCAGGGATATCCTCGGCGCGCGGCACCGCTCGTTCTGGCTGGACGGCGATCTGGGCGCCGGCGCCTCGTGGCAGCGTTTCATCGCCAGACTCGTGGCGTTCGGCCCGGTCAGCGAGTTCGTGCCTGGCACACTGCTGCAGCTACGTCCCACCGACTACACGATCCTCGGCACCGTCGCGGACGATGTCGTGATCGCGATGGCGTGACCGTGCGCGGCCCGGTCGAGGTGTTCGCGGGAAGCGCCGGTGTCGGGTTCGCCGAGGCCATGTGCGAGCGGCTCGGCGTGCGCCTCGGCAGGAGCCGCCTGTCGCGGTTCGCAAACGACTGCCTCCAGGTGCAGCTGCTCGAGAACTGCCGCGAGCGGGATGTGTACCTCGTGCAGCCGCTCGTCGCGCCCGTGCAGGAGAACCTCATGGAACTCCTCCTCATGGTCGACGCAGCCAAGGGCGCATCAGCTGCGCGGGTCACCGCGGTGATGCCGCACTTCGCGTACGCGCGCTCCGACAAGAAGGACGCTCCCCGGATCTCCATCGGCGGTCGCCTGGTCGCCGACCTGCTGACGACCGCCGGGGTAGACAGAGTGCTCACGATGTCGCTGCACGCTCCCCAGGTGCACGCGTTCTTCCGTGTCCCGGCCGATCAGCTTCACGCGCTCAGTGAGCTGGCTGATCATTTCCGCACCCTTGATCTGAGCTCGACGACGGTCGTCTCCCCCGACCTCGGCAACGCCAAGACGGCGACGACATTCGCGCGGATGCTCGGCACGCCGGTCGCTGCCGGGGCCAAACAGCGATTCGAGAGCGACCGTGTGGAGATCACCTCGCTCATCGGTGAGGTCGACGGACGCGACGTGATCGTCCTGGATGACGAGATCGCCAACGGCAGCACCGTGCTCGCCGTCATCGACCTGCTCGACCGCGGCGGGGCCGCGAGCATCCGGGTTGCCTGCACCCACGGGCTGTTCGCCAACGACGCGCTCGGACGCATCCTCGCGACCGGCCGGGTGACCGAAGTGGTGACGACCGACACCGTTCCGCCGCCCGACGGACACGACCGGCTGACGGTCATCTCTGTCGCTCCCGCCTTCGCAGAGGCCGTGCGCCGCATCCACAGCGGCGACTCCGTCAGCAGCCTTTTTCACGATCCCCTCTCGGAAAGGAGAGACCATGCCTGAACCGCTCCGAATCGTCGTCGGCTCCGATGACGCAGGCTTCCGCTACAAGGAGGCCCTCAAAGCCGACCTCGCCGCCAGCGAACTGGTGGCCGAGGTCACAGATGTCGGTGTCGGCCACGACGGCCACACTCCATACCCGGATGTGGCGATCGAGGCTGCCCAGCTCGTCGCCTCCGGCCGGGCCGACCGAGCCCTTCTGGTCTGCGGCACAGGGCTCGGAGTCGCCATCTCGGCGAACAAGGTGCCGGGAATCCGAGCGGTGACGGCGCATGACTCGTTCTCCGTCGAGCGCTCGGTGCTCTCCAACGACGCCCAGGTGCTCTGCGTCGGCGAACGGGTGGTCGGGCTCGAGCTCGCACGCCGTCTCGTCCGTGAGTGGCTCGGCTACCGGTTCGACCCGGAGAGTCCCTCCGCTGAGAAGGTCGCGGTCATCGAACGCTTCGAGCACCGCCCGACGGCGGCCGTGTGATGTCCGCAGCGGCGGAGCGAGGCGAGAGTCGGATCACGATCGGAATCAGCCTGAAGCTCTACATGGGCGTGGCCGAATCCGCAGCGTGGGCCGCCTCGCTGGCGCGAATCGTCTCGAACCACTCCGCCGCTGCGGCTACCGACATCTTCGTCGCACCCTCCTTCCCCGCACTGCCCGCCGTCGCGGGTGCCCTCTCCGGCAGCCGTGTCCGTCTGGCGGCCCAGGACGTCTTCTGGGAAGACGTAGGGGCGTTCACCGGGGAGGTCGGCGCAGGACAGCTCGTCGAGGTGGGGTGCTCCATCGTCGAAGTCGGTCACGCCGAGCGCCGACGACTGTTCGGAGAGACAGACGAGATCGTCGCCGCCAAATCGTCGACAGCGGCACGCCACGGACTACAGCCTCTCGTGTGCGTCGGAGAGCCGGAAGAGACCTCCGCCCCTCTCGCCGCTCTGGAAGTTGTGACACAGACCAAAGCGGCTTTCGCCCGCGCCTCTGCGACTGATGGCCGTCCTTGGATCGTGGCCTACGAGCCGCATTGGGCGATCGGACGGGACCAGTCAGCTTCGACATCGCACATCGCACAGGTTCTCGACGCACTGGCGCTGTGGGGAATTGAGTCCGGTCACCGGCCGACCCTCCTGTACGGGGGAAGCGCCCGCCCGGGCACCCTCACAGAACTAGCCAAGGCAACACCCTCCGTCGGTGGAGTCTTCCTCGGCCGCTACGCCCACGACCCTCGCGCAGTAGCATCGGTACTCGACGAGGCAGCCACCCTGACGGAAGCCGTAGGCCTTGTGGAACGACGGCATACCCTCGAAGGCTGATTTAGCATGTCAGGTCTCACACGAGCCCCGAGGGATGCCTCCGCCGTTGTCACGGGCTTTCACCTAGCTGCGAATCGCAATCGCAGTCGAGCGGCCCCGGGCGATGTCAAACACTCACGGGGACACTTCCAGGAATTGCCCGCCTCGCTGAGCGCGCTGCGTACCGGATGAAGCCTAAGGGCAAGGAACGACGGTCAAACGGGTCGCGGCAGTACATGGACCCAGACCCGGCCGGCTACACAGTCGTCGACGAGTTCACCGGCGAGATTCTCACCGTCGAAAAAGCCACCACCGATGGCTTCGCACTGCCCAAAGCAGAGCGGAGACGGTGGGATTTGAACCCACGGAACCCAATAAAGGGTTCTCCACCTTAGCAGGGTGGTGCACTAGGCCGAACTATGCGACGTCTCCCGAGCGCCCGCATGCGAAC
>JAODAS010000225.1 GCA_025463555.1 Schumannella sp.
CATCTCGCTCCGGTGGCGGGCGTGTTCGCGGCCCAGGAGATCAAGCCGCAGGCTCGCACGCTCGCCGAGGACCGCGGCATCCGCTGCCTCGTACTCGACTACGACGCGATGCGCGGCCTCGACGACAGCGACAGCCGGCTCTTCTGATGGCCGCGAAGCCCCGCTTCCCATCGAGCTACGAGAACGTGCCCGTTCGCAAGGCGCTCGCAGCGATCGCGGCCGAGCCGAGCATCCCGAACCTGGATGCGCTGCTCGACGCCGCGATCAAGGGTGCGCTGGTCGTCGACGTCACCGGCTCGACCCCCGAGAACACCACGCTGCGCACCATCTCCTCCACGACCGGCGAAGCTGTTCTGCCGCTCTTCACGTCGATGACTGCGTTGCGGGATGCCGTCGGGACCACGGCAGGAGGCGAGGGCCAGAAGCTGCAAGCCGTCATCGTGCCCGCTTTGGAAGCCCTCAGATTCATAGCTACAGCCGACTTCGTGGCTGTACAGTTCAATCCCGGCGCCGAAGAGACGATGATCGTGGCGCGATCCCACATCGAATCCGCCCTGAGCGGACGTTGAGCGTTCTACGATTCCCCTCCCCTAGCATTGAACGGTTATGACCGATACCCTCCCCCGCACCGTCACCCGCACCTGGACCTGCGTCCTGTTCGACCTCGACGGCACTCTCACAGACTCCGCATCCGGCATCACCGCCTCGCTCGCCTCGACCTTCGAGACCCTCGGGATGCCCGTGCCCACCCCCGCACAGCTCGTCGAGTACGTGGGCCCGCCCCTGCTCGAGTCCCTCAAGGAATTCGCCGGCATGACGGAGGAGGAGGCCCGCAAGGCCCTCACCGTCTACCGCGCCTCGTATCACGAGCACGGTGCGTTCGACAGCGCCGTCTTCCCCGGCATCCGCGGCGTTCTGCAGCGACTCCAGGATGCGGGCATCCCGCTCGCCGTCGCGACCAGCAAGCCTGAACTTCAGGCCAAGCGCATCCTCGAGCACTTCGACCTCGCCAAGTACTTCGACGTCATCACCGGCGCGACCGAGGACGAGTCCCGCAGCGCCAAGGCCGACGTCGTCGCCGAGGCCGTCCGCCGGCTCACCGAGCAGGGCGTCGACCTCGCGCAGACCGTCATGGTCGGCGACAGGTCGTTCGACGTGGAGGTGGCGGCCGAGAACGGCCTGCCGACCATCCTCGTCGAGTGGGGCTACGGCTCGCCCGCCGAAGCTGCCGGAGCGATCGCTGTGGTTCACTCAACCGACCAGCTCAGTTCGCTTCTGCTCGGCTGACATTCGTAGAGGGCGGCAGCATGGCCGCGACTAGGCTGGATGTTTGCGATATCGCAACACCGCACATACAGCACTAGGAATCGACATGCACAACGCACACAAGAAACTGCTCATCCCGGCCGTGATCGCGGCCGCTCTCACCGTCGGATCGCTCGCCGGCTGTGCGATCGGGGGCGCCTCCTACGGCTCCGCCAGCCCGTCCGCCAGCGAGACCGCCGCCCCGGCCAAGCTCCCCGCGAGCTTCCCGAAGAGCGATGTTCCGATCATCGACGGCACGCTTCTCGTCGCCCGCGGCGACGCCGGCAACGGCTGGAGCGTCACGGTGCAGCCCCAGGGCAAGACCGGCTTCGCCGACGCGAAAGCCGCCCTCGAGAAGGCCGGCTACACGGCGGCCGCCGGAGCCACCGACACCAAGGCGGTGTACACCAACGGCAAGTACACCGTCGCTGTGGGCACGCCGGGCATCTCGGTGACCTACACGGTCACGGCCAACTAATCGCAGTGCAGATTACGAACGCCGCGCGAACTCCTTTGTTCGCGCGGCGTTCGCGTTTTACGGCGCCGTGAGCGAAGCGCTTCTGCGGCATCCGTCGCCAGCGGGCGTTGGCCCGGCGCCTCAGAAGGCGATCGGCCGGCCGGGGGTGAGGGGCTCGTCGTTGCCGGCGAACATCTCCCCGGCGTTGTGGGCGTCCTCCCGCCGCTGCACCTCGGCCAGCAGCGCCTTGTTGAGCATCTCCGACCAACTGCTGTCCTTCTCCTCGAACGAGGTGGAGCGATAGGCCGCCCTCGCCCGACTGCGCAGACCCTCGGGGAGGTAGAACGTGATGGTCGTACGTGGCGAGGTGGCCGCCGCACCGGCGATGACCGTCGGTTTCGCGCGGAACTCCACCGAGGCGGCGCCACCCACGGGCCGGTCTGACGCATCCTCGTTCGGGGTGATCTGACTGCTCATGTCGACCTCGCAAAATATTGCATTTGACCTATACAGTTTCACACACTACCTGGTCTACCCTCGCCGAGGCCAGCTTCGGCTGGGTCGGCTTGCGACCAACGAGCGCTCAGCGCGCGAGACGTTCGACGATCGATCCGAAGAGCCGTGGGGCTCTCACCGCTGCCGGCACGATGCGGTTTCGGAGCGGGGAACGCGCGGCAGCGACGAGTGCTGACGTGAGCATCCTGAAGTCCCGGGTCTCGATGCGCCACTCGCGCTCGTAGCGGCGGGGATCGCCCGCGACGATCGCGGAGACGGCGGAGCGGGCCTGCGCGAAGCCCACCCGCAGGCCCTCGCCGGTGAGCGCATCCACGTACCCGGAGGCATCGCCCACAAGGAGCACCCGACCGCTCGTTCTCGCGGCGGTGCGCTGGAGCAGCGGCCCGGCACCCCGTGAAGAGCTGGCCGGTTCGGCTGCGGCGAGGTGCTCGACCAGCCTCGGGATGCTCGCGAGGGCCGCATCCAGGTCGACGTGCCGAGGGCCGAGCAGCGCCACCCCGACCGTCCCGGCGTCAACGGGCGTGACATACGCCTCCACCTCGTCCGCCCAATGCACCTCGATCAGGT
>JAODAS010000237.1 GCA_025463555.1 Schumannella sp.
CGCCAAGGGCCGACCGAGCGCGAACGGCGGCCGTGGCAACGGCGATGCGCATGAAAGCTCCCCTGTCACGAGCCCGATTCCGGTCACACCGCCGCTGACCGAACCCCCCGTTGCACTCGCCCCAGCCCCCACGCCGACCCCCGCACCGGCTCATGGCCCGCTCGTCGGTCCCGCGACCCGCATCGACCCGGGGATGATGCCGGCGCCGGCCGCCCTTGCGCCGCAACGTGTGCCACACGTGACTCCGCTGCCAGCGCTGTTCGACGACGACGCCCATGTCAGCGGACCGATCGCATTCGACCGTCTCTTCGACACCGGCCAGGATCCCAGCGGCCCGATCGGCATCGCACCGGGTCCGCCTCGTCAGCGCTCGATGCAGTTCACCCAGACCGGCCGCCGCGGCCGCCCGCGGGTGCGGCGCGTCACCCGTGTCGTGCGCCACGTCGATCCGTGGAGCGTGTTCAAGGTCGCGCTGTGCTTCAGCCTCGTGCTCTACGGGGTCTGCCTGACCGCTGGTGTGTTGCTCTGGAACGTGGCCTACACGACCGGCACGATCGACAACGTGCAACGGTTCTTCGAGTCCTTCGGTTGGGACACGTTCCGCTTCAAGGGCGGCGAGCTGTTCCACAACGCGTGGATCGCCGGGTTGTTCGCCTCACTGGGGTTGACCGGACTGATCGTGCTGACCGCGACGCTGTTCAACCTCATCACCGACCTCGTCGGTGGCATCCGTGTCACGGTCCTCGAAGAAGAGGTCGTCGAGCGGCATCCGGTCGTCAGGGGCCCGCTGCTGCGCCGCCGCACGCGACCCATCACCGGCATCGTCACCGATGCATCCCGCCGCGAGGGGTACCCCGACGACGGAGATTCACTGGATTCGCCGTTGCCGTTCGGTTGAGGATGGACCGTTCGGCCCGATAACCTGCGGTGCCCAGAAAGCTCGGGGCTATAGCTCAGTCGGTTAGAGCGCATCCCTGATAAGGATGAGGTCCACAGTTCGATTCTGTGTAGCCCCACTGCAAGAACCCAGGTCACCGACCTGAAAGGCCCCCGCAAGGGGGCCTTTGTCGTTCCCAGGTCCGCGTCAGGTCCGCGAGCCAAAGAATTTCTTCGCAAACTTCTCGCCGGGAATCTCGCCGACGACTGCTGCGCTTGCGGGTGCGGGTGCCTCTGTATCTCGGGTAGGGCCGCGCTGGCGTTTCCCCGAATCGCCGTTCTCGCTTCCCGTTCTCGTTTGAAGAGTCAGCGTCACGAAGTCCGAGCTCGAGGGTGGGGTGTGTACGTATGAAGCCGGATCACCAAGCCGCGGTGGGGGAAGAGGGCCCACCTGACCTCCTCACGATCGAGGAGGCGGGCGCTGTTTTGCGAGTCGGGCGCAGCAAGGCGTACGACCTCGCCCGTCAGTCCCTCGCCAACGGCGGTGATGGTGGCATGCCGATCCTCCGGCTGGAAAGGCAGCCCCGCGTTCGACGCGTGCCGTTCGAGGAGTGGATCGGCGGACCGATCACCTGGCCGATTCCAGCCCGCCACCACGGAACTCTCCACGCGAGCCGAACGTCGACTGCCTCATCGAAGCCGGACGCGAACGCGACTCCCAACGCGACCGCGTCGCGGAACCCGGCACGCAAGCCCCGCGCAACTGACCGCACCCAGTTGTCCTTGCTCGGATCGGACTGACCCATGCCTGATCGATCGATGACCCCAGCAGGAGCACAATCGGGAAAGAACAGACAGTGTCCCGGCGGAGGGACTCACTCGTGATCCGGGTCACGACGTTGTACGCGTCGACGGCGAAGTACTACACCCGTTACCTGACGGATGCGCCCGGGGAGCTACCCGGGCAGTGGGCCGGACAGCAAGCTGGCCTGCTCGGCCTCAACGGCACCCTCACCATCGAGGCCCTGGGCCGTTTGTTGTCCGGGCACGATCCGATCAGCGATGTCGAGCTCGGGTTCCCGTTGAAGGACCCCACACTCGCCAACGGCAAGACGATCCGCGCCGTCGCCGGCTTCGATGCCACGGTCTCGGCCCCGAAATCGTTGAGTGTGTTGTGGGCAATTACCGGCGACCCAGGCTTCGCCGAAGCACACGATGCTGCGGTCCGCTTCTGGCCCGGCGCTGCGGCGGATCCGGGAGAGACACTCGGAGACGGTCTCGCGACGCCGTCCGAGTGGGTCCATGAACGAGAATGGCGCGTGCTCGGTGACTTCCAGTTCAGCTGGGACGAGATTGCGTTCCTGGTTGTTCCCCATCCAGGCTGGCAAGACTTCTACGCGAGCTTCGTGGCCGGGCTCGGCGGTGCTGGCTACGGTGCGGTGTTTGCTGCCATCCCCTCTGTCGTGCTCGGCGCCGACGGAACGGTGATCGTTGATCAGGCTGGGCTCTGGTCATAACACAGGTTCGGCCTTTGCTGCCGGGCTTGTCGTGACCACTGACGTCTTGAGCGTCGCGCTATCCGCGGATTGTCCGCGAGTGGTGCGCAGGAGTGTGCTTGCGGCTGCGAGTGGGCAGTACAACGCGATGAGCGACGACACCACCGGGACCGAACCGGACCTACGCAGCGACGAGGAAGTCGAGTCGTTGAGGGAATCGCTCGAGGACGCCGGTGGCGACTTGGTCGGCCCGGACGAGATCGAAGGCCTGAACTCGGCGTGAGCCGTGTCAGCTAGGTTGATCGCCAGTTCAGGAGATGGGGGCAACGGATGAAGCTGGCGCCAGGGTTGTCGTTCTCGTGGAAGCGGGCGACCGGTGTAACGAGCGCGAAGCGGAAGATCGCCCGGGCAACCGGGATCCCGACCACTCGAAGCGGCCGACGCTCAAAGGTCGGGCGCATCTTCAAGATCCGATGACCCGACACCGGCGCGTGCCACGGCCGAGTGACAATGGCCGTGGATAGCCTCCCGGTGTGGGTGGCAACGATTGGCCACGGCGGGGACCTGCGCTCGGCGCATGGCTGAGGGTCGGCTTGCGAGCATTCGACGAACTCGTCGCGACTCACAACTCGCAGCCGATGCCGAACAGCCCCGCCTGGTTTGACCGGCTCACCTTCACCGACGAGGGCGGCCGAACCGGTGCGACGGGGTCGTGGTATGCGCTGCTCACGATGGGCGGCTCAGCCGAGATGCTCCGCGGGTTGTGCGTATTGTTCGAGCAGTCCCTGACCACCCCGCTGACCCGCGCGCACATGCCGCTCGCGAGGTCGCTGCAGGAGCATCTGGGACGCGTCGTGTGGCTGTGCGAGCCTGGTTTCACCGAAGCAGAAGCGGCCGACGCCGCGCCAGACGCGTGGGAACAACGGCACCTCCGAGCTTTGCTGATGGCGGCCGAGTGGGCGAGCGAGCAGGAAGCGAACCTCGCTCTGAATGACCCCGACGTCGACGACGTCGCCGCCGCGAAGATCGAAGCGGCCAGACTGCGTGGCAACGCGAAGGCGCTCGCTGCACGGCTCCGGATCGATTTGCCCGACCCTCAGAGCCCGACGAACTATGCGGTCGCGATCGAGGTCATCTCGGCCCGCGTCCACAGCGATGAGCTGCGGATGCACCCTCAGAGTTCCTACAAGACGTTCTCGGAGACGACGCACGGTGGGCTTGTCGGGCTGCATAGCGACAGCACGTTGAAGGACTCTGGTCGACTCGTGTTCGAGCAGGACAATCAGGGACTCGACGCAATCGCTTCCAGGGTCGGGTGGTGGTGGGCCAGCGCCGTTTGGATGCTGGGCCGCTACTACGGCTGGGACGTGGACGCCGCGCTCGAGCCGTTCGAGGATCTGTGGGCCGCCCTTTACCCGGAAGAGGGCGAGGATGCGGACTGATGGTCCTGGCGTCAGCCGTCCGTGATGGCCGTCCGCGCGACGTGGGAACCAAGACGCTCGTTGTTCCGTCGAAGTTCTCATGAGGCTGCTTGCGAGCGCAGGACTGGCGATCGTCCTTGGCGCGCTTGGCGTCTCCTGCACCAGCGACCGGACGAGCACCGGCGGAAACGGCGTCGTCAACAGTCCAGCGACTTCGACGACTGACGGTGAAGCGATCACAGCAACCTCGTCGACGCCCCACGACGACCACCACAACCCAGGCAGATGACAGACAGCCATCGTCCGCGGTCCCGCTGACGTCGGCGACGCAGGATGGCTGTGACTCGTCGCTTCCTTCTACGACGTTTCCGGGCGATGGCCTGCAAACCTTTCACACGCTGGTCCCGGGCACCTCAGAATTGCGATTCGTCGTCAAAGCGACACCAGCGGCCGTATGCCCGGGCGGAGTCATTCACCTGACCGTCTCGATCCACAACCCCATCGACCACCCCCTCACCGAGGCGCCGGTCCTCGTGATGACGGACGTGTATCCACACGTGGTGATTGCCAACCTCGCCGCCACCGATGTGCTGGCCGGCGCCGACGTGGTCGTTGCTACGGACGCCACCATCCCCGAACTGCCGACCGGGAAGCACGAGATCTTCGTGGTGAGTGCAAGTTCGCCGCAGGGCGCGACGATCGTCGTTGAAAGTCCCACTGCCGGCTGACAGCGATCTGCGTCGTTGCTACTTGGCTCGCCACGAAGCCGACCGCAAAACGACGGCACTGGCCCGGCGGTAGGGGGCGCGCTCAGATGGGATTTTCGGTGCGGCCTGCCGGGCTTGCCGAAACACGCTCATCGCGGGCAATCTGCGCTAGTGGCAACGCTTGACGACCTGTGGGGTTCGACTGTGCGTTCGATGGGCTTTGATCCAACGGCGCGTGTTGTGACCCTCGTCGGCCGCGTGAATGACGCCGAGTCGAGGACTCCCGTTCATGCTTCGTCTGTTCGGTGTCTCCGAGCTGCGCATCGACCGACCTGACGGCGAATCGTGGGATCACACAGAGATCACCGAAGCGCGTGCGGCTGCGACCTCTACAGGCTTCATCGTAAGCATGGTGTTTTGGAACGAGCCGAACGGTCTGACGGCCCATTGCACCGAGTACCTGATCGAACCCTGACTACCGAACTGCCTGATCGGCAGCTTGGCTCCGTGTGAGAGTCTGCGACCCATGGCGCAAACTCACGACGGTCACAACGAGGAGACGCGCTGGCGAGCCCTCGTCGGGGTTGCCCTCGCCGACCTTCCCGAGATCGAAGCGGAGTTCGATGAGGACACGCCGCGAACTCCCGGGATGGTCTGGACGACGATCACCATCACCTCATTCGACGACGGCACGCCGAAGAGAGACGACGACTTCTGGAGTCGCGTGTTGACGCTCGTGGAGTTGGTCGAGGAAGCGATGGCCACGATCGCGGACGACCCGGAGCGCAGTGACGACGCGAGCGAGCTATACGCGTTCACGACGGCTGGCGTCCTATGCGATGTCACGCGTACGCCGATGGGATTGCAACGGTTGCTGCCGATGATGGGCCCGTTGAGCGTCGCTGCGTGTCGTGAGGAAGTGGGCGTTCATGTGTCTAGTCGCGGCTTCGGTGCCGACGCTGTGAACTGGTCAACAGGAGGAAGTGCCTTCCATCGCCACGTGGCGAAGCCCGCAGAGATTCTCCCCGCTGACTAGCGCCGAACTGCCTGATCGGCGTGATGGGCGATGCAAGACTGGGCCCCGTGGAAACTGGCGATCGGATGCTCATCTGGTGCGAAGGTGGCCCGAGCCTCGGGCGCGCCGTTCACTTCCCTCCGCCGCTCGAGGTCGCTGTCGAGGGCGGCATGTACGTCCTTGTCGACGAAGGCCCTCCACACTCCTGGCACTACGAGTTCGTGAGTGAAGCTGATGTCTGTCGATAGCTCCGAACTGCCGTGATGCGCTACCTGGCTTGAGCTCACCGTGAATTCATAACGACGGCTGCGGAACCGGCGGTATGGGGCAGGGCGTTGCGCGGACGCGCCGATCCGTCGCGTTCGGCGGGGCATGCGGCGCGGTGAATTCAATGAGTGTTTTGGTGCTCTCCCGCACCCACGCCACATCAGCTGAGATCACCGCCCGTGTGGGTCTGGTTGACTTGGAGGATGACTATTGGCCCCGTAACCGATGTTGATCTGGTCGATCGCGCGGTTCGTGACCTGGATCAGACGGGGGAGCTCGTCGAGATACACGTGTCGCTAAGTTCGTTCGGCGTGCTCACGGACGGCCCGGTGACGATTGCAGAGGGGCTCCGTGCGTCCGGCACGACGGTGCGCGCAGCCGCGTTGGTGCCCGACCTGTTCAGCACCCCGGCTCTCGTCAATGACCTGCCCGCTCAACGCCGCCAGTGCACCACGAAGACCGAGCAAGAGTGAAGCCGTCCGCCAAGCACTCACAGAGTGGCTCTACTAACCCGATGAGCAGTCGACCGCCGTGGCGGTTCCTGCTCGACCGCAAGCTCGCACTCGTCGCGACAATGGTCGGGGCCGGACTCGTCGTTCTCGGTGGCGCCCGCAGCGGCTGGGATG
>JAODAS010000238.1 GCA_025463555.1 Schumannella sp.
TCTCGGTTCGCTCGTGAAGGCCGCCGAGTTCGCGACCGTGGCTGCCGCTCTGTCGGTGCAGCGCGCCGGAGCCGTTCCGTCCATCCCGACTCTCGAGGAGATCCGTCATTTCCGCCCGACCCGCTGACCACTCGGCACGCATGCAGACGCTCGACCCCGACGAGGAGAACACCAACGACATCGATCCGTTGGTGCCCCGTGCGATCGACCGTCCGACGGTGCTCCCCGCAGGCGGCGAGGTCGACCCGGCCGTCGGCGACATCGCCAAGATCTTCGCCGCACCCGCGGATCCCGCCGACTGGCCAGCGTGGCGCGAAGATCTCGCCGCCTGGCGTCTCGAAGCCCGCGCCCGCCTCGACTACGACGGCGCCGCCTACGAGCGCAGGGAGACAGGCTGGGCCCGTAGCGCGTACAGCGTGGCGCAGATCTGGCTCTGGGATGAGCGGCTCTTCGACCACGAGCGCCAGGAGTTCACGGTCGACGCCTTTCTCGACCGGGTCGCCGATCATGGCGGATTCGACGGCGTCGTGCTCTGGCACGCATACCCGATCATCGGCATCGACGATCGCAACCAGTTCGACTTCTACCGGCAGGTGCCGGGACTGGATGCGCTGATCGCGTGCCTACACGATCGCGGCGTGCGCGTGTTCATCGACTACAACCCCTGGGACACGGGCACCCGCCGCGCCGATGGAGACGACCCGGAAGAGCTCGCTCGCCTCGTCGAAGAGCTGGGCGTCGACGGCGTGTTCCTCGACACCATGAAAGAGGGCGACTTGCGCCTGATCGATGCTCTGCTCGGCGCGACACCGCCTCAGGTGCTCGAAGGCGAGTCCCGAGTGCCGAACCAGCGCATCCGGGACCACCAGCTGAGCTGGGCGCAGTGGTTTGCCGACTCGGAGGCGCCCGGTGTGATGCGCGCCCACTGGTTCGAGCGTCGCCACATGATGCACTCGACCCGGCGGTGGAACCGCGATCACAGTGACGAACTTCAGTCGGCGTGGATGAACGGCACCGGCCTGCTGGTCTGGGACACCGTCTTCGGTGTCTGGGTCGGCTGGAGCGAGCGCGACAAGGCGACCCTGCGACGGATGCTCCGGGTTCAGCGAGCGCTCAGCGATCTGCTGGTCGATGGCGAGTGGAGTCCGCTCGACGGAGCATCGGAGAAGGCACTCGAAGCAGGCGTATACGTCTCGCGGTATACGGCGGGAGAAGCGATGCTCTGGACGATCGTGAACCGGGGAGAGACCGCGTGGACCGGCGATCCGCTGGCCGAGCCGCTGGACCCGGGCCGACGCCGGCTCGACGTCACATCGGGTTCCGAGGATGCGTCGACCGTCACCGTTCCGGCCCGTGGCGTCACCGGTATCCTGGAAACACCTGAATGGGCGCCCCCTCCCGTCGACCTGCTCGCCGGAGCTGCCGGTGACATCGGTTCAACCGATGCGACCTTTCCCGCCCGCGAAGCTGTCCGGGTCGTGCCCGCCGCGGCTCTCATCGCCGCGGCGGCGGCCGACGCTCTCGTGGTCGAGCCCGGCGAACGCACGATCGAGGTCACCTTCCGCCGACGCGAGACCGGCTTCTACCAGGGCGCTCCATACGTCGGGGAGTGGAAGCCGTTGCCGCCGCGTCTTCATGACGACCGTCGCGAATCCGTCACCGCCACAATCCGGGGGCGTGTCGCGGTCGCTGCTCATGAGGTGACAGTGGGTGAGTTCACCTCGTTCCTCTCGCAGAGCGGGTACCGACCAGTTGTCGACTCGCGCTTCCTGGTCGGCACGGAGGGCGCATCCGGCGATGTCCCCGTCACTGGTGTCTCGCTCACGGACGCGCGAGCATACGCCGCCTGGGCAGGCGCGCGCCTGCCCGACGAGTTCGAGTGGCAGCTCGCCGCCGACCAGCCGGGATTCGAGCGACTCACGCCAGCGGTCTGGAACTGGACCGAAAGCGAGCACAGCGACGGCATCACCCGATTCGCGATGCTCAAGGGCGGCAGCGACCACGTCACGACCGGGTCAGACTGGTACACCGACGGTGGCATCCGCGAACCCTCGTTCAGCCTCAAGTTCCTGCTGGCCGGACGCGGCGTCGAGCGGTCGTCGAGCATCGGCTTCCGCCTCGCTTGGGACGTGGAGTCCCCACGATGACCGAACCCATCGAGCCGGCATCGATCGAGCCAGCACTGCACGGCCTCCGGGTGCTGGATGTGTCGACGTTGTTCGCCGGCCCGCTCGCGGCGACCTTTCTCGGCGACTTCGGCGCGGACGTGATCAAAGTCGAGCACCCGACGAAGCCCGATGCGGCCCGCGGCCACGGCCCGGCGAAAAATGGCGTGAACCTCTGGTGGAAGACGCTCGGGCGCAATAAGCGCACCGTCACGATCAACCTCGGTTCGCCCGAGGGCGCCGAATTGCTGCTCGCTCTCGCGGCCGACGCCGATGTGCTCATCGAGAACTTCCGCCCGGGCACGCTCGAACGCTGGGGACTCGGACCGGGTGCGCTTCACGCGGCGAACCCGCGCCTCGTGATCGCCCGCGTCACGGCTTTCGGTCAGATCGGTCCGTACTCGGGCCGCCCCGGGTTCGGCAGCCTTGCTGAGGCGATGAGCGGATTCGCGGCCCTCACCGGCGAACCGGACGGCCCGCCGACACTTCCGCCGTTCGGTCTGGCCGACGGGATCGCCGCGCTCTCCACCGCATACGCGGTGATGGTCGCGCTGCGTGCTGCCGAGCGCGACGGGCACGGGCAGGTCATCGATCTTGCGATCATCGAGCCCATCCTCATGCTGCTCGGCGGCCAGATCACCGCATACGACCAGCTCGGCACAGTGCAGCCTCGCACCGGCAATCGGTCGGTCAACAACGCTCCGCGCAACGTCTACCGCACCGCCGACGGCAACTGGGTCACAGTCTCGACGAGCTCGCAGTCCATCGCCGAGCGCGTGATGCGGCTTGTGGGGCGCGCCGATGTCATCGAAGAGCCGTGGTTCGCATCGGGTCACACCCGAGCCGAGCACGCCGACGAACTCGACGCCGCGGTCTCCGCATGGATCGCTGTCCGACCGACCGCGGACGTCGTCGCCGAGTTCGAATCCGCGCAGGCCGCGATCGCCCAGGTGTACGACGTACGCGGAATCCTTGCCGACCCGCAGTACCGCGCGATCGGCACGGTGCAGACTGTGGAGGATGAGGAGCTCGGACCCGTGAAGATGCAGAACGTGCTGTTCCGCCTGTCTGGTACCCCGGGTGAGATCCGCTGGGCCGGCCGCGCGCACGGGCGCGACACCGACGAAGTGCTGGCCGAGGTCGGCGTGACGCGCGAGCAGCTGGAAGCCCTCCGGGACCAGGGAGTGGTATGACCTCGCGCATCGTCACCGGCCTGTACGTTCCCGGGGATCGGCCCGACCGCTTCGATAAAGCCGTGGCGACGGGCGCTGGCATGGTCATCCTCGATCTCGAGGACGCCGTCGCGCCGGACGCGAAGCCGGCCGCCCTCGAGGCCGTGACGGCCTGGCTGCGCGGGCAGGCACCCGGAAGCCCTCTGGTGCAGGTTCGGGTGAACGCGGGCGCCGAGCACGAGATCGAGGCCATACGGGACACAGGCGCCGCTGTTGAACTCCGAGTGCCCAAGGTCGAGCATCCTGCCGAGCTCGACCGCGTTGCCGACCTGGCACGCGGCTTACCGATCACCGCACTCATCGAGACAGCTCTCGGGGTGGAGAACGCGGCGGCGATCGCGGCGCATCCGGCGGTCACGCGACTTGCTCTGGGTGAGTCCGATCTGGCGAGTGACCTCGGCTCTCGGGATGCGTCAGTGCTGGACTACGCGCGCACTCGGCTTCTGTTCGCGGCACGGTCCGCGAGCCTGCCGGCGCCCATGCTCTCTGCCTACCCGGACATCCCCGACCTGGACGGGCTGCGAGCCGATACCGAGCGGGGCAGGCGTCTCGGCTGGGTGGGACGAACAGCAGTGCATCCGAGCCAGCTCAGCGTGATCGCCGAGGTCTTCGCACCAGGGGTTGCCGAGCTCGAGTGGGCGCGCGCCGTGCTCGCCGCGGTCGAGGGCGGCGGGGTCGCGACTCTGCCGTCGGGCGAGATGGTCGACCCGGCGATGCTCGGCCGGGCACGCGGCATTCTCGAATCCTGATGCTCACGCGGCACGCCTTCATGAGCCGTGCTCTCGGCGAGGAGCTGCAGTATTCGGTCTTTCGTTCAGATTCGGACGGTCCGCTGCCCGTGGTGTACCTGCTGCATGGGCGAGGCGACTCCGCCGAGTCGTGGGAGACGGTGCTCGGCGATCTCGAAAGGCTTCCGCCGCTCATCGCGGTGATGCCGGACGCGCCATGGAGTTCGCGGGCGAGCTACTACGTCGACTCGATACACCGCGACGGGCGTGCCGTCGAGACGGCGTTCACCCGGGACCTTGTCGAGCATGTGGATGCGCATCTTGCCACCATCCGGTCGCGGGAAGGTCGTGCCGTGGCCGGCTATTCGATGGGCGGGTTCGGGGCGCTGCGGCTCGGGCTGGCGCATCCTTCGCTGTTCGGGTCGGTGGTTGCGCTGAGTCCGGCCGCCTACGATCCGGAGCCGCCGGCCGGGTCATCGGCGCGAGAGTTCGGTGCCTTCGGCCTCGGCGACCTCGCGTTCGACTCGGCGCGGTATCGCGACCTCGGGTACCCCGCGATGCTGTCCGCCTACCCGTCGTCGCTCCCGCTGAAACTTGCCGTGGCGGTCGGGGATGCGGAGGCCGAGCATCCCGGAGCGCCGCCGTCGCTGGGCCTCGCCGTTCAAGCGGTGCTGCTGGCCGAACGGGCACGCTCGGTCGCCGGGATCCACGTCAGCTTTCGTACATACCCGGGCGGCCATGATTTCGGCGTCTGGCGCCCGGCTCTGGTCGACGCCCTCGGGATGCTCGGGATGCGCTGGATGCGCGGCGACGGTCAGTGCACAAAGCGATAGGCCAGATGGTATACAGGCGGCCGTCGACGCTGTCGACGCCATCGCCGAACGGCGTCTCGAGCGTATGGTTGAAGTGGTAATGACCAACCGTTTCCCGCACGGGATGACCGCGATCGGATGCATGGTTTCTGGTGCGGTCTTGTCCGCCGTCACGTTCTTCGTGCAGCTTCCGAGCATCCATCAAACGGACGTGAATGCTGGTGTCGGCTATACGTCTCCCGTGCAAATTGCGTGCTACTTGATCGGGGCCGCGTTGGTCGTATTCGGTTTGATATATGGGCTCGTTGCTCTGATCAGATGGTCCCGCAGGGCCGGCTAGTTCCAATGCACTCTGATCAGACGCCCCGCTCACCAGAAGCAGCCTCGTAAGCGGGGTGCCCGATAGGCATCCAAATCCCGATGAAGAAGACCGCAAAAACGATGCCGGCGAGAACCCCGGCCAGCCAGAGCGCCTCGTTTCGGGCCACGGTCGCGACCAATACAAGCGAGCCGACAAAGACCGCTCCGGCGAGCACGAGGTAGGCGATGGCTCCCGCTCCCCGCGGTCGAGGATCGAAAGATCGGCGGGCGAGACGCCCTATGAGAATTGATACCGCGATCGCCAAAAACGAAACTACGCCGCCCATCTGCAGCGGCAACGCCGCGAATGCGAAAACTGCAGCAGCCTCTACCAACGCGAGAGGGAGGAAGTACCACACGCGGAGCGTTCGTTCAGTACTGCTGGACATCCCGGTAGTGCCCACTGTGTGCATGCTCGGATTCTTCAGACGCCGATCGAACGCCGTGTATCGGGACGGGTCAGGCGCGCTCGACCTTGTCGAGCATCCCCCAGACCGCTTCGCTGAGCTCGGGATGCTCGAGGGCGATGCGCCTGAGGACGCTGTACTCGAAACGGGTGAACGTCTCCCGACCGGCGGCGGGATGGTGGGCGCGGGACTGCTCCTCCGCCAGATCGAACGCGTCGATCGCGGTCAGGCGGAGCGCGATGACGACCTGCTCGTCGACGCTCGGCATTTCGGGGATGAACTGCCACGGGT
>JAODAS010000241.1 GCA_025463555.1 Schumannella sp.
GCCCGTGCTCGAGTGCAGGGCCGTGCTCAGGCCCGTGCCCGTGCTCGCCGCCTCCGGCGGCATCGCGGGCAGCGGGCTTACGCGCCAACGACCGGGATCTCCTGCGTCATCGCGCCGCCCGAGAGACCGGCGAGCCGCGCGATGCGGTCGGCCACGGCCTCCGGGTCGGCGAACAACTCGAACGCGTGCACCCGCGCGTAGTGCCAGCCCAGCCGGCGCAGCACCTCGGGACGCAGCCGCAGCGACTCCCGCAGCGAACGCCCGATCAGCACGCCGTCGGTCTCGACCACGATGCACGTTCCGCCGTTCGCGGCGACCAGACCCAGCTTGCCCCGGTGCCCGAGCGCGACACGCAGGCCGCGGGTCTCGAGCCGGCGTGACAGATCCACGAGCATCGGGTCGCTGTCGTCGGGTATCGGCGTCTCCGCGCGGCGGGCGGCCACCTCATCCAGGATCTCGGCCAGCGCGACCGCGCCGTGCTTCAGCCGGCCGTCCTCGATGTCACTGGGCTTGAAGCAGGTCACGATCGAGAGCGAGCGGCGCGCGCGGGTCATCGCGACAGCCAGCAGCCGCTCGCCCCCGGGCTGCCCGAGGGGTCCGAAGTCGCTGAGCACGCGGCCGTGCGGGGTGCGGCCGTATCCGAGCGAGAACACGACGCGGTCACGGCTCTGGGCGACAGCGCGGGCGATCGGCAGTACATCGAACGGCTCGGCGCGGTCGCCGACGACGAACTCGGCCAGTTCGGGATTCGCCGGCATCGCATCCAGAACCGCTTGCATCACCCGAAGAGCGTGCTTGTCGCTGGCGGTCACCACCATGAGCGACTCGTGGGAGCGCTGGGTGGCGTGTTCGAGGACGAGTTCGACGACCCGGTCGACTTCGGCGTCGACGCTCTCGACGGCGCCACTGACCGCGTCGGGCATGCCGGTTCCGTCTTCGACATAGTCGAGCACGAGGCTGCCGTGCCCGAGGAACGTGCCCGCCCACGGCAGCGAGTCGATCTGCCCGCCGTAGAAGCGACGGTTGACCAGTTCGGCCAGGTCTTCGCCGCCCGCACGGTAGCTGCGCGTCAGGGTGAAGGTCGGCAGCAGCCCGGCGAGCTGCGCCAGCGCGGACCGCGCGTGCAGTTCGTCGATGGTGCGGGCGTCCGGTGCCTCGGGCTGATGCGCCGGGTCCGGCTCATCGAGCGCCAGCTCGAACGCGGCAGGCGTCTGCGTGACGGAGTCGCCGAACGCCACCACCTGCTTGCCGCGCCGGATCGCGCCGACCGCCTCTGCCACGGTCACGGCTCCGGCGTCGACGAGCACGATCGTGTCGAACGGCATCGTGTCGGTGATCTCGCTGATCTCGTACGGCGAGGCCATCCAGATCGGGGCGACGGCGCGCGAGAGATGCGGTGCAGCGTTCTGCAAAGCACCGGATGTCATGGTGTCGTTCTTGAGGAGCCGCTTGAGCGAGGTCGCCTCGTCCGGCCAGTCGACGAGTCCGATCTTCCAGTTCTCGGCCAGCTGCCATGCGAGCAGCTGCGCGCTGCCGGCGGCGTGGGCCTCGTCGACGAGGCGGAAGTCGCTTTCGAGCCGCTCGAGCACGTCGGTCTTGGCGCCGAGCAGGGCACGGTCGGACGCCAGCAGGCTGTCGAGTGCGCTACGCCACCACGCGAGTTCGAGCTCCGCGGCGACGCGATCCTCGGGGACGTGCCGCCGGGCCAGGTCGGTGACCAGGTCGTCGAGTTGCAGCTGGCGCAGCCGCCCGACGAGTCCCGAACGCTCCTGCAGGTTCTGCAGCACGTCGGAGTCGGCGGCGAGGCCCGTCAGCAGCTCGCCCAGGCGGTGCAACGGCAGGTGCGCGAACTGTTGCTCGCGCGTGACGTGACCCAGCGGCGCGTCGAGCACCGACAGGTCGTGCGCGACCTGCTGCCAGGCGACATGCACGTCGCTGATGCCGGTCGGGACCTCGGGCGTGACGCCGGCCGCGACGAAGCGCTGCCACAGGATGCGCTGCTGCTGGATGGCCGACAGTGCCTCGTGGATGTCTCCCACGTGCATGCCGGGGCGCACGTATTCCCGCGCCAGCTTCTTCAGCCTGCGGCGGTTGGCCTGCGACATGTCCGGGTTGTCGCGGCGCGGAGCGGTCGCGATGATCAGCTCGCTCAGCGACCTGTCGAACACGGCCGGCAGGAACCTGTCGAGCGTGTCGCGGATGTCGGTCAGCAGCCGCAGGTAGATCCCGAGCTCGGCGATGGTCTCGAACGGCCGCATGCGGGTCGATCCGACGAGCTGCTGCGCACGCACCAGCAGCCGGGGCAGGGATTCGCCGTGCAGTCGCTTGGCGATCTCGTGCGCGCGGGTGGCGTCCTGGCCGTTGGCGAACATCGCGCCGTACCAGGGCGAGTCCCCGGGCCCGTACCGGAACTCGCCGAGCTTCGCCGCTTCGAGCATCGTCGCCGCGACGGACGCCCGGTCGGTGGCGAGACGCTCGACCGTGGCCCGGTCGAGCCGTGCCGTGGTCGAGGGCGGATTCGGCAGCAGAGCCAGTCGCGACAGCTCGGTCACGCAGTCGACGACGGACACCCCGAGCACGTCGTCAGCGCGGCCGAGGCCGGTCCGGTAGTCCAGCAGCACGCTGCGGAGCCGGACGAGCGCCTCATCGACGTCACCGAGCTGGGGTTGCCGCGCCTTCTCGATGCGCGCGATCCCGCGCACGATGTCGCGGCGCAGGCCCCGCGGCGTGACCGAGATGCCGGCGAGGCCGATCGCGGCGAACCGCTCGCTGATGGCGCGCAGCGACGCGCGGCGCGGGCTGACCACGAGGACGCGCTTGTTCTGCCCGACCAGTGCTCCCAGGGTGTTGACGATGGTCTGGGTGCCGCCGGTGCCTGGCATGGTCTTCACGACCAGCGAGTTGCCGGCGGCGATGTGCGCGACCACGTTCTCTTGCTCGGAGTCGGCGTCGAGCAGCAGCACGTCGGTCGACGGCTCGCGCCGGTCGGGATCGATGGGGTGGACGGCGGTGTGGCCCTCTTCGATCGCCCACTTCGCTGTCGCGTTGCCGGCGAGGGCGTCCAGGATGGGGTGCTCGAGTTGCCGCGCGTCGGCGACCATGTCGCAGGCGACCTCGGCGAACGACGACACGACGAGCCGCGGCTGGACGGTGAAGTCGGGGATGTGGGTGGTCAGCGCTCGCAGCTGGTCGATGACCGCGTTGGGCTTGAACGTGCCGTCGGCATCGCTCAGCGCGACGAACGCGGCCGCATCGAGCACGATGCCGAACTGGCGTTCGAGCGCCTCGGCGAGCGCCGGGTTCAGTTCGGGGCCGCCGCGCAGCTTGAGCTCGGCGTCGCGTCCGTGGCGGCGCAGCGCGAGGGGGCGCAGCAGGATGGGGGCGCAGTACGAGTCGTCGCCGAAACCCCAGCATGCGATGCCGATGCCGAGCCGGATCGAGTCGATGCCGCGGGTGGTCGCCAGCTCGAGACCCTTGGCGGCGATGCGGTCGGCGGCGAGCCGCGCGGTGCGCAGGGCCATGTCGTCGCGGATCAGCTGCGACAGCAGGGTCGTCGTTCCGGTGATGAACCGGGCCAGGCCGCCGGGGTGGGTGGTGCTGAGCTCGATCCGCGTCGTCGGGCCGTCGTCGAAATGCAGCAGCGGGGAACGTCCGCCGACACCTCCCAGTTCGGCACGCCAGACGGCGCGCACCGGCTCGGTGACGTCGTTGCCGAAACGGCTGCCCGGCCCGTCGGGGGCTGCCGAATCACCCGGCACCGGGTACGGCCCGCTCACCGGTTGACCCTGCGGAGGCGGAGCGAACCGGCTTTCGGCGCGCGGAGTCTCGAACTCGAGATCATCGAGTTCGCTCTCGCGTCGATCGGCATGCCACACACGGCCACGATAGGACCGCGGTCCCCCGAATCTCGGGACCTCGGGCGGGTTTCGCGAACTAGGATTCGGAGCATGATGCCGCAGCTGGCGACCTCGATCGGCGTCGTCGTCGGTGTCGTCGTGGTGGCCTTCGCGGCGCTGATGATCCTGGGCGTCGTGCTCATCTCCCGTCGCGCGCGTCGTGAGGCCCTCGCTCCCCCGCCGGGCCGCACGGACGCCGGCGTTGCACTGGTGCGTGCCGATACCGCGCTGCGCGACGGAGTCGACGAGCTCGGTTATGCGGTGGCCCAGTTCGGAGAGGATCGCACCCGCGACTTCAAGAATGCTCTGGATGCCGCGCGGGCAGATCTGGACCGCGCGTTCCGGCTGCAGCAGCGCCTCGACGACGCGGAACCGGACAGCGACCGCCAGCGCAGCGAGTGGACGCGCGAGATCGCGACCCTGGCGAACCGGGTGTCGACGACGGTGAGCGCCGAATCGGCCCGGTTCGAGCAGCTTCGCCGTTCGGAAGCCGATGCACCCGAGACGATCGCGGCGCTGCGGCGCAACCTGCGCGCGGCTCACGATCGCCGTGCCGGCAGCGAGGCGACGTTCGCCGAGCTGAAGAAGAGCTACCCGAGCGAGACCATCGCCGTGGTGGCGGGCAACCTCGAGGCTGCGGATGCTGCCCTCGCGAAGGCGGCGACGGCACTCGATGAGGCGGAGGCGGCGGTCTCCGCCAAGACGGTCAGTACGGTGACGGACCAGTTGTCGGCCGCTGAGTCGGCGATCCGCGAGTCCGCTCAGTTGCTGGACGGCATCGATCGCCGACGTGACGAGCTCGCGAAGGCCGTCGCCGGCATCCAGGCGATCGATGCGGAGGAGAAGGTGTCGCTCGAGGCGGCCCGTGCCCTGCGCGACGCGCCACCCGACCCCGATTCGGGAGCCGCCGTCAACGCCGCCATCGGCGCGCTCGAGGCGGAGCTCGTCGCCGTCACGGCGAAGGGCAAACGCGACCCGGTCGCCGACCTCGACAGCCTGGTCGATGCGAGCGACAGGCTCGACATCGCCGTCGCGGCCGCCCGCAACCAGCAGCGCCGGCTGGAGGGCGCGCGATCCGCGCTGGCCGGAGCACTGGTCTCGGCCCGCACGCAGCTCACCGCGGTGTCGGACTACATCGGCGCTCACGGTGCAGGGGCCGATGCCCGAACCCGGCTCGCCGAGGGCCAGCGCGAGCTGCTTCTCGCCGAGAACGAGGCGGATCCGGTCGCGGCGCTCGACGCCGCGCGTCGCGCGCAGACGCACGCCCGGGACGCGGACGCCCTCGCCCGGTACTAGCGCCTGCGCCGGGTGCCGGTCAGGCGCGCGTTCCGGTCACCTTGAACGACATGAGCCCTGCCCTCGCCTTGCCGGTCAGGGTGTCGCCCTCGGCTCTGACCTTCACCTTGAGGTCCGCCTGCACGGGCGCGGTGACGGGAACCTCGAACACCACCTTGTCGTCGCGGTAGGTGCCGCCGCTGAACGGGAACGTCCCCGCGGAATGTGTCGCGGTGCCGCTCACATCCTCGCCGTCCACGACGATCTCGATCGTGAGGTCCTGGTCTCCGAACGGGGTGGCGACGTGCACCTTCCAGGTGCCTGCGGGGTTCGACATGGCGCCAGCGTAGGCGCTGCGGCACCTGCTTCAATGGGGGAATGGCCGACCAGTCCCGGTTCTTCCAGATGCCGTTCAGCAGGGTGTACCCCCTCTATGTGGCGAAGGTCGAGCGCAAGGGCAGGACCCGCGGCGAGGTCGACGAGGTCATCGAGTGGCTGACCGGCTTCGACGCCGACGCCCTGAAGGCGCAACTCGCGGCCGACGCGACGTTCGAGCAGTTCTTCGCCGACGCCCACCTCAACCCGCGGGCGACCCAGATCACCGGCGTGATCTGCGGCGTGCGTGTCGAAGACATCGAGGACCCGCTGATGCAGAAGGTCAGATACCTCGACAAGCTCGTCGACGAGGTGGCGAACGGCAAGGCGATGGAGAAGGTCCTGCGACATGGCTGAGCCCAAAGAGGCGCCCGTCGAGCTGCAGGTCGGCGCGCACACCGTGAAGCTCAGCAGCCCATCGCGGGTGTACTTCCCCGCGAGCGGAGCGACGAAGCTCGACCTGGCGAACTACTACCTCTCCGTCGGCGACGGCATCGTGAATGCGCTGCGCGAGCGGCCCACGATGCTGCACCGCTACCCGACCGGCATCACCGGCGAGAAGGTGCACCAGAAGCGACTGCCCCACGGTGCGCCGCCGTGGATGGAGACGGTGCGCGTGCACTTCCCGCGCTACAACCGCGACGCCGACGAGCTCTGCGTCACCGAGCTCGCACATGTGATCTGGGCGGTGCAGATGTCGACGGTCGAGTTCCACCCGTGGAATTCCCGTCGTGCCGATGTGGAGAAACCCGACGAGTGGCGCATCGACCTCGATCCGGGCGACGCTTGCACGTTAGCGACGGTGCAGCGGGTCGCCGGGGTGGCGCACGAGGTCCTGGATGAGCTGGGCGCGACCGGCTGGCCGAAGACCTCCGGGGGCAGCGGGCTGCACATCTATGTGCGGATATCGCCCGAGCACGGGTTCTCCGACGTGCGCCGCGCCGCCCTGGCCTTCGCGCGCGAGGTCGAAAGGCGAGCACCCGGAGTCGTGACCACGACCTGGGGGCGCATGGATCGCGATCCGGCCGCCGTCTTCGTCGACTACAACCAGATCGCGCGCGATCACACCATCGCGTCGGCCTACTCGGTGCGTGGCAACCCCGACGCGACCGTGTCGAC
>JAODAS010000261.1 GCA_025463555.1 Schumannella sp.
CCGGAGAGGGGACCCTTTGGGGATTCTCGACAACTTCGAGAGGGGCTTGGAGCGCGTCGTCAACGGCGCCTTCGCCAAGACCTTCAAGAGTGGTCTGCAGCCCCTCGAGGTGACCGCTGCCCTGCGCCGGGAGCTCGACACGAAGGCGGCCGTGGTCTCGCGCGACCGCATCCTGGTGCCGAACACCTTCACGGTGCGGCTGGCACCCGGCGATCATGAGCGCATGACCAGCCTCGGCCCCGCTCTGATCGACGAGTTCACGCAGCTCGTGCAGCAGCACGCGACGGCGCAGCATTACGCATTCGCCGGCGGGATCTCGATCGCCCTCGAGCGCGATCCGTCGCTCAGCGACGGCATGGTGCGCATCGAGTCGGTGAACGTGAAAGGCGAGGTCGCGTGGACGCCCGTGCTCGACATCGGGGGCAAGCGGTACCCGATCACCAAGGGACGCACCATCATCGGCCGCGGGTCCGAGGCGGACGTGACGGTGGATGACTCGGGCACCTCCCGCAAGCATGTCGAGATCCTCTGGGACGGCACGCGGGGCCAGGTGAACGACCTCGGTTCGACGAACGGCTCCAAGCTGAACGGCCAGCCGCTGCGGCAGGCGCCGCTCCCGCCCGACTCGGTCATCGAGATCGGCCGGACGCGGATCGTGTTCCGCGTGCTCGCGCAGGCCGCCGCCGCCGGAAAGCCGGGACGGGAGGCGCGGCGCTGATGGGCGAGTTGACTCTGCTGCTGCTGCGCCTCGGGTTCCTCGTGCTGCTCTGGGCTTTCGTGTTCGCGATCGTGTACGCGCTGCGCTCCGATCTGTTCGGTCAGCGCGCGCGGCGCATGCCGGCCGCCCCGGGTGCGAGCTTCCCCGCCGCGGCCGCCGCGGCATCCGCACCCCTCGTCGCCGCGCCCATCACCGAGCCGACGGCTCACCGTGCCCCACCGCTCGCGGGGGCCGGAACGGCGAAGCGCCTGGTCATCACCAGCGGCCCCCGCGAAGGCGTCGAGATCGACCTGCCGTCGGAGCAGCTGACCATCGGGCGCTCGAGCGAATCCGGCCTCGTGATCCGCGACGACTACACCTCGACCCACCACGCGCGGCTCATGCTCTGGAACGACCAGTGGGTGATCCAAGACCTAGACTCGACCAATGGCACCTTCCTCGACGGGTCGCGGGTGACTCTGCCCACACCGGTGCCGCTGGGTACCCCGGTGACGATCGGCACGACGAGCTTCGAGCTTCGGCGGTAACCGGTGGCCACGACCCCCACGCCCACGAGCGCGGCCGTCTCACATGTCGGGAAGATCCGGTCCAACAATCAGGACTCCGGCTATGCGGGCGCGCACCTCTTCGTCGTGGCCGACGGGATGGGCGGGCACGCCGGCGGTGATGTCGCGTCCGCGATCGCCGCGAAGCGCGTCGCCGAGGCCGACGCCGAGTACGCATCGCCCGAAGACGCCGAGTACGCGTTGCAGTCCGCGCTGATCGCCGCGAACTCCCTCCTCGCCGAGACCGTGTTCGAGCACAGCGAGCTCACCGGAATGGGCACCACGGTCAGCAGCATCCTGCGGGTCGGTAACAAGATCGCCATGGCGCACATCGGCGACTCGCGCATCTACCGGTTCCGCGAGGGCAAGCTCGAGCAGATCAGCGCCGACCACACGTTCGTGCAGCGCCTCGTCGACTCCGGCCGCATCACCCCCGAGGAGGCGGCCGTGCATCCGCGCCGCTCGGTGCTGATGCGCGTTCTCGGCGATGTCGATGCCGCCCCGGAGATCGACACCGCGATCCACGAGGTCCGCGCCGGCGACCGCTGGCTGCTGTGCTCGGACGGTCTCAGCAGCTACGTCTCCGAGGAGAAGATCTCCTCCATCCTGCAGACGGTGCGCACCGCGCAGGGCGCGGCCGACCGCCTCGTCAAAGAGAGCCTGGATCACGGAGCCCCCGACAACGTGACGGTGATCATCACCGACATCGACGACAGCGAGGTCTCGGGCGCCGCACCCTTGTTCGTCGGGGCGGCGGCCGCCCCGCTGAGCTTCGAGAGCGACACGGCCCGCCGGCCGATCCGCCTGCCCACCCTGCTTCTGCACCCGCTCAAGGCTTCGCAGCCGGAGGACAGCCACTTCGAACCCGAGCGCGAGGGCTACCTCGAAGAGCTGATCGAAGAGGACCGCCGTCGCGCGCGCCGCCGTCGCGTCGTCTGGCTGGTCGTCGTCGCAGCGGCGACCGTGGCGATCGTCACGGCCCTGATCGCCGCGTACCAGTGGACGCAGTCGCACTACTTCGTCGGCGCCAACGGCGGCACGGTGGCCATCTACCAGGGCGTGCAGCAGAACATCGGGCCGATCGTGCTGTCGAGCGTCTACCAGGACACCAAGATCCAGATCGCCGACCTCCCGTCGTATCAACGGCAAGCCGTCCTCGCCACGATCAACGCGGACAACCTGCGGGACGCCCACGACATCCTCGACCGGCTGCAGACGGCGGCAGGGGAATCATGACGACGGCCGTCGACGTGGGCTCACCGGCCGAGACCGGTCCTCGGTCGACGTTCACCGGCGCGATCCGGGTCCGGCTGCGTGCACCGGCCCGCCGC
Organism: Schumannella sp.; assembly: GCA_025463555.1. Lineage (GTDB taxonomy): Bacteria > Actinomycetota > Actinomycetes > Actinomycetales > Microbacteriaceae > JBDSKH01. The sequence goes on from JAODAS010000261.1 coordinate 2,595, forward strand.
CGGAACATCGAACTGGTGCTCCTGCTCTTCGCGCTTGCCCTGTCCGGCACGGCCATCGTCCTCGTCCAGCTCGGCGCGCTCGGCCGGGTCGGCACCTCGGTGCTGCTTCTCGGCGGGCTGCTCGCCCTGCTGCTCATCGGCATGCACGTGGCGCTGAGGGTGGTGGCGCCGGATGCGGATCCCTTCGTCCTCCCGATCGCGACACTGTTGAACGGGCTCGGGATCGCCGAGATCACGCGCCTGGACATCGCGGCCGGGCTGAACGGCTGGGACGCCGCCGGCATCCGGCAGATCGCTTGGACGGCGATCGCGATCGTCATCGCGCTCGCCACGATCGTCGGGATCCGCAATCACCGGGTGCTGCAGCGCTTCCGGTACGTCGCCATGTTCACCGCCTTCGTGCTGCTGGTGCTTCCGGTGGTGCCGGGCATCCGCAGCCCGCGGTTCGGCGCCTACATCTGGATCCAGATCGGGCCGCTCTCGTTCCAGCCGGGCGAACTGGCCAAGATCGCGCTCGCCGTGTTCTTCGCGGGGTATCTGGTGCAGGCGCGCGACTCGCTGTCGATGGTCGGGCGGCGCTTCCTCGGGATGCAGTTCCCGCGGGCGCGGGACCTGGGGCCCATCCTGATCGTCTGGGTGCTGGCGATGGGAGTGCTGGTGCTGCAGCGCGACCTCGGCACCTCGCTGCTGTATTTCGGGCTGTTCCTGGTGATGATCTACGTGGCGACCGGGCGGCTGAGCTGGATCGTGCTCGGACTCGGGTTGTTCCTCGGCGGCGCGTTCGCGGCCAGCCGGGTGCTCGGCTACGTCGGCTCCCGCTTCGACGCGTGGCTCGACTCGTTCAACCAGGCCGTCTACGACCAGCAGGGCGGTAGTTACCAGCTGGTGCAGGGACTGTTCGGCCTGGCCAACGGCGGGCTGGTCGGAACCGGCTTCGGCCAGGGGCGCCCCGACATCGTGCCGCTCGCCGAGAGCGACTACATCATCGCCAGCCTGGGCGAGGAGCTGGGCCTCATCGGCCTGTTCGCGATCCTGGGGCTGTACCTGCTGTTCGTGTCGCGCGGATTCCGCATCGGCTTCACCGGGCAGGACGACTTCGGGCGGCTGCTCGGCGTCGGTCTGTCGTTCGTCGTCGCACTGCAGGTCTTCGTCGTCATCGGCGGCGTGACGCGCGTGATCCCGCTGACCGGGCTGACCACCCCGTTCCTGGCGGCCGGCGGCTCGTCGCTCGTCGCGAACTGGATCATCGTGGCGTTGCTGCTGCGCCTCTCGGACTCGGTGCGCAACCAGCCGAGATTGGTGGTGGATGGTGAATAAGGAACTTCGCCGGGTCAGCATCGTCGTGCTGCTGATGTTCATCGCGCTCTTCAGCTCGTCGACGATCATCCAGGTCTTCCAGCAGGACAACCTCAAAGCGGATGGCCGCAACTCCCGCACGCTGTACGCCAGCTTCTCGGCCGAACGCGGGCCCATCCTCGTGGACGGCGAGCCGATCGCCGAGTCCGTCCCCGTCGATGACGAATACAAGTACCAGAGGGTGTACTCGAACGGGCCGCTGTACTCGGCGGTCACGGGCTATTTCACCCTCAATCAGGGCAACACCGGTGTGGAGGGGGCGCTCAACGACTACCTCAGCGGCACGGCGAACCAGCAGTTCCTCGACCAGCTGAACTCCCTCATCACCGGCCAGAACCCGAAGGGCGCGGCCGTCGAGCTCACCATCGACCCCGCCGTGCAGAAGGCGGCGTACGACGCGCTCGGCGATCAGAAGGGCGCCGTCGTCGCGATCGACCCCAAGACCGGCGGGATCCTCGCCCTGGTCTCCAAGCCGACGTACGACCCCACCGCCCTCGCGACGCACGACGGCGCCGCGTTCCGGAAGGCCTACGACGCTCTGATCAACGACGGCGACGACCCGTTGATCAACCGGACGATCTCGGGCAACCTCAACCCGCCCGGGTCGACGTTCAAGCTCGTGGTCACCGCCGCCGCGCTCGAGAACGGCCTCACGCCGGACACCTCATTCCCGAACCCGGGGACGCTGACCCTGCCGCAGAGCAACGCGGTGATCAACAACGCGGAGGGCGGCGCCTGCGGCGGCGGCGCCACCGTGACCATCGCCACGGCGCTGCGCCTGTCGTGCAACATCCCGTTCGCGCAGCTGGGTCTGCAGCTGGGCTACTCCAAGATCTCGCAGGAGGCGCGCGATTTCGGGTTCGGTGACGAGGGCCTCAAGATCCCGATGTCGGTCGAGCCGAGCGTCTACCCGCCCACCGCGAGCGACGCCGAGCAGATGCTGTCCTCGTTCGGGCAGGGCAGCGACCGGGTGTCGCCGCTGCAGATGGCGATGGTGTCGGCGACCGTCGCGAACGGTGGCCAGCTGATGAAGCCGACCCTGATCGAGACGATCTCGGCGCCCGACCTGACCGTGCTGCAGGGCTTCGATCCGCAGGTCTACAGCACGCCGATCAGCCCCGAGAACGCCGCCACCATGAACCAGTTGATGGTGAACAACGTGGCGAACGGCGCGGCCAGTAATGCAAGAATCAATGGCATCGACGTCGCGGGTAAGACCGGCACAGCAGAGAACGGCGATGGTGAGCCGTACACGCTCTGGTTCACCGGTTTCGCACCGGCGAACGATCCGCAGGTCGCAGTGGCGGTCGTGGTGGAGAACGGCGGCGGGCTCGGCCGGTCGGGGTTCGGAAACCTGGTTGCCGCGCCGATCGCGCGGACTGTCATGGAGGCGGTGCTGAACAGATGAGGCCCTCGAGCGGCATCACCTTCGGTGGTCGATACCAGCTGGCCTCTCGCATCGCCATCGGCGGGATGGGAGAGGTCTGGCAGGCGACCGACCTCGTCATCGGCCGCACCGTCGCCATCAAGATCCTGAAAGACGAGTACCTCGGCGACCCCGGATTCCTCGAGCGGTTCCGCGCCGAGGCTCGGCATGCGGCACTCGTGAACCACGAGGGCATCGCGAACGTCTTCGACTACGGAGAAGAGGACGGCTCCGCCTACCTGGTGATGGAGCTGGTTCCCGGCGAGGCGCTGAGCTCGATCCTCGAGCGCGAGCGCGTGCTTCCCACCGACAAGGTGCTCGACATCGTCGCGCAGACCGCGTCCGCGCTGCACGCCGCGCATCAGGCCGGCCTCGTGCACCGCGACATCAAGCCGGGCAACCTGCTGATGACGCCCGAGGGCCGCATCAAGATCACCGATTTCGGCATCGCCCGGATCGCCGACCAGGTTCCGTTGACGGCGACCGGCCAGGTGATGGGCACCGTGCAATACCTCTCTCCCGAGCAGGCATCCGGCCACCCCGCATCCCCGACGACCGACATCTACTCGCTGGGCATCGTCGCCTACGAAGCACTCGCGGGCCGCCGGCCGTTCACCGGTGAATCGCAGGTGGCGATCGCCATGGCTCAGATCAACGAGGCGCCGCCCGAGCTGCCCGTCACGATCGCCGAGCCGGTGCGCAACCTGGTCTACGCGTGCATCGCCAAGAAGCCGGAGGACCGCCCGACGACAGCGGCCAATCTCTCGCGCGCCGCGCAGGCGCTGCGGCGGGGCGACATGGCCGGGGCGGTCGCAGCCGTCCCCAGTCTCGCCGGTGGCGAGACTGCATTCACCCAGTTGCTCACACCCGTCGGGCAGACCACCGCGACCCGCGTGCTTCAGCCCGGCGAGGCCGCCTTCGCACGCACCGGTGAGACAGAGACGGATCAGAAGCGGCGCAACCCGTGGACCTGGCCTCTGGTCGCCATCGTGTCGGTGCTCGCCGTCGCGCTCATCGCGATTCTCATCGTCTTCGCCCTCCGGCAGCCGCCGGCACCCGTTCCGACCGACAGCTCCACACCGTCGTCCACCCCGACGCCGAGCAGTTCCCCGACCTCCAACACCGTCGCGATCGTCGCGGCGGACTACGTCGGACGGCCGTTCAGCGACGTCGAGGCCGAGCTCGGCCAGTACTTCGAGGTGGTGCGCGTCGACGGCCCCGTCGCGAACACGCCCGACAAGAACGGCACCGTCTCGGGCATCAACCCGACCGGCAACGTGCAGAAGGGCCGCGAGATCCAGGTCGCCGTGTACCAGGACTACCCCGGCCCGCCCTCGCCGTCGACCCCGACCCCGTCGACGACGGCCGCCCTGGTGACCGACGTCGTGACGATCAGCTGGTCGGCGTACGGCGGATGCCCGGAAGGGTATGACCTCAGCGGCTACACCGTCACGGTGACGAACGGGCATTTCGCCTCCGGCGATGGAAACCTCGGCCCCGGTCAGACCAGCGTTCAGGTCCAGGCCGACGCGCCCGGGCCGGTCGAGACCCGCTACAGCGCAGCGTGCGGAGGGGCCGGCTCGACGAGCCCATCCGACCCGGCCACCTACACCGCCACCTGAGTCCTTCTCGCAAGAAGGTCCGGGTACACTGACGGGGGCGTGGCAGCGCGCCGTTACCCTGCAGCACAGGGGCCCGGGATCCGGGCAGACCGGGAGAAGAGGCGGATCGTGGCAGATGGGGTGACCGCAGACGTGCGTCTGCTGGCCGACCGCTACCAGATCGGCGAACTGCTCGGTCGCGGCGGCATGGCCGACGTGCATGTCGGCATGGATGCGCGCCTCGGGCGTCGCGTCGCCATCAAGCTCCTGAAGCCCTCACTGGCCAACGATCCGGCGTTCCGCACCCGCTTCCGCCAAGAGGCGCAGGCCGCGGCACGTATGGCGCATCCGACGATCGTCCGCGTGTTCGACGCGGGAGAAGAGACCGTCCGCGACCCCTCCGGCCACGAGATCCAGGTCCCGTTCATCGTGATGGAGCACGTCGATGGCCGACTGCTCAAAGACATCGTCGCGGAGGGGCCGCTCGACCCGGCCGAAGCCGGTCGCATCGTCGACGGCATCCTCGTCGCACTGGAGTACTCGCACCGCGCCGGAGTCGTGCACCGCGACATCAAGCCCGGCAACGTCATGGTCACCTCCACCGGCCAGGTGAAGGTGATGGACTTCGGCATCGCCCGTGCGATCTCCGACTCGTCGGCGACCATCGCGCAGACCAGCGCCATTCTCGGCACCGCCCAGTACTTCTCGCCGGAGCAGGCTCGCGGCGAAGCCGTCGACGCCCGGACCGACCTGTACTCGACCGGCGTCGTGCTCTACGAACTGCTCGTCGGGCGGCCGCCCTTCCAGGGCGAGACGGCGGTCGCGACGGCCTACCAGCATGTCAGCGAGGCTCCGACCGCACCCAGCGCCATCAACCCGGCGGTCTCGCCGGCGCTGAACGCAGTCGTCATGCGCGCCCTCGCCAAGGATCGCACCGAGCGGTACCAGACCGCCGCGGACTTCCGGTCCGACCTCGAGATCGCGCTGGCCGGCAAGGTCCCCGACCGTGGCCCCGTCGGCACCGACTTCGACGCCGCGCTGTTCGGCGTCAACCCGGGAGCGAGCGCCGCATCCGAGGCCACCCTGCGCCGCCTCGCCGACGACACCGAGGACCGGGTGCCGCGCACTCAGACCCGTCCGCCGGTCGCCTGGATCTGGGGCATCATCGGCCTCGTCGCCGTCGTCGTCGGGATCGCCGGGTTCTGGGCGGTCACGCAGGTGCCCCGGGACCTGGTCGGCGGCAATGTGGCCGTCGAGGTGCCCGACATCATCGGGCAGACGTACGAGGAGGGCGGCAATCAGCTGCTCGGGCTGGGGCTGAAGCCGATCAAGGTCGACCAGTCGGACGACTCGTCACCCGAGGGGACGATCCTGGCGGTGGATCCCGAGGTGGGAACACGTCTCGGCCCCGGGGTCGAGGTGCAGGTCACCGTCTCCTCCGGGCCGCCCAAGGTCGCCCTCACCGGCCTCACGTTCAAGACCGAGGATCAGGCGAAAGCCGTGATCGAGAGCCTCGGGCTGGTGTACGGCGAGACCACCGTCACCTACTCGCCGAACGTCGCCAAGAACGCCGTCATCGGCATCCTGCTGCCGCCGAGCACCGACCTCGTCACCAGCGCCCAGCAGGTCGTCAAGGGATCGACCGTGAACCTGGTCGTGTCGAACGGCCTCGTCAAGGTGCCCGACCTGACCGGCCAGTCGGTCACGAAGGCGCAGGCGACCCTCACCGGCAGCTCGTTGCAGCTCGCGGTGAAGCTCACGCCCGATCCGAGCGGCTGCACCGGCATGAACGTGACCAGTCAGTCGATCAAGGGCGACCAGCCCCAGAAGTCGACGGTTGAACTCGTCTACTGCAACGGCTAGGCGCGAGCCGGCGTCGAGACGGGCGCTCAGCCCAGCTTGACCAGCGGGCTGAGCTCTTTGGCCCGGTCCGCCGCGCCGTCGAGCCCGAGCGATCCGAGCCAGTTGCCGAGCATCCGGTAGCCGCCCTCGGTCAGCACCGACTCGGGATGGAACTGGACTCCGAAGACCGGTGCGGTGCGGTGCCGCAACCCCATGATCACGCCGCCCAGGGTGCGCGAGGTGACCTCGAGCTCGTCGGGGACCGTCGCATCGACGACGGCGAGCGAGTGATACCGGGTCGCGCGGAACGGCTGCGGAACCCCGTCGTAGAAGGGACTGTCGTCGTGGCGGATCAGGGACGTCTTGCCGTGCATCAGCTCGTCGGCGTGGGTGACTGTCGCACCGCGCGCCTCGGCGATCGCCTGCAGACCGAGGCAGACTCCGAGCAGCGGGGACGCCGCGGCGATCGCCGCCTGCACGATCGGGATGCTGACGCCGGCCGCCGCCGGGGTGCCCGGTCCCGGCGAGAGCAGCACGCCGTCGTACTCGGCGATGCGTGCGGCGGACTCCTCGACCTCGAACGCGTCGTTGCGCAGCACCTCGGTGCCGGCGCCCAGTTGCTGCAGGTAGCCGTCGAGCGTGTAGACGAAGCTGTCGTAGTTGTCGATGACGAGGATGCGGGTCATGTCTTCACCGTGGAGTCGGTGGGCGCCACGAGGTGATCGATCACGGGG
>JAODAS010000049.1 GCA_025463555.1 Schumannella sp.
GTCCGTCACCAGCACATCGCTCGGCTGATCGTCACCGCGCAGCCTCGCGTTGCGGAGGAGGGTCCCCGTCACTCCAGATTCTCCGCCGGATGGTTGCCCTCGACCCGCGACATCTCGTCGGCCAGAGCCGGCTGGCTGTAGCGCCCGTCGCCGGCGAGGTGCTCCACAACCGTGGCGCGGTCGGCGTCCGTCCTGTTCTGGCTGAGCTTCTTGCGCGCCTCGACCCGGGTGACGGGGATGCGCAGACCGATCGTGCCCTTCGCGATACGGGCGGCCTTCTCCGGGTCGATGCGCAGCGATCGTGCACCCGGCATGCCGTCCTCGAAATGATCGACCAGCTTTTCCAGCACCGCCAGGTTGTCCTCGTCGGACAGCACCTGCGGCACGCCGTACAGGTGCGCTGTGACGTGGTTCCAGGTGGGGACCATGTCGGTGGGATCGTCGTACCAGCTGGGCGACACATAGCCGTGCGCACCCTGCACGATCATCAGCATCTCCCGGCCGTTGCCGATGCCGTGGACCTGCTCGTCGGGCCGGCCGAAATGGGTCAGCAGAACGATGCCGTCGGCGTCTTCGTCGAGCATCGTCGGGTAGTGCGATGCGACCATGCCGGTTGTCGCGTCCCCGGGTTCTGAGACGAACGTGACCCAGGGGTTCTCCCGCACCAGGCGCTTGATCTCGGCCTGGTCATCAAGGATGTAGTGGGGCGTGTGGCGCATCCGCCCACTATGCCTGATCGGTCGGGCACCAGTAGAGCTTGCGCGCACCCAGCTCCTGCATCTGGATCGGGGTGCCGCACAGCAGGCACGGCTCGCCGGTGCGCTTGTAGACCCAGTGCTGCGGCACGCCGCCGCTCGCCTCATCGTCCATCGTGTACATTAGCCCGGTCTCGAAGCCGATGCGCAGCAGCTGCACCCAGTCCCGCCAGAGAGCGCGCACAACCTCTTCGCGCACCTCGCGTCCCGGGGTGAACGGGTTCTGGCGTGCGCGGAACAGCAACTCGGCCCGGTACACGTTGCCGATGCCGCCCACCACCGACTGGTCCATGAGCAGCAACGCGATCGGGGTCGGCTTCTTGCGCACCGTCCAGACGAAGCGCTCTTCTGCCTCGCCCAGGTCGTCGACGAGAGGATCGGGCCCCAGCTTGCCGATGCTGGCCTGCACCTCTTCGCCCGTCTGCACCTCGCAGGCGGTCGGACCGCGCAGGTCGCCGACGACCGTCGGTGTCAGCAGTCTCACCCGCACCTGCCCGATCGGGTCGGGCGGGAACGCATCCACGTCTTCACCGACCTTCTCCTGCTCGGACATGCGCAGCCGCGTCAGCCGCGGCGCGCCGATCGAGGGCCGCAACGTCTCGCCGTGGCGCCCCAGTGACACGTCTCCGGCGAAATCCCACGCGCCATACAGGCCCAGGTGCACGCGCAGCCAGAGCCCGTGGTCGAACTCCAGGAACATCTGCTTGCCCACGGCCCTCGCCGACACGATCGTGTGACCGTCGAGAAGCGCGGCGTCGGCAGCGAACCGCCCCTGCGGCGACGTGACAGACACGGGCACGCCGGTGAAATGCAGCGCGAACTGCCGCGCGATGCGATGGACGGAGTGACCCTCGGGCATCGGCTCAGTCGACCTGGTGGCCGGCGATCGCGCCCGTCGTCTCGTACTCGGCCAGCTGCGCGATGCGACGCGCGTGCCGCTCTTCGTTGCTGAACGGGGTGCGCAGGAACGTGTCGATGAATCCGATCGCCTCGTCGAGCGAGTGCTGGCGAGCGCCGATCGCGATCAGGTTCGCGTCGTTGTGCTCGCGGGCCAGCTCGGCGGTGGCGAGGCTCCAGACGAGGGCGGCACGTGCGCCCTGGACCTTGTTCGCGGCCATCTGCTCACCGTTGCCCGAGCCGCCGAACACGATGCCGAGCGCCTCCACCCCCGCGCGCTGATCGCGGACGACGGCCTTCGCGGCGTTGATGCAGAAGCTGGGGTAGTCGTCGAGCGGGTCGTAGTCGGTGGGACCATGGTCGATGACCTCGTAGCCCTGTTCGGCCAGGTGATGCTGCAGGTCGGTGCTGAACTCGAGACCCGCGTGGTCGGTGGCGATATGGATGCGCACGCGGCAAGTCTATGGACCGCCACCGACGGCATCCGCAGCCCCTTGTCGCCGTCGGTGGTCGGGAGGAAGATCGAAGACACGCCACCTGCGGAGGTCGCCATGCTGTCTTTCACCCACGTCCCGTCGCTCATGCCGCACCTCGCGGCCGGAGCCCACCGCTCGCCGCGCCGCGGCGCCTGCTTCATGGAATTCGCGTCGTACCTGGCGGGCGAGCGCTGGAGCGATCACCCGGACTGCACAGATCCGGTGCTCGCCGCGCTCGCACGGGGCGTCAACGACGGGCTGTCTGACGCACGGCGCGATGAGCTCGTGGTGCACATCCCGCGCGTCATCGGGCTCCGCGCGGACGACAGGATCGTCGGGCTGATCGTCGCGTTGCGTGCCGCCATCAGCGCGCTCCCCGTCGCCAGCATGGACCGTCAGCGATCGCTCGCCCTCGGCATCCAGGGCGTCCGTCGTGAACTGGGGCACGACATCCCGGCCGATCTCGACGAACTGTCCCAGCTCGCGCTCGCCGCGGTGCCGGATGCCGTGGCCTGGGCGAACGCGTACCTCGCGACCGTGCGCCCCGTCTCGCATCCCCTGCACGCCTCTGCGACGCAGGCGATCACCCGCATCGCCGCGACCGGGATCGCGGAGGCGTGCATCGACGACCCCGACTCCCTGCTGATCGCAACCCTCGAGCTGGCCATCGCGGACGTCGAGGCGCACGTGGCGGTGCCGGCCGCGCAAGAGCGGCATCTGGTTCGCGCCTGAGCCGCCACACATGCGGCGGTTAGGGTGGAAGGCGTGCCTGCAGAGAACCTCACACGCCGTGAAGCCCAGGAACGCGCAGCGTTCCTCACCATCGACTCCTACGCCGTCGCGCTGGACCTGACCACCGGTCCCGAGACGTTCCGTTCCACCACGACGGTGAGGTTCGGTGCCGACGGCGGCACCTCGACCTTCATCGATGCGATCACCAGCAAGGTGCACACGGTCACCCTGAACGGCTCGGAGTTGAGCCCGGAGGAGGTCAGCGACGGCATCCGCATCCAGCTGGACGGGTTGCAGCCGCAGAACGAGCTGATCGTCGTCGCGGACTTCGCGTACACGAACTCGGGCGAGGGGCTGCACCGCTTCGTCGACCCGGTCGACGACGAGGTATACCTGTACACGCAGTTCGAGGTGCCCGACAGCCGCCGTGTGTTCGCGGTGTTCGAGCAACCCGACCTGAAGGCCACGTTCCAGTTCACGGTGACGGCTCCCGCGACATGGGCGGTGGTGTCCAACTCGCCGACGCCCGAGCCTGCAGCGGGCGCCGACGGGTCCGCCACCTGGACGTTCGCACCGACGCAGCGCATGTCGTCGTACATCACCGCGCTCATCGCGGGCCCGTATCAGGCGGTTCACTCCGACGTCGCCAGCTCGAACGGCAAGGTCGTGCCGCTCGGGATCTACGCGCGCAGGTCGCTGTTCCAGTACCTCGACGCCGACTACATCTTCGACATCACCCGCAAGGGATTCGCCTACTTCGAAGAGAAGTTCGGCTACCCGTACCCGTTTCCGAAGTACGACCAGCTGTTCGTGCCCGAGTTCAACGCCGGGGCGATGGAGAACGCCGGCGCCGTGACCTTCACCGAGACCTATGTGTTCCGGTCGAAGGTGACCGACGCCATCAAGGAGCGCCGGGTCGTCACGATCCTGCACGAGTTCGCGCACATGTGGTTCGGCGACCTGGTCACGATGCGGTGGTGGAACGACCTCTGGCTCAACGAGTCCTTCGCCGAGTGGGCGTCGACCATCGCCACCGCCGAGGCGACCGAATGGACCGAGGCCTGGGCGACGTTCCAGGCGATGGAGAAGAGCTGGGCGTACCGCCAGGATCAGCTGCCCAGCACCCACCCGATCGTCGCGACGATCAACGACCTCGAAGACGTGCAGGTCAACTTCGACGGAATCACCTACGCCAAGGGCGGCTCGGTCCTGAAGCAGCTGGCCGCATGGGTCGGGATCGACGCGTTCTTCGCCGGGGTGGGGCAGTACTTCCAGAAGCACGAATACGGCAACACCGAGCTCACAGATCTGCTGACCGAGCTCGAGGCGACCAGCGGCCGCGACCTGTCGACGTGGGCACAACTCTGGCTCGAAACCGCCGGCGTCAACACGCTCAAGCCCGAGATCGAGACGGACGAGGGCGGCATCATCACCGCGTTCCGCATCCTGCAGACCGCAGCGCCGGACTACCCGACCATCCGGCCCCATCGCCTCGCTGTCGGCTTCTACGAGTTCGACCACACCGATGACGACGGCACCCTGGCACCCCGCCTGCGCCGCACGCACCGGGTCGAGCTCGACATCGACGGCGAGTCGACCGAGGTCGACGAACTGCTGGGTCTGGCCAAGCCCAACCTGGTGCTGCTCAACGACGACGACCTGGCGTACGCCAAGATCCGCATGGACGACGAGAGCCTCGATACAGCCATCGCGCACCTGGCCGACATCGAGGACCCGCTCGCTCGCGCGCTTGTCTGGGGCTCGGCGTGGGACTCGACCCGGGACGGCGAGGTCGCCGCGAGCGACTACGTCGACCTGGTGCTGGGCAACATCGCCACCGAGACGGAGTCGACGACGATCCGCCTCTCGCTGACCCAGCTCGTGCAGGTCGCTCGCCAGTACGTCGACCCCGCCGTCCGCGACGAGACCATCACCCGCGTCGGCGATGCACTGTGGCGACTCGCGCAGTCGGCCGAGGCCGGCTCGGACGCGCAGTTCCAGTTCGTGAAGTTCTTCGCGACCGTCGCCTCGACGACCGAGCACGGCGAGGTGCTCTCGGGCCTCCGTTCGGGCTCGATCAAGCTGGACGGCCTCGAGATCGACACCGACCTGTCGTGGGAGCTGCTCGAAGGCCTCGTACTGGTCGGCCAGGCCGGCGAGGCCGAGATCGCCGCGGCGCTCGCCGCCGATGACACCTCGAACGGCCAGCAGGCTGCCGCTCGCGCACGCGCGACGATCCCGACCGCTGAGGCGAAGCTCGCTGCGCTCGACGCGGCCGTCACCGATGACACCATCTCCAACGTGGTGCTGCGCAACATGGGCCTCGGCTTCCAGCACGTGAACGATCCGGCAGTGCTCGCCTCGACGGTCGGCCCGTACCTGGACGCCCTCTCGAAGGTCTGGAACCGCCGCAGTTACCAGATCGCGAGCTACATCATCACGTTCTTCTATCCGGGCGCCCTCGCATCGCAGTCGCTCGTCGACGCGACGCAAGCCTGGCTGGATGCCAACCCGGACATCCCGGCCCTGCGTCGCCTGGTCATCGAGAACCTCGCCGGGGTCGAGCGTGCCGTCAGCGTGCAGGCGCGCGATAAGGCCTGAGAACCATGAACTGGGACGCCTTCTGGAAAACCGTCGCGGGTTTCCTGAACGGCTCGTGGGGCATTCCGCTGCAGATCCTGCTGATCCTCGTGATCTCGGCGATCATCCGTGTCGCCCTGCAGTTCGGAATCCGTCGCGTCGTCAGCCGCGTCGTGAACGGCGTCAAGAGAAAGCAGAACGTCGACGACACGCAGGCGCTTCAGGCGTCGCCGATCCACGCGGCACGCATCGTGCAGCGCACCCGCGCTCTCGGCGGGGTGCTCAACAGCGTCGTCACCACCGTCGTCGTCATCACGGCGATCATCCTGATCATCTCGATCGCGGCGCCCCAGGCGACCGCGGCCTTCTCGCTGATCACCGCCGCGCTCGGTGCTGGGCTCGGCTTCGGAGCACAGAACGTCGTCAAAGACATCCTGAACGGCCTGTTCATGGTCAGCGAAGATCAGCTGGGGGTCGGGGATGTCGTGGACCTCGGTCCGGCGACCGGCGTCGTCGAGGCGGTCGGCATCCGCATCACGCAGATCCGGGATGTCAACGGCACCCTGTGGTTCGTCCGCAACGGCGAGATCCTGCGCGTCGGCAACCTCTCGCAGGGCTGGGCGCGCGTCATCATCGACCTCGCGGTGCCGTACGAGGCGGACACCGAGGCCGTGCAGACGCGGATGCTCGAAACCGCCGTCGCGATGCGCGACGAGGCGAAGTGGAAGAAGCTGATGCTCGAACGGCCCGAGATCTGGGGCATCGAGTCCGTCTCGGCCGAGGCCGTCGTCATTCGACTCGTGGTCAAGGTGCGGTCGGGCTCGAAGGACGATGTCGCCCGTGAACTGCGCGCCCGCCTGAAGCGCGCTCTCGACGACATGGGTGTCAAGCTGCCGAAGCTGAACTCGATCGTGCTGAGCGGCTACGAAGGCGCGGGCTCGGTGCGTGGGGCTCGTCCCCCGAAGACGGCGAACCTGCCCGTGGCGATGAAGCCGGCGAAAGAATCGGCCAAGGCGCAGGCGAAGGCGCAGCGAGACTTCGGCACCGATGGCTGACCTCACGCTGCGTATGGGTTCGGGCGGCGGGGAGCCGGTCGGCGGCAGCTTCTGGGAGGCGGTCGGCGGTCGCCCCACGTTCGAGAAGCTGGTGCGCGCGTTCTATGACGGCATCCGCACCGACGAGGTGCTGCTGCCCATGTATCCCGAGCAGCCCGACCTCGAGGGCGCGATCCAGCGCCTCACCGGATTCCTCGAGCAGTACTGGGGCGGGCCGGGCGCCTACTCCGACGAGCGCGGGCACCCGCGCCTGCGCATGCGGCACATGCCGTTCGCCGTGACACCGGATGCCCGCGACCGCTGGCTGCGCCACATGCGCGCCGCGGTGGACACCCTCGACCTCTCGCCGTTGCACGAAGCGATGCTCTGGGACTACCTCGAGCGCGCCGCCCACGCGATGGTGAATTCGGCCGGCTGAGGTCACGGTAATCTCACTTCCATGCCCCAGAACGCCGATGTCATCGTCATCGGAGCCGGTCTCGCCGGCCTCGTGGCGGTCGCCGAACTCGTCGAAGCCGGTCAGCACGTGATCGTTCTCGAGCAGGAGCCGGAGGCGAGCCTCGGCGGCCAGGCGCACTGGTCATTCGGTGGCCTGTTCCTGGTGGACTCGCCCGAGCAGCGCCGCCTCGGCGTGAAAGACAGTCACGACCTGGCACGGCAGGACTGGTACGCCAGTGCGGAGTTCGATCGCGACGTCGACGAGAACGGCCGCGAATGGGCCGAGGCCTATCTGGCGTGGGCCGCCGGCGAGAAGCGGGACTGGCTGAGGTCGAAAGGCATCAAGTTCTTCCCCGTAGTCGGCTGGGCCGAGCGGGGAGGGTACACGGCGACAAGCCACGGCAACTCGGTGCCCCGCTTTCACATCGTGTGGGGAACCGGGCCCGCGATCCTCGCGCCGTTCATCAAGACGGTGCGTGCCGGCGTCGAGCAGGGTCTCGTCGAGCTGAAGTTCCGGCACCGGGTCGACGAGCTGATCCTCCGCGACGGCGCGGTCGTCGGGGCGAAAGGCAAGATCCTCGCACCCGACGACGCACAGCGCGGTGTGGCGAGCAACCGGGATGAGGAGGGCGACTTCTCGCTCGAAGCGCCCGCCGTGATCGTCGCGAGCGGCGGCATCGGGGGCAACCACGACCTGGTGCGCAAGAACTGGCCGGAGTGGCTGGGCACACCCCCGAAGAAGATGCTGAGCGGTGTGCCCGCGCACGTCGACGGCCGCATGATCGGCATCTCGGCCGACGCGGGCGCCCATGTCGTCAACGAGGACCGCATGTGGCATTACGTCGAGGGAATCGAGAACTTCGCCCCCGTCTGGGACAAGCACGGCATCCGCATCCTTCCCGGGCCGTCGAGCCTCTGGTTCGACGCCACCGGCAAGCGGCTGCCGGTTCCGCTGTTCCCCGGCTTCGACACGCTCGGGACCCTGAGCTACTTGCGCTCACTCGGACACGACCACTCCTGGTTCGTCCTGACGCAGACCGTGATCGAGAAGGAGTTCGCGCTCTCCGGCAGTGAGCAGAACCCGGACCTCACCGGCAAGAGCGTGCGTGAGCTGGTGCGCCAGCGACTGAGCAAGGGGGCGACCGGCCCGGTCGAGGCGTTCAAGACGAAGGGCGCCGACTTCGTCGTCGCCGACACGCTCGATGAGTTGTTCGCCGGCATGCGGAAGCTGCAGGGCAAGGGCGTGAAGCTCGACACTCAGGAGCTTCGCCGCGAGATCGAGGCCCGCGACCGGGAACTCGACAACGAATTCACGAAGGATGCGCAGATCACCGCCATGCGCGGCGCGCGCAAGTACCGGGGCGACAAGCTGATCCGGGTGGCGAAGCCGCACAAGTTCCTCGACCCCGCGCACCGCCCGCTGATCGCCGTTCGGCTGCATGTGCTGACCCGCAAGACGCTGGGTGGCATCCGCACGGATCTGAACGCGCAGGCTCTCGCCCCGGACGGGACCCCGATCCCCGGGCTGTA
>JAODAS010000061.1 GCA_025463555.1 Schumannella sp.
GAGAACGTCGGATGGAGCGCCGGCACCCGCGACGAGGTGCTCAGCATCGGGGTCACCCATGCCCCGTACCGCCGGGTGCTCGACGATTTCGTGAACCAGGGCGCCGCGCTCGTTCTCGCGGGACACACGCACGGCGGTCAGGTCCGCATCCCGGGCTGGCCCGCTGCGCTCGTCACCAACTGCGACATCCCGGCCGACCAGGCGCAGGGACTCAGCCGCTGGCACAGCGGCACCCATGAGGCATTCCTCGAGGTCTCCGCCGGAATCGGCACCTCGATCTATGCGCCCGTGCGCTTCGCCTGCCCACCGGAGGCTGTGGTGCTCACCCTGGTGCCGCGCCCGGAGTGAATCAGCTATCCTTTACAGGTTGCCTACGGGCGGCAGCGGGGTATGGCGCAGCTTGGTAGCGCGCGTCGTTCGGGACGACGAGGCCGCAGGTTCAAATCCTGTTACCCCGACCGCAATGAGAAAGGCCGCCCATCCGGGCGGCCTTTGTCATTGCGCGAGTGGCGTCATCCAGGAGGGGTCCCCGCCCTCACATGAAGTCCGCATCCGGCCCCGACGTCGCACTGAAGTCGAGCTTCGGACGCCACCCCCGGTTCAGCACGCCCCCGGATTCGTCGAGGTAGCAGGCGCCGCACAGCGACTGGTAGGCGACTTCGGCGTCTCCGTCGATCGCGACCTGGTCGCCGTCGAACACGAACTGGCCGTTGACGGTGCGGGCGTTGAAGACCGCTTTGCGGCCGCAGCGGCAGATGGTCTTCAGCTCTTCGAGGGAGTGCGCGACTTCGAGCAGGCGACGGCTGCCGGGGAACGCGACCGTCTGGAAGTCGGTGCGGATCCCGTAGGCGAGCACGGGCACGTCTTCGATGATGGCGATGCGTAGCAGGTCGTCGACTTGACCTTCACCGAGGAACTGGGCTTCGTCGACGAGGAGGCAGCTGACATCCTGTCCCGTGGTGCGGATGATCGACTCGCGCTCGCGGGTGAATGCGGCGTAGATGTCCTCGTCGGGTCCGACGGTGAAGTCGACCTGCCGCGTCATACCGAGGCGGGACACTATCGCGTTGTCGCCCTCGGAGTCGATGGCGGGCTTGGTGAGCAGAACGCGCTGGCCGCGCTCTTCATAGTTGAAGGCGGCCTGCAGCAGAGCGGTGCTCTTGCCGCTGTTCATCGCGCCGTACCGGAAATAGAGCTTCGCCACTACTCCAGGTAACCATCTTCTGCCGCGCGGCGTATGAGTTCGGCTTTCTTGCTGGCGGGGCGATCGACTTTCGCGTATTTCTCCCGCACGCGCCGCAGGTATGTTTTCGCCGTCTCGTATTGCACGTTCATCCTCTCCGCGACTTCGGCCGTGCTGAAGCCGGCTGCGTAGAGGCGCAGCGCGTCCTCTTCTCCAGGGCTGAGGCGTGGTTTCACCTGGGGGAGGGCACCGGTCGGCAGGGGACGCCAGGCGCGGTGGGCGCCGGAGTCTGCCTCCATGCCCATGATGCGGCGGGCGGCATCCATCACGGATGCCATCGGCACCGCTTTCGAGATGAAGTCGGCGGCGCCGGCGGCGAGTGCGCGTTCGCGCGCCTCGCGGGTGTCGATGCTGGAGAGCACCATGACGCGGGCGCCGGCAGCCCGGCAGGTACGCACCCGCGCTTCGATCGAGACCGGCTCTTTCAGCTGGAAGTCGATGAACACCAGATCGGTGGGGAACGCGGGACTGTGCACGAGTTGCAGCCAGGTCGGCGCCATCAGCACCACCTCGAAGTCGGGCGCGTGGTTGGTGATCCAGCTGCCCAGGCTGTCGAGCAGGACTTCGTGGTCGTCGAGGATCGCGAGGCGGACGGGGGCCGGGCGTGCGGCCGACTCGCCCGTGCCGTGGGGGGTGGCGACGTGGGGGGTGGCGCCGCCGCTCATGCTCATGGGCACACTCTATTGAAAGCGCTCCCGCCGTGCAGTCGGCGCATGCTCAGAACAGCGTTGGCTGGATGCCCGCGGCGGCATGCGCGGGCAGCTCGGCGGCGATCAACCCGGCGCCGGCGACGTCGGCACCCGAAGCCCCGCGCAGAGGCTGCAGTGTCGCGTCGCGGATCGCCCCCACGATGTCTGCTCGCACCACGCCCGTTGCCGGATCGATGCGGGGCTGACGCTCGAGGTCGTGCTTGCGCAGCAGCGGCCGGATGCGTTTGGCCAGCCACGCGCGATACTCTTTCGCGGCGTAACTGCCCGTGCCGAACACTTCCCGGTACCGGGGGACCAGTTCGGGATGCTCGCGTTCGAGCCCCGCCCAGTACCACTCCCGCGCACCCGGCCGCAGATGCAGCGCGCTGTACGCGACCGAGTCGGCCCCGGCATCCGCGATCTGCGACAGGGCGGTGTCGAGGTGAGCGATCGAGTCGGTCAGGTACGGCAGCACCGGCATCATGAAGACCGACACGTTGAGGCCGGCCTCTTTGACCGCGCGGACGGTCGCCAGCCTCGCCTCTGTCGTCGGCGCGCCCGGCTCCACCTGCTCGCGCAGCTCGGCGTCGAAGACGTCGATCGTCATCGCGACATCGACGGGCACTCGTTCGGCGGCGGCCTGCAGCAGCGGCAGGTCGCGCCGCAACAACGTCCCCTTGGTCAGGATGCTGAAGGGCGTGCCCGAGGCGGCGAGCGCGGCGATGATCCCGGGCATCAATCGGTAGCGCCCTTCGGCGCGCTGGTACGGATCGGTGTTGGTGCCGAGGGCGACAGGATGATGGCCCCACGACGGGCGTGCCAGCTCCTTCGCCAGGACCTCGGCGACGTTCACCTTCACCACGATCTGAGTGTCGAAGTCTTTGCCCGAGTCGAGGTCGAGGTATTCGTGGGTCTTGCGGGCGAAGCAGTTGTGGCTGATCACACCGTTGGCGATGAAATCCCCAGTGCCGGTCTGGATGTCGATCATGTCCATTTCAACGCCCAGGTCTTCGATCGAGACGACGCGAAGGTCGGCGTCTGTCTTGACCGCTCGGCCGGCAATGTCCAACTTCCGCGTGATCGCGGGAACGGTGAGCTCGAAGAATCGAGCGCGTGACGGTAGCCCGCCCGATACGCGGATGTAGGAGACACCTATGCGGTTCGGCCCTTCATTTACGTAGGCAACACGAAGGGTCTCCATAGCCAGCTCGATCATGCGGATGATCTTCGGGTCTCTATTGGCGATACGAAGGACGCCCTGGGAACAGCTGCCTTCGGCGTCGAAAATGCCGGCCAGATACCCGGTCAACCATTGGTCGCTGGGTTCCGGCGGCCACCAGATCAGCCGCTCAATCGCCTCGACCTGAGCCTCGCGCGCAGTATGGATCGCGGTCATCGCCCGATGCTGGTCTGTCGCAATCAGGTAGGGGCGGGTCAACGTCTCGATGCCCTCCATCTGGAGATAGAGGCGCGTGCGGTTCACACCCTCGGCATCCGTAAGTGCGAGCCGGAAACGGTGAATCGGTCGAACCCGGCCGTCGGCACCGGAGTAGGACTTGTGGAAGATCATCCCGTCGCCGCGAATCATGCCCGTCAAGTATCCCAGGCGATACTCGCGAGTATGAATCGGAGCTTGGTAAGCCTGTTCCAGTCCGTTCAAGCCGAAGCCCATCAGCTTGTTGTTCACGGTCAGGTAGGGTCGTTGATCCGCGCCCGCCATGGATCCGCGTACGTGCTTCCAACCTCGATCGGTGAGGAACCGATGGTCGGCGCTCGCGACTACCTGCGTGCCATCACCGAGGCTGATGCGATATCCACGTTTGCGCGTGCTCCAGTGAGCAAGCACTCGAGTCTTCACAAATCTTCGGTACCTGCCAACCACTTGGGTCCCATAGACCTCGTCGCCCGGTTTCACCATCCAGATCGGACGTTGGCGCCCATCAGCCATCAACACCAACGTCTCTGGATCTAGGCAGAACACGCACGCATGACTGCAGCCGCGGTACGGGTTGATCGTCCACCCGAACGGCAACGCATTCGACGATCCCGGCACGTGGTTGAGGGCGCTCTTGGCGAGCACCTCGTGAAAGGTGATGCCGGCGAACTCGGGGGTCTGCACCGAACGAACGAGATCGTGGCGGCTTGCGAGACCGGGGAGCGCGTCCGCATCCTCGGCCTCTAGCTGTTGCCCACCCCATCGCATTCAGACATTCGAACATACGTTCGATGGCGCGTCAAGCCGCCGTGCCGTGCA
>JAODAS010000100.1 GCA_025463555.1 Schumannella sp.
GCTCCGGCGCCCTAGGCGACGACCGGACCGACGGCCCTAGACGGGGTTCTCGGCGGGCTCGATCAGAGTCGGGTCCGCGGGGTCGACCGCGCGCGAGTTGTTCACGCGTCGGTCGACCTCGTACGTCGTGATTGTGGATGCCACCCCCGTCGACACGCGATCGAGCGTCGCCAGCAGGTCGTCGCGCTCGCCCTCGTCCGTGATCTTCTCGGAATCGAGCCAGCGGTCCCACACGTCCGTGGTGAGAAACGCCGGCATCCGCTCGTGCACCACGCCGGAGGCGTCGCGCGCCTCACGCGTGATGATCGCGGTCGACACCTCCCACTCGGTCTCTCCCGACGCAGTCGTGACCTTGCGTGCGGTGGCGAGCCCCGCCGCCGCGAGCAGAGGCCCCTCGCCGTGGATGAAGTACGGGATCTTGACCGGCTTGCCGCCTGCCGCCTCGCGCTCGGTCCACTCGTAGTACCCGCGCATCGGCACGATGCACCGGCCGGAGGCGAGTGCCCCCTTCCACATGCCGCTCGTCGCGATGGTCTCGATACGCGCGTTGAACTGCGGCCGCTTCGATTCCTTCACGAACGCGGGGTGGAAGTCCCACACGGCCGGCTCGACCTTGCGGCTCACTTCGCCGGTCGAGGAGCTGCGTCGTTCCCGGACGATCGGGATCACATCCGTCGGCGCGATCGAGAACGACGGCGCCCAGTCGCGGTAGTCGTTGCCGTCGAGAACGAACGCCTCGATCAGATCGTTCGTCTTGTCGTCCATCGCAAACCGACCGCACATGGGTCAAGTTTGCGATCTGCCACCGGCATTGCGCTCGGTGACAGGGGTCGGTCCTCGTGGCCGAGCCCGATCTCATCCCCGGTAAGATGAGTTCAGCGAAGGGGAGTATCCCACCTCATCGCGGCCGTCATCACGGGTTCCACTGCTGCAGCCCCGGTCGCGATCGTGCGAAGCACGCGGGAGAGACTTTCGGATTTCCGGCAACCCCGAACTCCGAAAGGCACCCCCATGAACCTCGAGATACCGCTCTGGTTCGAGATCGGCACCTACATCGCGCTCGGCGTGATCCTGGCCGCCGACATCTTCCTGGCCTACCGCCGCCCGCACGTCCCGTCGACCCGCGAGTCGGCCCTGTGGATCACGTTCTACGTCGTGCTCGCCCTGGTGTTCGCCGGGTTGATGCTGCTGATCGGCGACGCCGAGCACGCCGGCCAGTTCGTCGCCGGCTGGCTGACCGAGTACAGCCTGTCGATCGACAATCTGTTCGTGTTCCTGATCATCATGGCCAGGTTCTCGGTACCCCGCAGATACCAGCAAGAGATCCTGATGGTCGGCATCATCCTCGCCCTCATCTTCCGCGGCATCTTCATCGTGCTCGGTGCGGCTCTCATCTCGAACTTCAGCTGGATCTTCTACCTCTTCGGCCTGTTCCTCATCTACACGGCCGCCAACCAGGCATTCACCGGTCACGACGACGAAGAGGCCAACGAGAACCGCCTCATCCGGATGCTGCGCCGCCGCATCCCCATCACCGACGGTTTCGAGGGCGCCAAACTCAAGACCACGATCGACGGCAAACGGTTCTTCACCCCGGTGCTCATCGTCTTCATCGCTCTGGGCACCACCGATCTGGTCTTCGCGCTGGATTCGATCCCCGCGATCTTCGGCATCACGCAGGAGCCGTTCCTCGTCTTCACCGCGAACGTGTTCGCGCTGATGGGGCTGCGGCAGCTGTACTTCCTGCTCGGCGACCTGGTCGACAAGCTGGTGTACCTGAAGTACGGCATCGCGTTCATCTTGGCGTTCATCGGCGTGAAGCTGTTCTTCCACGCCCTGCACGAGAACGAGCTGCCGTTCATCAACGGCGGGCACCACGTGGACTGGGCGCCCGAGATCTCGACCGTCGTCTCTCTTGCCGTGATCGTCGGTTCGATGGCGCTCGCAGTGATCGCGAGCGTGATCAAGCTGCGCATCGACGGCAGGAAGGTTCCATCCGACACGCCGGAATAGTCGGTGTTACCCTCGATCCATGATCGTGCGGCTCCTTCTTCTTCGCCGCGACGAGGCCTAGCTCCCGGCCTTCCTCGTCGCGGAGTCCGTCGTGGCCGACCCGACGAGAACTGAAGGACTGAACACATGGGCAAGACTCTGGCCGAGAAGGTCTGGGACGACCATCTGGTCGCGCAGGGCGCCGAAGGCGAACCCGACCTGATCTACATCGATCTGCACCTCATCCACGAGGTCACCAGCCCGCAGGCGTTCGACGGACTGCGCATGGCCGGGCGTCCGGTGCGCCGGACGGACCTGACGATCGCGACCGAGGACCACAACACGCCGACTCTCGCGATCGACAAGCCGATCGCCGACCTCACTAGTCGCACCCAGATCGAGACCCTGCGCAGGAACTGCGCCGAGTTCGGGGTGCGCCTGCATCCGCTCGGCGACATCGAGCAGGGGATCGTGCACGTCGTCGGCCCGCAGCTAGGCCTGACCATGCCGGGCATCACCGTCGTGTGCGGCGACAGCCACACCAGCACGCACGGCGCATTCGGTGCCATGGCATTCGGCATCGGAACCAGCGAGGTCGAGCACGTGCTGGCCACTCAGACGCTGCCGTTGCAGCCGTTCAAGACCATGGCGATCACCGTCGAGGGCGAGTTGCGGCCCGGCGTCACGGCGAAAGACATCATCCTGGCGGTCATCGCGCAGATCGGCACCGGGGGCGGCCAGGGCTATGTGCTGGAATACCGCGGCAGCGCCATCCGGTCCCTCTCGATGGAGGGGCGCATGACGATCTGCAACATGTCGATCGAGGCGGGGGCACGCGCAGGCATGGTCGCACCCGACCAGGTGACCTACGACTATCTGAAGGGCCGCCCGCACGCACCGAAGGGCGCCGACTGGGATGCCGCGGTCGCCTACTGGGACACGCTGGCGACCGACGACGATGCGGTGTTCGACGCCGAGATCTTCCTCGACGCGAACGAGCTGGAGCCGTTCGTGACCTGGGGCACCAACCCCGGCCAGGGCGTCTCGCTGAGCGAGCGGGTGCCCGACCCGGCGTCCTATCCGGACCCCAACGACCGCGCGTCTGCCCAGCGGGCGCTGGAGTACATGGACCTCGCCGCCGGTACGCCGATGAAGGACATCCGGGTCGACGCCGTCTTCATGGGCTCGTGCACGAACAGCCGCATCGAGGATCTGCGCGCCTTCGCGAGCGTGATCAAGGGCCAGAAGAAGGCGGATCACGTGCGCGTCATGGTCGTGCCCGGCTCGGCACGCGTGCGCATCGAGGCAGAGGCCGAAGGAATCGACAAGATCGTGGAGGAGTTCGGCGCGGAGTGGCGCTTCGCCGGCTGCTCGATGTGCCTCGGCATGAACCCCGACCAGCTCGCGCCCGGCGAACGGTGCGCGTCGACCAGCAACCGCAACTTCGAGGGCAGGCAGGGCAAGGGCGGGCGGACGCACCTGGTGTCGCCGCTCGTGGCTGCGGCCACGGCCATTCGCGGGACCCTGTCGTCGCCGTGGGACCTTGGTTTCGACACGCCGGCTGCGCCGGCTACTCAACCAGCGGGAAGCGCGGCCTGATGGACAAGATCACCCAGTTCAGCGGCACCGCCGTCCCGTTGACGCGTGCCAACGTCGACACCGACCAGATCATCCCGGCGGTGTTCCTCAAGCGGGTCACGAAGACCGGGTACGACGACGCCCTGTTCCACGAATGGCGCAAGGACCCGGAGTTCGTGCTCAACGATCCGGCGTACACGGGTGCGACGGTCCTGTTCGCCGGCCCCGACTTCGGGACCGGTTCCAGTCGCGAGCACGCCGTGTGGGCGCTGCGCGACTACGGGTTCCAGGCGGTGTTCAGCCCCAAGTTCGGCGACATCTTCCGGGGCAACTCGGGCAAGCAGGGGCTTCTCACAGGAACCATCAAGGAATCCGAGCTCGAAGCGTTCTGGGCAGCGATCGCCGCGAACCCGGGAATACCGGCGCAGGTGGATCTGGTTGCTCGTACGGTGGCCGTCGGCGACCTCGTAGCCCCATTCGAGATCGACGATTACACTCGATGGAGGCTGTTGGAAGGCCTCGACGACATCGGTCTCACCCTGCGCGACGAAGCGCGGATCACGGAGTTCGAAGGCACTCGCGAAAGCTGGCGTCCGCGGACTCTTCCCGTTCCCTAGCTAGGTGGTTTTCTTGGACTCCCTCACCACAGACGCCGCGAAAGCAGGTCTTCGCGTCGGACTCCGGTCCGACCAGATCGTCATTCGCGGCGGCAAGGCGCTCAACGGCACCGTCCACGTGCGCGGCGCCAAGAACCTGGCGACCAAGGCGATGGTCGCCGCCCTGCTCGGTGAGACCCCGTCGTTGCTGCAAGACGTTCCCAACATCTCGGATGTCGGGGTCGTCACGGGCATGCTCGGTGCGTACGGCGTGGCGGTCACGTCTCCCGAGGAGGGGCAGCTGCTGCTCGACCCCACGAACGTCGAACGCGCCCACTTCGCCGAGATCGACGCGCTCGCCGGCTCCAGCCGCATCCCGATCCTGTTCTGCGGGCCGCTGCTGCACCGCCTGGGCGAGGCCCTCATCCCCGACCTCGGCGGATGCCGCATCGGCGACCGGCCGATCGACTTCCACATGGACGCGCTGCGTGCGTTCGGCGCTGTCGTCGACAAGTCGTACGAGGGCATCCGCATCACCGCACCCGACGGGCTGCACGGTGCCAACATCGAGCTGCCGTACCCGTCGGTCGGTGCCACCGAGCAGGTGCTGCTCACGGCGGTACGGGCCAAGGGCGTCACCGAGCTGAAGAACGCGGCGATCGAGCCCGAGATCATGGACCTCATCGCGATCCTGCAGAAGATGGGCGCCATCATCTGGATGGAACCGAACCGGACCATCTTCATCGAGGGTGTCGACCACCTCACCGGCTACACGCACCGGGCGATCTTCGACCGCAACGAGGCGGCGTCCTGGGCGTCCGCGGCGCTCGCCACGGATGGCGACATCTTCGTGAAGGGCGCGAAGCAGCAAGAGCTGATGACGTTCCTCAACGTGTTCCGCAAAGCCGGCGGCGGGTTCGACGTGCTCGAGGACGGCATCCGGTTCTACCGCGCCGGAGCGCTGAAGCCCGTGCAGGTCGAGACCGACGTGCACCCCGGCTTCATGACCGACTGGCAGCAGCCGCTCATCGTCGCACTCACCCAGGCCGACGGCGTCTCCGTCGTACACGAGACCGTGTACGAGAACCGCCTCGGCTTCACCGATGCCCTCAACGAGATGGGCGCCGATATCGTCGTGCACACCGACGGCCTGGAGTCCCTGACCCGGCGCGTGCCGCGTCGCAAGCTCGAGCAGGCCGCCGTGATCACCGGTCCGACGAAGCTGCGCGGCGCCGACGTTCGCGTTCCCGACCTGCGGGGCGGGTTCAGCTACCTGATCGCCGCGCTCACGGCGGAGGGCACTTCGACGATCACCAATCTCGGCATCATCAGCCGCGGCTACGAGCACTTCCTCGAGAAGCTCGAAGGCCTCGGGGCGGACTTCTCGACGGACGCCTGAGTTGAGCAAGGCGCCGCAGCCAGCGGAGGGCGGCGGCCTCGACGGCGACCGGAGCGGACGCGCCGCAGAGCCGGCGGCGCGCACGAGAGCACGCGCCGCAGAGGCGGCGGCGCGCACGAGAGCAGAGAAGACGCCCATCTGGCGGTTTCTCGCGGCGCTGGTCGTTCCGGCGGTGCTGTTCCTCACGCGGTTCCGGTTCCGTCACGCCGAGCGCATTCCGGCAGAGGGCGCGTTCCTGATGGTGGCGAATCACTACAGCGACTTCGATCCGCTGGTGACGGCGTACACGCTGTGGAAGCACGGCCGCGTCCCCCACTATCTCGCCAAGGCCAGCCTCTTCCGGCTCCCGGTGGTCGGCGCGGCCTTTCGCGCGACCGACCAGGTACCGGTCGAACGGGCGATCGGCGGTGCCGCCCCGCTCGCCGCGGCGAAGGACCTCATCGACAAGGGCCTCGCCCTCGTGATCTATCCCGAGGGCACGCTCACCCGCGAGCCGGACATGTGGCCGATGCGCGGCAAGTACGGGGCCGCGCGCCTGGCGCTGCAGCACGGCATCCCGGTGATCCCGGCCGCGAGCTGGGGGGCGCAACGGGTCCTGCCGCGCTGGTCGAAGCGCATCAGCCTGTTCCCGCGCAAAGAGGTCGAGGTGATCCTCGGCGAGCCGCTCGACCTCAGCCCATGGGTCGGCAAGCACGAGTCGCCGAAAGCGCTCGCGGCCGCGACCGAGGTGATGATGGATGCGATCACGGGGCTGCTCGAGCAGTTGCGTGAAGAGAAGGCGCCCTCCGGTCCCCGCTGGGATCCGGCAGCCCACGGGCAGAGCGAGTTCGGCCGGATCGACCCCGGTTCCTAGCCCAGCACCCCCACCCCGCGACGCGTCTCGAAGATCAGCTGGGTCTCCGTCTGCCGCACGACCCGGTGGATGGTGATGTGCTGCAGCACCAGGTCGCGCAGCGCCTCGGGGCTCGGCACAGCGACGTGCAGGTGGAAGT
>JAODAS010000117.1 GCA_025463555.1 Schumannella sp.
TCGCGTTCGGCGGGCGAGGTGCCCGGTACCACTGGGGCAGCGCGATCAAGCCCGGCTACGACCGCGTCCCGCGGGTGTTCGAGCATCTGCGGCGCACCCTGGTCGACCTGTTCCCGGCGGCGAAGGATGTGATGGTCACGCACCGCTGGGGCGGTCCCCTCGGGGTGCCGCGCGACTGGCACGCGACCGCGTCGTACGATCCGCGCAAGCGTGTCGCGTGGGCGGGTGGCTATGTCGGCGACGGGTTGTCGACCACGAACCTGGCGGGGCGGACGCTCGCCGACCTGCTCACCGGCGCCGATACCGAGCTGGCGCGGCTGCCGTGGGTGAATCACACGTCTCCCTCGTGGGAACCGGAACCGCTCCGCTTCGCGGGAGCGAACGCCGGCATGCTCGCCATGCAGTTCGCCGACCTGGAAGAGAAGATCACGCACCGCCCCTCGCTGATCGCCCGGGTGATGGGTCCCCTGGTCGGGCACTGAGGTAGCCGGTCGCTCCGATCGGCAACGGCTCGTAGGCTGACCGGATGCGCTTCCGCACGCTGGCGATGCTCGCATGTCTCGTCGTGCTCGCCGGCTGCGCGCCACAGCCCGCCCCGACACGCGAGCCGACGCCGCAACCGACGACGGCATCCGGGCCTCGAACCCTGCGCGACCTGATCGCCGCCGCACCCGAGAAGCCGGTGCTGAAGGCCGACGCCTCGGCGATGCAGCAGGGTGACGGCTTTGTCAGCCTGCCGGCGAGCTACGTCAGCGAGGGCCTCACGATCACCGGCCTGCTCTACGTTCCGGATGGCGATGGACCGTTCCCCGGCGTCGTCGTCGTGCATGGGGCCGTGGATCCGTCCACGTTCACGACCGGCAGCGATCTGGTGCGCGAGCAGGAGGCTCTCGCCCGGAGCGGGCATCTCGTGTTCGCGCCCGACCTTCGCGGGTACGGTTCGGCGGACGCCGGCCCCTCCGCGGGAACCGATCTCGGCGTCGGCGCGACCGAGGACGTGGTGAACGCGGGGCGCGCGCTCGCCGCATCCGGCATCCCCGTCCTCGACCCCACCCGGATCGGGCTGTTCGGCCATTCGGTCGGCGGGGAGGAGTCGATGGCCGCGATGGTGGTCGCCCCGGATGTCTTCGACGCCGTGGTGGCGATGTCACCTGTCAGCACACGCGCCTGGTGGGTCGTCGACCACTACCTGTCGCGCGACTCGGCTCAGTTCGCGGCCATCACGGCCGAGCACGGAACGTACGAGGACAACGCCGCCCACTGGGACGACGCCTCGCCCGCGACGTTCGCCGGCCGAGCGGTGGCACCGTTGCTGATCGCGTACGGCACCGCCGACGATCCGGTGTTCGCCACCTGGGAGGAGCACACCGTCGCCGACTGGCAGACCGCGGGCGCGTCCGTCGAGCTGCTGACCGTCGACGGCGGCGACCACCGGCTCGATCCGCACTGGAATGCGGCGTGGACCCGGATGCTCGAGTTCTTCGACGCGAATCTGTAGTGCCCGGCGCCTAGCGCACCGCGAACCACCCGTCGATCACAGCGAGCTCTTCGGCATCCGGGCGCCAGCCGTTGCCGGCGGCTGCGTTCTGCGCGACCTGCTCGGAACGCGTCGCGCCGGCGATGACGCTCGACAGCACGGGCCGGGCCAGGAACCAGCCGAACGTCGCCTCGAGCATCGAGATACCGCGGTTCGCACAGAAGGCGGCGTACGCCTCGATCGCATCCCAGGGCGCGTCGTCGGCCACGTGCGGCCGCTGGCGTGCGATGCGGGTGTCGGCGGGTCGCTCCGTGCGCGTGAACTTGCCGGTGAGCAGCCCGTTGGCCAGCGGGAAGTACGGCAGGAATCCCACACCGAGTTCCGCGGCGACCGGCAGCAGCTCGGTCTCCACCTCGCGAGCCAGCAGGTTGTACTCGTTCTGGGCCGACACGAAGCGGGCCGTTCCGGATGCGCGGGCTGCGTCGTCGGCGGTGCGCAGCTGGGCGGCGTCGTAGTTCGAGTTGCCGATCTCGCGCACCTTGCCCTCGCGGACGAGTTCGTCCAGAGCAGCCAACGTCTCCTCGACGGGAGTACCGGGATCCGGCGTGTGGTGCTGGTACAGGTCGATCGTCTCGATGCCGAGCCGCTCGAGCGAACCCTCGACCGCCGCGCGGACGTACGCGCGGGAGCCCATCGGCGCGCTTCCCGCCAGCGGCGGGGCGAACTGCTGATGGCCGAACTTCGTCGCGACGACGATGCCGTCGCGGCGTCCACGGAGGGCGACGCCGAGCATCCGCTCGCTCAGGCCGAATTCCTTGCCGTACATGTCCGCCGTGTCGAACAGGGTGATCCCGTGCTCGATGGCGGCGTCGACGACGGCCGTCGTCCCCTCCTGCTCCTCGGTCAGGGAGCCCGGGCGGCCGAAGTTGTTGCAGCCGAGACCGACCACCGAGACCGCGAGGGATGACGTGCCGAGCGTGCGGGATTCCATCTCTTCAGGCTAACCGGACTCGCCTCCCCTCCTTCCCAGTTCCGGTTCAGGGACGGCTCTGCGCCGTGTCCGATTCCCGCGAGTCGATGTCGGCCCCCCGGTCTACTCTCGGACCATGCAGACATCGATCGCCGCCCCGCAGCAGCCCTCCTTCCTCCGTCGCATGGACAGCCCGATCGGTCGCCTCGAGATCATCGGCAACGGCGATGCGATCACCTCGCTGTCGATCGAGCGTGACGGCGCCCTGCCCCACGATGCCTTCCCCGAGCACGGCGACGCCATCCTCGACCGCGCCGTCGCGCAGTTGCAGGAGTACTTCGCCGGGCACCGCCACGACTTCGACCTGCCGGTCTCCCTCGCCGGCACCGCCTTCCAGCTCGCCGTGTGGGAACAACTCGTCGACCTCGAGTTCGGTGAGGTCGTCTCCTACGGTGAACTGGGTCTCGCGACCGGGCGTCCGACGGCCGGGCGTGCGGTCGGCGGCGCCGTGGGCGCCAATCCGGTGCCGATCATCGTGCCGTGCCACCGGGTCCTCGGCAGCGACGGGCGCATCACGGGCTACAGCGGCGGTGAGGGCGTTCCCACCAAGGCGTGGCTGCTCGAGCACGAGGGCATCGCCCACAACACGCCCGCGTCCCGGCTCCACGGGCAGACAGCGCTCGACTTCGGTGCCGGGGACGATTTCTCCGAAGGCGGTGCTGCAGCAGAAGGCGGTGCTGCAGCAGAACGCGCGGCTTCGGGCAGCGCCACCAGCTCGGCGGCGTGAGCATCGGCACTTCTGCGGTCATCGGCGAGGACGGCCGTGGACGCTGTGCATGGGCCGCCTCCGACGCGGAGTACCAGCGGTACCACGACGAGGAATGGGGCACGCCGCTGCACGGCGACCGGCCCCTCTTCGAGAAGCTGAGTCTCGAGGCGTTTCAGGCGGGACTGTCGTGGATCACGATCCTGCGCCGGCGGCCCACGTTCCGGGCAGCGTTCGCACAGTTCGACATCGACGCGGTCGCGGCGTTCGATGATTCCGACATCGAGCGCCTTCTGAACGACCCGGGAATCATCCGCAACCGGCTCAAGATCGAAGCGACGATCTCCAACGCTCGCGTCACGCAGCAACTCGTCGCCGGGGCCGAGGGAGCGCTCGACGAACTGCTGTGGGGCTTCGCACCGCTGCCCCGGTCCGCCGCACCCGCGTCGTTCGCAGAGGTCCCCGCCATCACACCCGAGTCGACGGCGGCGAGCAAGGCGCTCAAGAAGCTCGGCTACCGCTTCGTCGGGCCCACCACCATCTACGCCCTGATGCAATCCTCCGGCATGGTCGACGATCACGTCGCCGGATGCTGGCGCGCCGTCTAGGCGGGAACGACTGCCCCGTAGCCCGCGCGCGGGGGCGGATACCCGGCGGCCGTGATCAGCGAAGGGTCGTACACCTCATCACGGCCCGACAGCAGGATGCACCACAGCCACGGCACGAAGATGCCCAGCACCACCCACGCGCTGTCCTTCCGGAACGCGATGCCCGATCGGTGCATCCCGATCGCCAAGAAGACCGTCGTCACGATGCCGCCGTAGGGGATCAGGGACAGCAGAGCGAACGCCCCGTTCTGGCCGCCGACCTCGAGCCACTTCCAGTGGTTGTAGATCGGCACCCACGCGATCGCCGGATTCACCCCCACCTTCCGGAAGAACATCATGAGCGTCACACCCGTCAGCACATACGCGATCGCGAGCACGACGAGGGTGACGGCAAGGTAGAAGAGGATGATGACCATCACACCGGCGGCGGTATCGCCCCCGGTCGGGTACGGGCTCGGACCAGGCATGCAGTCAGACTACGAGATCGAGCTCGCCGGGCGCGCCGCGCTCCAGCCGGATGCCGCACCCCTCCGCCCAGCGCAGCAGGGCGTCGACATCGGGCTGGTCGGCCTCCGCCTCGATGAGCCGGCGAACGAACTCGCCCTTTCCCTTCTTGTTGAAATGGTTCAGGGCTCGGCGCCGGCCGGATCCGTCCTCGCTGACCACCCGGAGGAACACCGCGTCGTCCCGCGCCGGCGACGGACCGAGGCCTGCATAGGCCTCGGAGCGGAGGTCGAGCAGCAGCCCCTCGGTGCGGGCGAGCACATCGCGGAGGGGCACGCGCCAGAGGCGGCCGAGAACGACTCCGGGCAGACGGGAATCGTGGGACAGCCGGTAGGCGGGAATCGGATCGAGCGCCATCGTCAGGCCGAACGCCGCCGACGCGATCGCGACATGCTCGCCCGCGAACGCACGCTGCGCAGGCGTCAGGCTCGCCGCATCCAGACCCTCATAGAGCACGCCGTCGTACCGATCGATCGCGGGCATCACCGGCGACGTCAGGATGACGCGGTTCCGCGCCAGTTCAGCCGCCTGGGTGCCCCCCAGTCGCAGGGCCGATGTCGCAGCGCCCAGGTTCCGTGACAGACGCCGCACCGCGTACACGGCGATGCGGCGCGGTTTCGTCAACTCCGGAAAGCTCAGTGCGGCGAAGTCGAGAGCGCGCGTATCGTCACCACCGGGCCGCTTCGTCTCCGACGGCGGCAGCAGGATCAGCATTCAGCCCTCGAGGAAGGCCAGCGCCTGCTCGATGTTCACGCCGAGCGGGCGGATCGAGTCGAGCGTCACACGCGGGACGGCAGCCGCCTCGCCCGTCCACGGCTCCCACTCATCGAGACTCTGCTCGACAGCGAACGCGACATCCGTCTTCGCGTGCCTGCCCGCCCGTGCCGCAAGCCTCTCGCGGTGGATCTCCGGATCCGAGCACACCACCTCGAGGAAGCGCAGCATCGCCCCCTGCCGTGCGGCGAGCTTCACCCACTGCTCGCGGGCCGGCTCGACCGCGTTCACCGCATCGATCACCACACCGCCGCCGCCCGCGAGGACGCCCTCGGCCATGGCCTCCGCGACCAGATAGGCGGCGAGGCCGGTCGGCTGCTCGCTGTCGATCCCGGCACTGAGGATGGCCACCTCGATGGGATCGACCGAGAGCACCGGCAACCCGAGACGATTGCCGACCACTTCGGCGATGGTGCTCTTACCGGAGGCAGGCAGGCCCGCGGTGACGACCAGCAGCGGCCGCGCCGCCGGTTCCGTCGCCGGAACGCCGATTCCCGTGGACCCCAGATCGCTCACGTGAGCTCGGCTGCTCCGGCGACGATCGTCACGACGTCGTTCTGCATGGACAGGAAACCGTCTTCGGCCTGCGCGGTGACGACCGATCCGTCGGTCGTGGTGATGCGCACCTCGCCCGACGCGAGGATTCCGAGCACCGGCTCGTGACCGGCCAGCAGACCGATCTGCCCGATCGTGGTGCGAGCGACGACCTGCTTGGCCGCGCCCGTCCACAGCTCGCGGTCGGCGGAGACCACGCTCACCAGTAGTTCGTGCGGGGCTGCCTCGGCCATGGTCAGCCGTTGTCCTTCTGGATCTGCGCCCACTTCTCTTCGACATCGCTGATCGAACCGACGTTGAAGAACGCCTGCTCGGCCACGCTGTCGAAGTCGCCCCGGACGATCGCGTCGAAGGATTCGATCGTGTCCTTCAGGGGAACCGTCGAACCCTCGACGCCGGTGAACTTCTTCGCCATGTAGGTGTTCTGCGAGAGGAACTGCTGGATGCGGCGCGCACGCGACACCGTGATCTTGTCCTCCTCCGACAGTTCGTCGACACCGAGGATCGCGATGATCTCCTGCAGTTCCTTGTTCTTCTGCAGGATCTGCTTGACGCTCGTCGCGACGCGGTAGTGGTCCTCGCCCAGGTAGCGCGGATCCATGATCCGGCTGGTTGAGCTCAGGGGGTCGACCGCCGGGTACAGGCCGCGGGATGCGATCTCGCGCGAGAGCTCGGTCGTCGCGTCGAGGTGCGCGAAGGTGGTGGCCGGGGCCGGGTCGGTGTAGTCGTCGGCGGGCACGTAGATCGCCTGCAGCGACGTGATCGAGTGACCACGCGTCGAGGTGATGCGCTCCTGGAGGACGCCCATCTCATCCGCCAGGTTCGGCTGGTACCCCACCGCGGAGGGCATGCGGCCCAGAAGGGTCGACACCTCGGAGCCGGCCTGGGTGAACCGGAAGATGTTGTCGATGAACAGCAGAACGTCCTGGCCCTGCACATCGCGGAAGTACTCCGCCATGGTCAGCGCCGACAGCGCCACCCGCAGACGTGTTCCCGGCGGCTCGTCCATCTGGCCGAACACGAGCGCGGTCTTGTCGAAGACGCCCGCCTCCTCCATCTCGGCGATGAGGTCATTGCCCTCACGGGTGCGCTCACCGACACCGGCGAACACGGAGACACCCCCGTGGTCCTGCGCGACGCGCTGGATCATCTCCTGGATGAGCACTGTCTTACCGACGCCCGCTCCGCCGAACAGGCCGATCTTTCCGCCGAGCACGTAGGGCGTCAGCAGATCGATGACCTTGATGCCGGTCTCGAACAGCGACGTCTTCGACTCCAGCTGATCGAAGGCCGGCGGCTTGCGGTGGATCGGCCAGCGCTCGGTGATCTCGAGCTTCTCGCCGGGCGTGCCATTGAGCAGGTCGCCGGTGACATTCCAGACGCGGCCCTTGGTGACATCGCCGACCGGGACCGAGATGGCCTCACCGGTGTCGCGCACCTCGCCGCCGCGGACCAGGCCGTCGGTCGGCTTCAGGGCGATCGCGCGGACCAGGTCGTCACCGAGGTGCTGAGCGACCTCCAGGGTGATCTCGGTGCTCTCCTCGCCGATCGTGATCGTCGTCTTGAGCGCGTTGTACATCTCGGGGATCGCGTCATGCGGGAACTCGATGTCGACGACGGGTCCGGTGACGCGCGCAATGCGGCCAACTCCGCCGGCGGTCGCCTTCTCGGTCTTGTTCTTGCTATCGGTGGCGGTAGCCATGGGGTCTCCTTATTTCGACGCGAGAGCGTCGGCGCCGCCGACGATCTCGGAAATCTGCTGGGTGATCTCGGACTGGCGCGCGTTGTTCGCCAGGCGGGTGTAGTCGCGCACGAGGGCATCCGCGTTGTCGCTCGCCGACTTCATCGCCTTCTGCGTGGCCGCGTGCTTCGATGCGGCCGACTGGAGGAGCGCGTTGAAGATGCGGCTCTCGATGTAGACGGGCAGCAGCCCGTCGAGCACGCTGTCGGCGTCGGGCTCGAACTCGTACAGCGGTAGAGCGATCGTGTCCTCGGGCTCCTCGACACCTTCGACCACCTCGAGCGGCAGCAGGCGCACCACCTCGGGGGTCTGCGTCAGCATGCTGACGAAGCGGTTGTACACGATGTGGATCTCGTCGACCCCGCCCTCATCCGTCGGCTGCACGAACTTGGCGACCAGCTCTTCGCCGATCTGCTGCGCTGTGGCGAAGCCGGGGTTGTCGGTGTCGCCGGTCCACGCCTTCTCGATGGGGCGCTTGCGGAATGCGAAGTAGCCGACGGCGCGGCGACCGACGACGTACAGGACGACCTCTTTGCCCTGACCGCGCAGCAGAGTGGCGAGCTCTTCGCTCTCTTTCAGTACGTTCGCGTTGAAGGCACCGGCGAGACCCCGGTCAGAGGCGAATACCAGGATGGCCGCGCGGTCGATCGATTCCGGTTCCGTGGTCAGCACGTGGTTGACGTTGGAGTAGGTGGCGACAGCCGACACCGCGCGTGTCACGGCGCGTGCGTAGGGCGCAGATGCCTGCACTCGCGTCAGGGCCTTCTGAATCCGCGATGCGGCGATCAGCTCCATGGCACGGGTGATCTTCTTGGTCGTCTGGGCAGACTTGATCTTCTGCCGGTAGACCCGAAGCTGGGCTCCCATGTCGTCTATCTACTTTCTGTCGAGAAAATCGGTGGTTGAGTAGCGCCGCAGGCGCGTGTCGAAACCCGAAATCAGCGCTTGGACTTGACGATCTTTTCCTGGTTGACGTCTTCGACCTCGGTGGCCTCGAACGTCTCTTTGCCGGGCGCGGCGAGCGACTGCCCGTCGCCGGTCTGGAACGTCTCCTTGAAGGCGTCGACCTCTTTCTCCAGCGCGGCGGTGGTGTCGTCGTCGAGCACGTTCGTGTCGCGCAACGTCGCCAGGATCTTGGTCTTGCGACCCAGGTGGTCGAGCAGCTCGCGCTCGAAACGCAGCACGTCGGAGACCGGCACGTTGTCGAGCTTGCCGTTCAGGCCCGCCCAGATCGAGACGACCTGGTCCTCGACCGGGTACGGCGAGTACTGCGGCTGACGCAGCAGCTCGGTCAGGCGGGCGCCGCGCTCGAGCTGACGACGACTGGTCGCGTCGAGGTCGGATGCGAAGAGCGCGAACGCCTCGAGCGCGCGGTACTGAGCGAGCTCGAGCTTCAGTGTTCCCGAGACCTTCTTGATCGACTTGACCTGGGCGTCGCCGCCGACGCGCGACACCGAGATGCCGACGTCGACCGCGGGACGCTGGTTCGCGTTGAACAGGTCGGACTGCAGGAAGATCTGGCCGTCGGTGATCGAGATCACGTTGGTGGGGATGTACGCCGAGACGTCGTTCGCCTTGGTCTCGATGATCGGCAGACCGGTCATCGATCCGGCACCGAGCTCGTCCGAGAGCTTGGCGCATCGCTCGAGCAGACGCGAGTGCAGATAGAAGACGTCTCCGGGGTACGCCTCGCGTCCCGGCGGGCGACGCAGCAGCAGCGACACAGCGCGGTAGGCCTCGGCCTGCTTGGAGAGGTCGTCGAAGATGATCAGCACGTGCTTGCCCGCGTACATCCAGTGCTGGCCGATCGCCGAGCCGGTGTACGGGGCGAGGTACTTGAAGCCGGCCGCGTCGGATGCGGGAGCAGCGACGATGGTGGTGTACTCCATGGCGCCCGCGTCTTCGAGTGCGCCCTTGACGGCCGCGATCGTCGAACCCTTCTGCCCGATGGCGACGTAGATGCAACGCACCTGCTTGTCGGTGTCGCCCGACTCCCAGTTGGCCTTCTGGTTGATGATCGTGTCGATCGCGATCGCGGTCTTGCCGGTCTGGCGGTCACCGATGATCAGCTGACGCTGCCCCCGGCCGATCGGGATCATCGCATCGATCGCCTTGATGCCGGTCTGCATCGGCTCGTGCACGCTCTTGCGCGACATGACGCCGGGTGCCTGCAGTTCCAGCGCGCGGCGGCCCTCGCTCTTGATCTCGCCGAGCCCGTCGATCGGCGAGCCGAGCGGGTCGATGACACGACCCAGGAACGCGTCGCCGACCGGCACCGAGAGCACCTCGCCGGTGCGGGTGACTTCCATGCCCTCTTCGATGCCGGCGAACTCGCCGAGCACGATCACGCCGATCTCGGCCTCGTCGAGGTTGAGTG
The DNA here is from genome assembly GCA_025463555.1 of Schumannella sp. Lineage (GTDB taxonomy): Bacteria > Actinomycetota > Actinomycetes > Actinomycetales > Microbacteriaceae > JBDSKH01. The sequence continues at coordinate 9,773 of JAODAS010000117.1, forward strand.
CGAGGCCCAGCGTGCCGTCGGCGAAGCGCAGCAGCTCGTTCGCCATCGCGCCGGGGAGGCCCTCGACGTGGGCGATGCCGTCGGCGGCGTCGATGACGGTGCCGACCTCGTTCTGGGATGCCGTGGTCGGCTTGTAGCCGGCGACGAAGTCCTTGAGGGCGCTGCGGATCTCGTCCGGGCTGATGGTGATGTCTGCCATTGGGTTTCCTTTGTTCTCAGCCCGCGAGCTGGAGTCGGAGTTCGGTGAGACGGGATGCGATGGTGCCGTCGATGACGTCGCCACCGACCTGCACGCGCAGGCCGCCGATCACGGAAGGGTCGATCTTGACGGCGATGCGCGGCTCGCGGCCGTACTGGGCTGTCAGGGTCTCGGTCAGCTTGTCCAGCTGAGCGGAGGTCAGGGGGGCGGCGGCCGTGACGGTCGCGACGATGCCGCCCGAGGCATCCGCCACCGTCTCGGCAGCGCCGCCGATCAGGTTGCCGATGCGACGGCCGCGCGGGCTCTGCACCAGGTGCCGGATGATCGCGAGAGTTCCGGGATCGGCCTTCTTCGCGAGCAGCCGGTCGACGAGGGCGGCCTTCTCGGCGGGATCGCCCAGCTTGCTACCGACGGCGAGCTCGAGTTCGGGGTCGCTCGACACCGCGCGCGAGAAGGCGAACAGCTCCGCCTCGATCGTCGCACCCGACGAGCTGTCGGCGATCGCCCGGATGCCGACCTGCTCGATGCCGTCGATCAGCTGGTCGGAGTTCGACCAGCGGGCCGACGTCAGCGAGCCGAGGAGCGCGGCCGCGGCAGGATCAAGGCTGCTGAAGATGCGTGCGATGAGCCCGTTCTTCTCGGATGCCTCGATGGACGGGTCGGCGAGGAGCGCACGCAACTGCGACGAGCCGTCGATGTCGCGCCCGGCCGAGAGCAGCTGCTCACCGGTCTCGCGCGTGACGCCGCTCGCTTTCGCGAGAGCCTCTTTCGCCGCCTCGAGCGCGACGCGTGACGCCGAACCCATTACTTGCCCGCCTTCGCCTTCGACGTTCCGGCAAGGTCCGCCAGGAACCGGTCGACGATGCTGGTGGCCTTCTTGTCGTCGGTCAGCGATTCGCCGATGACGCCCGACGCGAGGTCGAGTGCCAGCGTTCCGACCTCGGACCGCAGCGACACCAGTGCAGCCGACCGCTCGGCCTCGATCTGCGCCTGTGCATTCGTGACGATGCGCGCCGCCTCGGCCTGGGCCTGCTCGACGAGTTCGGCACGGATCTTCTTCGCGTCCTCGCGAGCCTCTTCCTTGATGCGTCCCGCCTCGCCGCGGGCCTCCGCGAGCTGCGCGTTGTACTTGTCGAGCGCAGCCTTCGCCTCGGCCTGCGCCTCTTCTGCGCGCTTGATGCCGCCCGCGATCGCGTCGCTGCGCGCGTCGAGAGCCGCGTTGATACGCGGAACGCCCTTCCAGATCATCACCACGAGGATGAGGACGAAGGCGACGGTGCCCCACAGCAGGTCGGGGAGCTCGGGAACGAGCACCGAATGCTGGGGCTCGGGCGTCGGGGTTGCGCTCAGGATGGCGAATGCGGTCAGCATCCGGACTCCTTCGGTCGGTGGTCGGGCACCTTACGGGGTGACGACGGGGACGGGGAACGGAATGAAGGCAACCGCGATGGCGATGAAGCAGAGCGCCTCGGTCAGTGCAATACCGAGGAACATCAGGCCCTGCAGACGACCCTGAAGTTCGGGCTGACGGGCGACCGACTCGATGGTCTTGCCGACGATGATGCCGACGCCGATACCGGAGCCGATGACGGCGAGGCCGAAGGCGAGCGGAGCGAGCTGTCCGACGATTACGTTCACAGGTGTTTCCTTTCGAGGGTGGTGAATTTCAGGCTGAGAGCGCTTAGTGCTCGTCGGCCAGTGAGAACTGGATGTAGATGGCGGCGAGGATCGTGAACACGTACGCCTGCAACGCCGCCACGAACAGTTCGAGCAGCGTGAACGCGATCAGGAACGCGAACGTGGCGGTGCCGAGCAGACCGATGATGTTGCCCTGATTGATCAGCACCGTGACGAAGAAGAACTGGGTCGCCAGCGCGCAGAGCGCCAGCAGCATGTGACCCGCGACGAGGTTCATCGTGAGACGGAGGGTGAGCGTGATCGGCCGCAGGATGAAGGTCGACAGGAACTCCAGCAGCGCCAGGAACGGCACGAGCGGCAGGGGAACGCCGGGCAGGATCAGCTGGTTCTTGAAGTACCTGATGCCGTGCTGCTTGAGCCCGGCGTAGATGAAGACCACGTACGTCACGACGGCCATGATGATCGGCATGCCGATGAGGCCGGTGCTGGCGATCTGCAGGCCCGGTATGACACCGGTGAGGTTGAGGCCGAGGGTCAGGAAGAAGATCGTGAACAGCAGCGGCATGAAGCGTCGGCCGTTCTTCTCACCGAGCGTGTCGATGATGATGCTGTTGCGCACGAAGCCGGTGATGAACTCGAATGCGACCTGCGCACGCCCGGGGACCAGCTTGAGATTGCGCGTGCCGACCCAGAACAGCAGCGCCAGCAGGATGACGATCAGCATCCGGATGATCAGGATGCGGTTCATCTCGAACGGCGTGCCGACGAAGAGCACCGGCGCCGGGAAGAACTCGTCGATCGAGGGCCCGCAGAACTGGCCTTCGGCGCATTCCGAAACGGCGACGGCAGGAACGCCGGCGAGGGCGGAGGCGAGGATTGTGGCTAGCAGGGCTTTCTCCTGATCAGGGCGCGACGACGCGGCGATCGTAGGGGGGAAGGTCTCCCTAACCCTATCAAGGTTTCGAGTCGGGCTCGCCCGGCAGCCGGACGTCGCTGACGTACGGAACACGCGCACGCGCGAACGCCACCAGGTCGCCGATCAGCGACCCGACCACCGCGGCGATCGCGGTGAAAGCGAAGACCCGCGCGTCCATCCAGGGCTGTGTCCGCAACCAGAGAGCGAAGAGCACGAAGAGCACCAGCTTGAGTCCGAAAGCCCCCAGCACGACGCCGAAGAACACCGGGCTCGTGCCGTCGCCGCGTGCCGCGCGACCCCCCACCAGCATGCTCACCGCGGTGAGGCCGAGGAACACGGCGGAGAGCCCGGCACCGACGAGGGCGCCGAGCAGCCCGGGTACTCCCGAGACGAGGTACCCGATCAGGCCGGCCACGACGGCGACCACGGCCGACACGATCCCCCCGTACTTCAGCGAGCGGGTCAGGATGGGCGTGACGGTCACGGGGATGCCTCTTTCTCGTGCAGGCGGTCGAGGGCGACTTCGGCGTCGGCGTCGCTTGGCTCCTCTTCGGGATCGAACTCGTCGGCCGCGGCATCCAGCCCGTCGAAGGAGGCAAGTCCGGCATCCCCCGCCGCATCCGGGTCCGCGCTCTGGGCCGCGGACTCGGCAGCCTTGCGCCTGCTGAGGGGGGCCAAGGTCAGGATCGTGCAGACCAGCAGCCCGACGATGGTGAACACGACGGGCCACCACCAGTCGAAGAACAGGAACAGCAGGGTGCCGGTGGATGCGACCGCGGTCCACGCGTAGAAGATCAGCACCGCGTGCAGATGACTGTGCCCCATGTCGAGCAGGCGGTGATGCAGGTGCTTGCGGTCGGCGGAGAACGGTGACTTGCCCGCCCGCAGCCTGCGCAGGATGGCCAGCCCGAAGTCGAGCAGGGGCACCGTGAGCACCGCGAACGGCAGCAGCACCGGGATGTACGCCGGCAGCAGACCGCTCGCGCCGAGCAGATCGTCGGGGTCCGAACCGCCGAGCAGCCGGTCGGGGTTGATGTCGCCGGTGACGGCGACCGTCGAGGCGGCCATGAGCAGCCCGACGAGCAGGGCACCGGCATCCCCCATGAAGAGCTTCGCCGGATGCCAGTTCAGCGGCAGGAACCCGAGGCACGCCCCGACGAGCACGGCCGCGATGAACTGGGCGAGGTTGAAGTAGTTGCTCTGCTCGGTGGGACCGTACTGGATCACGTAGCAGTAGATGAAGAACGCGCTGTTGGCGATGAGCGCCACGCCCGCGACCAGACCGTCGAGGCCGTCGATGAAGTTGATCGCATTCATCACCAGCACGATCAGGAACACCGTGATCACCAGCGACATCAGGGGTGAACCCACCGCGACGAGACCGGGCAGCGGGATGCTGGCGATCTGCACCCCCTGCCAGACCAGCAGGCCGGCGGCGATGATCTGGCCGGCGAGCTTCGTCAGCCAGTCGAGGTCCCAGATGTCGTCGGCGACTCCGATCAGCACGATCAGCAGCGCCGCGCCGAGGATCGCCAGCAGCGGCCCCGGCCGGGCGTACACGAGGTCGAGCTGCGGCAGGAAGGAGCCGACCGCGAACGCGGCGAGCACGCCCAGGAACATGGCGATCCCGCCGAGCCGCGGGGTGGGGCGGGTGTGCACATCCCGCGCCCGGATCTTGGGATACAGCCGGTATTTGTGGCTGAGCTTGTAGATCAGCACCGCGAACCCGAAGGTCACGCCGGCCGAGACGCCCACGACGAGCAGGTAGAAGATTATGCGCATCGGCCGGCTCCCACGATGCGGATGATCTCGTCGTCGGGAATCACACCGCTGCGCACGATCCGCAACTTGCCCTCGGGCGATTCGAGGGCCGTCGCGTCGACGATCGTTGACGCGGTCTGCCCCGCCTCGCCGGCATCCAGGTACACCGCCACGGCATCCCCCAGCATCGCCTCGGCCTGCGCTGCCGTCGTCGCGGGCGGCTCGCCCGTGGCGTTGGCGCTGCTCACCGCGAGGGGGCCGGTCTCGGCGAGCAGTTCGAGGGCGATCTTGTCGGACGGCATGCGCAGCGCGACGGTTCCGCGGGTCTCCCCCAGATCCCAGTCGAGGGTCGTGCGCGCGCGCAGGATGATGGTCAGCCCGCCCGGCCAGAACTCGGCCACGAGCGCACGCACCTCGTCGGGCACCACCTCGGCGAGCGCATCCAGGGTCGGGATGCCGGGGATCAGCACCGGCGGAGGTGCGGTGCGGTCGCGGCCCTTCGCCTCGAGCAGGCGGGCGACCGCCTCGGGGGAGAACGCGTCCGCGGCGACCCCGTACACCGTGTCGGTGGGGATCACCACGAGCTCGCCCCTGCCGATCGCCTGACGGGCGAGGCGCATCCCGGTAAGCAGCGCTGCTGGGTCCGAGGTGTCGTACGTGGCCATCCTGTCGATCCTAGTTCGCAGCGGCTGGGAGACTTGAGGCACCATGACCCTTCTGTATGTGTTCGACATGGACGATGTCCTCTACGACTACGACTGGCG
>JAODAS010000126.1 GCA_025463555.1 Schumannella sp.
GTCGCGCCGATGAGCTCGAGCGTGGAGACGACCTGCTCGGCGGTGTAGTCGACCCCCACGAGCGAGGTGGGAAGCGAGAGAGGCATGGTGATCGGCTCGGGCGCCGTGGAGTGATCGATGTACGCGCCCACCGGGTCGGCCGTGCCGCCCGCCAGGTCGACCAGCAGCTGCACGACTCGCGCCGCGGCGACGCGCGACATCTTCGGGTCGACGCCGCGCTCGTAACGCTTCGCCGCCTCGCTGGGCAGCTTGTGCCGGCGGACCGTGCGGGCGATCGACACCGGGTCCCAGATCGCGGCCTCGACGAGCACGTCGGTCGTCGTCGACGACATCTCGGTCGACGCCCCGCCCATCACGCCGCCCATCCCGATGGGCCCTGAGTCGTCGGTGACCACCATGTCAGCCGGGTCGAGCGTGCGAATGGTTCCGTCGAGGGTCTCGAGCTTCTCGCCCGTCGTCGCGCGTCGCACGATCATCGGACCCTGGACCTTGGCCAGGTCGTATCCGTGGATGGGCTGCCCGAGCTCGAGCATCGTGTAGTTGGTGATGTCCACCGCGAGCGAGATCGAGCGGATGCCGGCGAGACGCAGCCGGGACGCCATCCAGGGCGGCGTGGGCCGCGTAGCGTCGATGCCGCGCACGATGCGAGCCGTGAACACCGTCGCCCCGTCGCGACCGCGGATCGGGGCGTCGTCGACGATCGTGACGTCGTATCCCGACGCGTCCACGACATCCACCGCATCAGCAGGATCGCGGAACGTCGCCCCCGTCGAGTGGGAGTACTCCCGCGCGATGCCGCGGATCGAGAACGCATACCCGCGGTCCGGCGTGACATTCACCTCGACCGCGGCGTCGGCGAGCCCGAGCAGCTCGATCGCGTCGCTGCCGACCGGGGCGTCGTCGAGCCCGAGGTCCGCGAGACGCAGGATGCCGTCGTGCTCGTCGCCCATCCCGAGCTCGCGCTGCGAGGCGATCATGCCGTCGGAGGTGTGGCCGTACGTCTTGCGGGCGGCGATGGGGAACGGCCCCGGCAGCACCGCTCCCGGCAGGGTCACGACCACCTTGTCGCCGGCAGAGAAATTGTGCGCGCCGCAGACGATGCCTCGCGGCTCGGCTTCCCCGACATCCACCTGACACCAGTTGATGGTCTTGCCGTTGCTCTGAGGCTCGGGCACGACGCTCAGCACCTGACCCACGACGATCGGGCCGGTGACGTCGAAGGCGTGCACGTCCTCTTCTTCGAGCCCCACCCTCACCAGGGCGGCGTGCAGGTGCTCGAGCGTGACGTCTTCGGGCAGGTCGACCCACTCACCCAGCCATGAGATCGGGACCCGCATTAGACCACCATCCCGAACTGCTGCGAGAAGCGGACATCGCCCTCGACCATGTCGCGCATGTCGTTCATGTCGTTGCGGAACTGCAGGGTGCGCTCGATGCCCATTCCGAACGCGAAACCCTGATAGACCTCGGGATCGATCCCGGCGGCGCGCAGCACGTTGCGGTTGACCATGCCGCATCCGCCCCACTCGACCCAGCGCGCGCCACCCTTGGCGTTGGGCTGCCAGACGTCCATCTCGGCACTGGGCTCGGTGAACGGGAAGTAGTTGGGACGCAGGCGGATCTGGGCGCCCTCGCCGAACAGCGACCGGGCCATGTGCTCGAGGGTGCCCCGCAGGTGGGCCATTGTGAGGCCCTTGTCGATCGCGATGCCCTCGATCTGGTGGAAGACGGGCGTGTGGGTGGCGTCGAGTTCGTCGGTGCGGAACACGCGCCCGACCGCGGCGACGTACACGGGCAGCTCCCGCGTCAGCAGCGAGCGGATCTGCACGGGGCTGGTGTGTGTGCGCAGGACCAGGTGCCGTTCCACCGGCTCGACATAGAAGGTGTCCTGCATGGCGCGCGCCGGGTGATCCTCGTCGAAGTTCAGCGCATCGAAGTTGTACCACTCGTGTTCGAGTTCCGGGCCTTCGCCGATCTCCCAGCCCATCGAGATGAACAGGTCGCTCATCTGCTCCATCAGCAGAGACAGCGGATGCCGTGCGCCGGCTCGCCAGCGCGTCGGCACGGCGGTGACGTCGACGGTTTCACTCTCGAGCCGCAGTGCCTCCTCGGCGGCGAGCACCGTGGCCTCCTGCGCGGCGAGCGCCTGCGTGACCCTGCTGCGTGCCTCGCCGACGAGCTTGCCGGCGGCCGCCCTCCGATCGGCGGGGACGTCGCGCAGCGTCGCGTTCAGCTGCGCGAGCGGCGAATGCTCTCCGGCGTGGGCCGAGCGGGCCGCCTTCAGCGCTGCCGAGTCGGCTGCTGCGGCGATCGCAGCGAGCGCGGCGTCGACGGCGGCCGCGACGGTCTTCTCGGAGATCGGGGTGGGGTCGGACACGGTTCCCAAGCTTACCGAGGCGGGCGGGGCCACTTACGCGTCGGCGGCTTCTGAACGAGCTACTTCGTCACCCGCGCCGACCATGTGCCCGCGTCGTTGCCGCACGCCGCGCCATCCGAGTAGGTGCCCTGCATGGTGGCGCCGTCGGCGGAGATCGTGCCCTGGTATTGGATCTCGTTACCGGCTTCGACGCTTCCGAACGTGACGGATCCGGCGCTCGCAACGCCCGCGACCTCGCCGGACGACACGCACGGGGAGTTCGCGATGTCGATGCTGCCGTTCAGCTTTCCGTCCGCGATCACGATCAGGAGCGTGAACGTCCCCGACTCGTCGTACTTGCTGCTCTGCCACTGCCCCTGCCACGACTTGGCGGCGTTCGACTCGGCCGGCGTCGGCTCGGGCGGCTTCTCGCCATGGAAGGTGATCGCGACATATCCCGTCGATCGCACATCGGTGATCGACGTCAGATGGTTGGTGGCGGCGTCGAGGATCGGACCCGCGATGCTCTGCACGATGCCCCTGATGCTGGAAGGGATCTGATCGAAGACGAGCGCCGTGAACAGCTTGCGCACCTTCTCGATGTCGTTGCGGTGCACCGACGAGACCAGCTTGAGCAGCCCGGCGTGCTCATCGCCCTTCGCCTCCTTCGCGCTCTCCTGCCCGGTGAAGTAGTCGTACTGGGCGATCTGATTGCGGTCGAGCACATCCTCTGCCGCATCGAGTCTCGACAGATCCGGCCGCGCCATGTTGGTCGGCGTCCACGACACGTGGGAGCCGGCCGCCGTACCCGCGTCGCGCAGATTCACGCCGAAGAGATCCGAGCACTCCAGGACCGCCTCCGGAATCGGGATGCGGTTGTCGAGGACGGTGAGCGTGACGCGGCCGTGGACCTTCGCGTCGTCGATCCCGAACATGTTCGTCTCGGGATTAGGCACGAGCGTGGAACGCCACTCCACGAGGTAGGTCGAGAGCTGCCGGATCGTCTCGATGGCACCGAATATCGTCACCATGATCTGGACGATCGGGCGCGTGACCGCTTCGATCAGCCCCTTCACGAACCCGGTGGCGAGGTCGACCGCGGCGTTCCAGATCTTCCCGAGGAACCCGAAGAACCCGCCGCCCGACGTATCGACTTTGAGCGCGTTGACGACGGTGGCGATCGCGCGCTGGATGAAGTTGCCCACCGCGCTGCACACGCCCGCCGCCCGGGCATCGGGGAAGCCGACGACCGACGCGGTGGCGATTCCTGCCGCCGCCGCCTGGTAGTCGGAGGCGTCGTAGTCCGCCGTCGCGTCCGCGAGGAACAGGGTGGTGACCAGGCTCGGGAACAGGATGACCTCGGGATGGTGAAAGTCCTGCTCTCCCAGCAGAGCGTGAGCCAGCCGCGCCCCGTCGCTGTCGAAATCGATCGCCCACGCGGAGATGAGATACCCGAGAGGCGGGGCACCGGCCGGTGCCGGCGAGATCGCCTCCAACTCGGCGCCACTCACTCCCCCGTCGTTCGCCGCCTCGGCGGCCATGTTCTGCATCTGCCACGGGGTGACGCGGACCACCGCCGCCGCATCCGGATCCCACGTGTCGGCCACGGCGACGCCCGCTTCATCCAGAGCCCCGGCTACCAGGTCGACCTTGGACTGATCGAACGGGAGACTGCGCAGCTCTTGCACGAGGGCCTGCGCGTCGGGATCGATCGGCGCAGCATCCGTCGGCGTGGCGGTCGGCACGCACCCGGAGAGCACCAGCGCGACAAGGGCCGCAAGAGCGAGGGGACGAATGAGGTGCGGTCGGCGCATGACGCCTCCTCTCGGCCGTGGCCCGTGGCGTCGGTGGCCCGTGCTCGGTGGCCCGTGGCGTCGGTGGCTCGCAGCGTACACCTCGGCGGACGCCCTCAGTCGTCGATGCGCCAGACCGTGGTCACGTCGTGAGCCGAGATCCACACGCTGGTTCCGTCGATGGCGATACTCCCACTGCCCGCGGCGGGGCCGATGCGCCTCGTCACGGTCGCCGTGAGCGGGTCGATCCGCACCGCCAGTCCGCTCGAGGTGCGGACCCAGACCGCGTCCGCCGATGCGGCGATGTCCCCGCCGTTGATGCGCCGTCCCGGCAGCGGAACCGTCGTGACCTCCTCGGTTTCCGCATCGATGCGCGACACACTGGGGCCGAACTGATTCATGACCCACACCGCATCGTCCCCGACGGCCAGGAACTGCGGATAGGGGCCCACCGGGATGCTGGCAAGCACTTCTCCGGTCGCCGGATCGACCCGGTCGACAGTGTCGTCCGCGTTGCGCGTGACCCACAACGAGCCGAACCCGCCGCGCAGGGCGGCCGCGTTCTCTGCCACGGGCAGGGTGCCGCGCACGGTGTTGTCGGCCGGGTCGATCGCGACGATCGTGCGGGGGTCTGAGGTCGTCAGTACCCAGACGGCGTCGTCGGTCGCGGCGATCGACGACTCCTCCGCGAGGGTGACACCGGGCAAGGGGATGCGTGTCACGCTGCCGGGGTCCCCGATATCGACCCGCACGACCTCCGCGCGCCCGTCCGCTGTCGATCCGGCCCAGAGCGAGCCGAAGCCGACATCCATGGCGAGCGCGATGTCGCCCGTCGGCACCTCCGCCGTCTTCGCTCCCGCGTCGTCATAGCGCACGAGCCCCGCACCCACGTTCGCGACCCAGACTCCGGCGTCGGTGGCGGTGATCCAATCGGGAAACGGCGTCGCCGAGATCTCGGTCGCCCCCTGGGAGTCGATCTGTTCCACGGCGGGCTCCGTCTGGGTTGCGGTCGGATCCGATGCCGGGGTTGCCGTGCATCCTGCGAGGACGGCGACGACGGCGGCGGAGTGGGCGATCAGGTCACGGGTCACGTCATCCGCTTTCGTTCGGCGATCAGTGCTGCGCGAATGCACTCTCATACAGGCACACCGACGCGGCTGTGGCAAGGTTCATCGACTC
>JAODAS010000139.1 GCA_025463555.1 Schumannella sp.
TCGTTGGGTCGCGCGCGGGACGGGTTGTTCGTCATTCCCGTCATTGTTGCTGATCCGCGAGGCCCGCGTGTCCCGCGGCGGCGAACCGGGGCCGCGATGCATTCACCGGCTGGGAGCCGGCGAACGCGACGCGGCCGGCGCGGGGCGGAGTGAACCGTGTCGGATTGGCCGGCCGTGGACCGGCGAATGCGACGCGGTCGGTGCGGGCGGTCGGTGCGGGTGGTGTGAACCGTGCCGGATTGGCCGGCCGTGGACCGGCGAATGCGACGCGGCGATGTCGAGCGTGACGGCTCGTCAGATCGGGAGGTCGCCGGTGGCGGAACGGGTGGTGCCGTGGTCGGTGTAGGCCTTGATCGTGTTCTCGGCGATCCGCATCTGGTGGATCTCGTCGGCGCCGTCGGCGAAGCGGGCCCAGCGGGCGTGTTGCATCATGTTCGCGAGCGGGGTGTCGGTGGAGTAGCCGAGCGCGCCGTGGACCTGGATCGCACGGTCGATGATCCGGTTGAGGCTGTTCGCGACGAAGTGCTTGGCCATCGAGACCTCGGTGCGGAAGTCGTCGCCGCGGTCGATCTTGTACGCGGCGTGCAGGACCATCAGCTTGCACTGGTAGAGCTCCATCGCCGAGTCGGCGATCAGCCACTGCACGCCCTGCTTCTCGGCGAGGATGCTGCCGTGGCTGTAGCGGTTGAGCGAGCGGTCGACCATCATGTCGAGCGCGGTCTCGGCCTGGGCGATCCAGCGCATGCAGTGCGCGAGGCGGGCGGGACCGAGGCGGTACTGGCCGAGCCGGTGCCCGTTGCCGCGACCTCCGAGGATCTGGGAATCGTGGACGCGCAGGTCCTCGATGACGATCTCGCTGTGACCGCCTGGACCGTGCATGGTCTCGACCTCGCGCACGTTGTTCCAACCGGGGGAGGGGAGGTCGATGATGAACGCGGTGTTGCCACCCCGGGCGCCCTCGGGGACGTCGAGCTCGGTCTTCGCGATGAGGATCGCGAACTTGGCCCGCTTGGCACCGGAGATGAACCACTTGTGCCCGTTGATCACCCATTCGTCGCCGTCCTTGACGGCGAACGTCTTGATCAGCGTCGGGTCCGAGCCGGCGACTTCGGGCTCGGTCATCGCGAAGCACGACGAGGCGGTGCCCGCACACAGCGGCCGGAGGTACTTCTCCTTCTGCTCGTCGGTGGCCCAGTGCACGAGCGTGTGCATGTTGCCCTCGTCGGGCGCCTGGCAGTTGAGCACCCACGGGCCGACGCGGGTCTTGGCCGACTCCGCCTGCACCATCGCGAGCGCCACGTGACCGAGGCCCATGCCGCCCCACTCCTTCGGCATGTGTGGCAGCCAGAGCCCGGCCTCGATGGCCTTGCCGCGCAACTTGATCAACTCGCCGACGTACGCGCGGTAGGTGTCACCCTCGATCTCGTCGCGATGGCCGAACGGCTCGATCGCCGGCTTGATGACGTCCTCGACGAAGGTGCGGACGCGGCTGCGGATCTCCTCGTGCTCGGGGGCGAGGGTGAAGTCGATGGCCATGTGCATCTCCTGGACGTCGGGATCGCTATCTAAAGCGATTGCATGAAATGGTAGCCTAGCGCAGGAATGGCGCCGAACCCAGAGTCGACCAAACAGCAGCTGATCGCGGCGGCGGAGACGCTGTTCGCCGAGCGGGGCATCGAGGGGGTGTCGCTGCGCGAGATCAACACAGCGGCCGGGCAGAAGAACTCGACGGCGCTGCAGTACCACTTCGCCGATCGCCGAGGACTCGTCCGGGCGGTGCTCGACAAGCACACCCCGGATGTCGATGCGGCGCGCCATGCCCTGCTCGACGCCTACGTGCGGGTGGGTCGGGACGATCTGCGCGAGCTCGCCGCCGCGCTCGTGCGACCGTCGGCAGCGAAGCTCGCCGACATCGATGGCGGCCGCGCGTACCTGCAGGTCAACGCGCAGGTGCTCAACCGGCCGGAGCTGCGCTTCGACGAAGCCCGCTCGAACCTCAGCGACAGCGTCAACCGCTGGCGGCAGCTCGTCGGCCCGCTCCTCCCCGACGTCGCGGTGCGACGGCTCCATCACCGCTTCACCGCGATCCGGGTCAGCTCCACCGAGCTCGCCCGCCGCGCCTGCACCGCGCCACGCCGCGACGACCGGCTCTTCACGAGCCACCTCATCGATCTCGTTGCGGCGCTCCTCGCTGCCCCGGTCTCCGAGCAGACCGCTGCACTGCTGCGCGCCCGTGGCTGAGCGAGCAGGCGCGGTTGCGGGTCGCGAGGGCGAACGCGTTCACGGGAGCGACGGCGGTCATCGGTATGGTTGGTTCTGATGGACGCCGCCCAGAACGATCGTGACGCGAGCCCAGGATGACACGCCCGTGCAAGATCGGCATCCAGCTGCCAGAGGTCGAGCGGTACGTGCCGTGGCCGGAGGTGATCGCGATGGCCCAGCGTGCCGAGGCCGTCGGCTTCGACTCGCTGTGGCTCGGCGATCACCTGCTCTACGACCTGCCCGACCCGGCGGGTGGCACCGGCACGATCCAACGTGGTCCGTGGGAGGTGTGGACATCGCTCGCGGCGATCGCGGCAGTGACGTCCCGCGTCGAGATCGGCCCGTTCGTGGCGTCGACCAGCTTCCACGCCCCGGCGATGCTCGCCAAGCAGGCCGCGACGGTCGACGCGATCTCGGGCGGACGGTTGATCGCCGGGCTCGGGGCCGGGTGGAACGAGCGCGAGTACAGCGCGTTCGGGTTCGAGTACGACCAGCGCGTCTCACGGTTCGAGGAGGCGTTCACGATCATCCGCACCCTGCTGCGCGAGCATCGGATCGATTTCGAGGGTCGTTTCCACCGCCTCCAAGACTGCGTGATCGATCCTCCGCCGGTGCGCCCGGGCGGACCACCGCTGATGCTCGGCTCGATCAGCGACCGGATGCTGCGGATCGGCCTCCCGCACGTCGATTCGTGGAACGTGTGGTGGGCGCTGTACGGCAACACAGCGGACGGGTTCGCCGAAGTGCGCGAGCGGGTCGAGGCGACGTGTCGCGAGGTCGGGCGGGATCCGGCCGAGGTGGAGGCGACGGCGGCGGTGTACGTGCAGCTCGACGGGGGAGCCGGGCGGGTGATGGGCGACCTGCGCGGCCGCCAGCTGTACCCGGTGCGTGGCACCCAGGCGGAGCTCGCTGATCAAGTCGCCGGCTTCGCAGCAGCAGGCGCTGCCCATCTGCAGCTCGTGGTGGATCCGATCACCGAGGCGAGCATCGACCACCTCGGCGGGGTCCTCGAGCTGCTCGACCGCTGACGGCGCCGGCAGGCCGCTGACCACCACGCTGACACGAAACCCGCTGACGGCGCCGGCAGGCTGCTGACCACGACCGGGCGTACCCCGCCGCACGGCACTACGTTGGCGGCATCGACGGCACCGGGGGGTGCTCGCCGCCGAGAAAGGTCGACAGCCATGTCAGTCACTGCTTCGTCGTCGCCGAGTCCGTTCGTCACCGGGGTGCAGCCGATCACCGAGACCGACGCCCAGATCAGGGGTGCGCTGGCCGAGGCCGAGATCCCGCCGCTGCTCCCGGCGCTCGCGTACCTGACCGGCGATCTTGCGCTGCTCCGCGCCGAGCTGCGTCCCGACCCGATGATGATCACCTTGCCGCAGGGGGGTCTCACCGACGATCAGCAGGCATCGGCCCGCGAGATCGCGCTCGCCGCGCTGATCGCCTACCGCGACGGCGGATGCCGCGCCGCGCCGCCTCCCTCGGCCGACGATCTGCTGCAGATCCTGGAGTTCGCCGTCGGCGGCGCGGGCATGGGCGCCTACCTCCCGCTGCTCGAAGAGGAGCTTGCCTACCGCGGCGAGGATCGCCGCGGTCCCGGATGGTGCACGGCCGAGCTGGCGCCCGATGTCGGGTTCAGCGTCGTCGTCATCGGTGCCGGGATGTCAGGGATCCTCGCCGCGCACCGACTCGACCAGGCGGGCGTCGACTACATCGTGCTCGACAAGAACCTCGACGTCGGTGGCACGTGGCACGAGAGCGTCTACCCCGGGTGCCGGGTCGACAACCCGAACCACAACTACAGCTACTCGTTCGCGCAGAAGCACGACTGGCCGTTCCACTACTCGACCCAGGACGTGCTCCAGGAGTACTTCCGCGAGTGCGCCGACTCGTTCGACGTACGCAAGAACGTGCGGTTCGGAGCGAGCGTGCGCTCAGCGACGTGGGACGAGACGGACGCCACGTGGACTGTGGTGTACGCGACGGGCGACGGCGTCGAGCACACGGTGCGTGCCAACGCGGTCATCTCCGCCGTTGGCCAGCTCAACCGTGCGTCGTGGCCGACGATCGATGGGATCGAACGCTTCGCCGGTGCGTACTTCCACTCGGCACAGTGGCGCCACGACCTCGATCTCACCGGTCTGCGCGTCGCCGTGATCGGCACCGGCTGCAGCGCGCTGCAGTTCATCCCCCACGTCGCCGAGGTGGCTGCCGACGTGCTCGTCCTGCAACGCACGCCGCCGTGGATCGCGCCGACCCCCGACTACCACGACGCCGTCAGCCCGGGCCTGATGTGGCTGTACGGCCACGTGCCCACGTACAGCGAGCTGAACCGGTTCTCGATCTTCTGGAAGATGGGCGACGCGGTGCTCGACGGCGTGCGGGTCGATCCGGCCTGGCAGTCCGATGGCTCGTCGGTCAGCGCGGTGAGCGACTTCACCCGGCAGATGATCGTGGACTACTACACGCAGCAGTTCGGCGATCGTCCAGATCTGCTCGCCAAGGTGGTGCCCGACTACCCGGTCGGCGCGAAGCGGATCGTGCGCGACAACGGGATCTGGGCAACGACGCTCAAGAGGGCGAACGTGCAGCTGATCACGGACGCGATCGATCACATCGACGAAGACGGCATCGCGATGGCCGACGGAACCCATCTCGACGCGGACGTGATCATCTACGGGACCGGCTACCAGGCCTCGAACTTCCTCGCGCCGATGCAGATCATCGGTCGTGGTGGTGCCGACCTCCACGAGCGGTGGGGCGGCGATGCCCGCGCCTACCTCGGCGTGACGATCCCGGAGTTCCCCAACCTGTTCTGCCTCTACGGGCCGAACACGAACATCGTCGTCAACGGCAGCATCATCTACTTCTCCGAGTGCGGCGTGCGCCTCGTCATGGGCCTGCTGAAGTCGCTCGTCGCCGGGGACCACCGCTCCGTCGAGGTCAAGCGCGACGTGCACGATGCCTTCAACGAGCTGGTCGATGCCGAGAACCGGCGGATGGCATGGGGATGGAGCTCGGTCAACAGCTGGTACAAGAACTCGCACGGGCGCGTTGCCCAGAACTGGCCGTTCCGGCTGCTCGACTACTGGGAGCGAACCCGCGAGCCCGATCTCGATGACTACGAGTTCGTCGGCTGAGGCTCCCCGAGGCCCGTCGCGATCAGACGTCGCGATCGTCGGCGATCAACCGGGTGGCTCGGTCCGGCCGAGCAGGTCTTGCTTCCACGCCCTGAACCGGGTGTGACGCAGACCGCTCGGCCCGACGCCGTCACCGCTGCCGTCGGGGAACAACCGGAACGTGCTCTGCCGGCTGAGGTCCTCGGCATCGGCGGCCCAGTACCAGGCGTCGGCATCGGTGGCAGGCCCTGCCCGCCACAGCAGCCAGGCGCCGATGCGGCGTTTGAACGTGGCGACGGGCCGGCCGTCGAGCGCGTCGCCGAGGTGGAGCAGCTCGGCCGGCGCCTGGACCCACGCCGTGGCAACGATGTTGCGGT
>JAODAS010000144.1 GCA_025463555.1 Schumannella sp.
GCCGGCGGAGCCGGATGACGACTCCGGACGCATCCACTGCCGCCTCGACGAATTGCTCGAGGCGCGCGGCATGACCCTGACACGCTTGAGCGAGCTCGTCGGTGTCAGCATCGTCAACCTGTCGGTATTGAAGAACGACCGGGCGCGCGCCATCCGGTTCTCGACCCTGACGGCGATCTGCGAGGCGCTCGACTGCACCGTTGGCGAACTGCTCGTCATGGCCGCCTGACTAGCATCGGGGCATGGCCATCGCGCTCGACGAACTCGCCGAGCCGTTCCACCCGATCCCGCCCGAACGAGCGCGAGCAGCACTCGCCGAGCACTGGGGCATCGGGGCCGGCGAACTGACGCGGCTCGACACCGAGCGGGATGACACCTTCCGCGCAGGCGACGTGACCCTGAAGGTCGCGCACCCGAACGACGCGCCCGAGCTGATCGAGATGCAGTCCGCCGCGCTCGAACATGTGCGCGCGGCCGACCCCGGCATCCCGGTGCAGCGCGTGGTTCCGACGCGCGACGGCGCCCGGTCGGCTCTCGTCGACGGACGCACCGCGCGCGTTCTCACCTGGATCGACGGCGACCTGCTGATCGACTCGCCGATGACTCCTGCGGTGCTGACCGAGGCGGGCCGGATGCTGGGCCGCCTGAATCGCGCGCTGGCGACGTTCGACCACCCGGGTGCACATCGCAGGCTGGCCTGGGATCTCCCCCACCTGCCGGAGCTGGGCGAGTACGCCACGAACCCCCTCCACGTCGACGTGATCGACAGGTTCGAGGCTGAGACAGCTCCCGTGCTCGAACGGGTTCCTCACCAGCTGATCCACAATGACGGCCACCCCGGCAACCTGCTGGTCGTCGGAGACCGGCTCGCCGGCATCCTGGATTTCGGCGACGCCGTCTTCAGCGCCCGTGTCTGCGACCTCGCCATCGCGCTCACCTATCTGGTTCCCGACGGCCCACGGCCCTGGCCTGACGTCGACACCTTTACGGCTGGTTATCTCGGCGCGGTGCCCATGACCGGCGACGAGCTCGCCCTGCTGCCGATGCTGATGGCGGCGCGCACGATCATGCGCTCGGTGATCAACCAGGTGCTCGCCCGCGACGCCCACACCGACCCGCACGGGTTCTACGCCCGCAACGACCGCAAGCTGCTGCATCTCTTGGAGGGAACGTGATGACCGGCCCGACCAGCTACTTCGACCCCGCTCGCACCGACCAGCTCGACGCCCGCACCGCCGACCTCGTCCGCCGGCGAGCCGCCGCCCTCGGACCGGCCTACCGGCTCTTCTACCGCGAGCCGCTGGAGTTCGTCCGCGGCGAGCGCGCGCACCTCTTCGACCGCGACGGCACGGACTATCTCGACGCGTACAACAACGTCCCGTCCGTCGGGCACGCGCATCCCCGGGTCGTCGCCGCCATCTCCGAGCAGGCGGCCCGGCTGAACACCCACACCCGCTACCTGTCCGAGCCGACGATCGCCTACGCCGAGCAGCTGCTCGCGACCCTCCCCGCACTCGAGGGAGGTCACATCATGTTCACCTGCACGGGGTCCGAGGCGAACGACCTCGCGCTGCGCGTGGCGAAGGCGGCAACCGGCGGCGAGGGCGTGATCGTCACCTGGAACGCGTACCACGGCGTCACCGCCGAGGTCGCGGGCATCTCGCCCTCCCTCGTCGGGCTCGACGGCATGGCGCCGTGGGCACGCGCGGTGCGCTCACCCGGCGTCGATGCCGACGTCTCGTTCGCCGACGCGGTGCGGGCCACCCTCGCCGAGTTCGAGATGCTCGGCATAACGCCGGCCGCCCTCGTGGTCGACACCATCTTCGCCAGCGACGGGGTGTATCCGGCGATCGACGGCCTCGCCGAGGCGGTCGATGCCGTGCGCAAGGCCGGCGGCCTGTTCATCGCGGACGAGGTGCAGCCCGGTTTCGGCCGCCTCGGCGACGGCATGTGGGGCTACGCGCGACACGGTCTGCGCCCCGACATCGTCACCATGGGCAAGCCGATGGGCAACGGGCACCCGATCGCGGCGATGGTGGCGCGGCCCGAGGTGCTGGCGGCGTTCGCCGACGACATGCGCTACTTCAACACCTTCGGCGGCAACCCGGTCGCGATCGCCGCGGCACAGGCGACCCTCGATGTGCTGAACGACGAAGGCCTGATCGAGAACGCGCGTGTGATCGGCGCGAAGATCGCCGACCGGATGCCGGGGCTGAGTCCGCGCATCGGCGCGGTTCGCGGGGCGGGCCTCTTTGTCGGCGTGGACCTGGTCTCCCCCGACGGCGAGCCGGATGAGGCTTTCACCCTCGACGTGGTGAACGCGCTGCGCGACCGGCACGTGCTGCTGTCGACCACGGGCGTTCTCAACTCGACGCTCAAGATCCGGCCGCCTCTGGTGTTCGACGACGCCGACGCCGCCCGGCTGCTCACCGAGCTGGACGCCGTGCTCCACGAACTCGGCTGAGGTTCGAGCGGGGCGCTCCTGAACCAGCGGACGTCAGAACACTGCCGGACGCGCGAGCTCCCGCGACTGCGACGGGGTCAGGTTCAGCTGGATCAGCGGCACGATGCGCTCGACCGTGGTGGAGATGCGCTGCCGCAGCTCGGGCGACTCGATGCGGTAGTCGACGAACTCGTCCTGATTGCCGTAGATCCCCAGCGGCAGGGTCAGCGCCTGGAAGAAGCCGAACAGCGGGCGCATCTGATGCTCGACGAGCAGGGCGTGCCGGTCGCTGCCACCGGTGGCGGTCAGCACGATCGGGATGTCCTGCAACGAGTACTGGCCGACATGGTCGAAGAACAGCTTGAACAGCCCCGTGTAGGTGGCCCGGTAGGCGGGCGAGCCGACGACGATGAGGTCGGCGGACTCGACGGCTTCGAGCGCCTCCCGGGCGGCCGGCCCGAGGTCGCCGCGGAACGGCCCGGCACCCAGCTCACCCAGCAACGGGCCCAGCTCGATCAGCTCGGCCGTGCCATCCAGTCGCTCTGCCAGGGCGTCGGCGACGGCACCGACCAGCACGCTCGTGCGGGACGGGGAGGTGGGACTGCCGCTGATGCCGACGATCGACAGCCCCATCAGAACGACCCGACGTTGCCGGCCGCGAGTTCGAGCGAGCCGATGGGTTCGTCAAGGTTCGCGCCGCCCCGGTAACGCGCCGCGATGTGGCGGTCGGGCAGACGGTCCTCGCCGAACAGCCGCTTGCGCAGCGTGGTCGGCGCGCCCCCCGGCTCGGGCAGCCGCCCGCGCTTGCGCAGCTCCGGCACGACCAGCTCGGCGAAGTCCCGTGCGGTGTCGAAGGAGTGGTACTGCCGCAGGTTGATGCCGTCGAGGCCGTCCTCATCGAGCCAGCGCTCGATCGCGTCGGCGACCTGCTTCGGAGTGCCGACGGCCAGGAACCTGTCCTCCCGCGAGCCGGAGATGAAGTCGAGCGCCTGCCCGACCGTGCGCTCGAGCGGAAGGAACGGAACCGCCGACGGCGGCACCTCCGCGCGGCGCAGCGCCTCGGCCACGGTGATGTCGCGCGGGAACGCGGTGAGGTCGACCGGCAGGCTGCTGTGCGCGAGGATCCCGTCGAGCGAGGCATGCTGCTGGTAGAGCCGGTACTTGTCGGCGGCCTCCTCCTCGGTGCGGCCCACGATGACTCCGGCCATCGCGATGAACTTCACGTCGTCGCGCAGGCGACCGTGCCGCACCGCTGCGGCCCGCATCCCGTCTGCCGCCTTCTGGAACTCCTCCGACGTGCGCCCGCCCGTGAACACGACCTCCGCGTGACGCCCCGCGAACTCGATCCCCGCGGGCGAGCCGGTCGCCTGGAAGATCACCGGCGTGCGCTGCAGCGACGGGTGCACGATGTGCGGTCCGGCGACCCGGTACCGCTCGCCGACGTGGTCGATGTAGCGCACCTTCGACGGGTCGGTGAAGACCTTGTGCTCGCGGTCGTTCACGACGGCGTCGTCATCCCACGATCCCTCCCACAGCTTGTAGAGCACGTCGAGGTACTCGTCGGCGTACTGGTAGCGCAGGTCGTGCGGCACCTCGGCGTCGAGGCCGAAGTTGCGGGCCGCGTTGGGCAGGTACGAGGTGACGACGTTCCAGCCGACCCGGCCCTTGGTCAGGTGATCGAGCGTTGACATGCGGCGCGCGAAGGCGAACGGCGGCTCGTAGGTGGTCGAGAACGTGGCGCCGAAATGCAGGCGCTCGGTCACCGCCGCCATCGCGGGAATCAGCAGCAGCGGGTCGAGGTTCGGGCTCTGCAGTCCCTCGCGCAGGGCCGTCTCGGGCCCGCCCCGGAACACGTCGTACGCACCGATGACGTCGGCCAGGAACACGCCGTCGAAGCCGCCGTCCTCGAGGATCTGCGCCAGTTCGGTCCAGTAGCTCAGCTCGTCGAACCGGTGCCGCTGATTGCCCGGCAGGGGCCACAGGCCGTGCGTGATGTGGCTGACGCATGCCATCTCGAACAGGTTCAGGAACAGCTGCTTCTTCTCGGGCTTCTGGGTGACGGGCATGGTCAGGCCTTTCCGGGTGTCTGAACGGAGTAGCTGAATTCGGGGATCGAGGCGATCAACTCGCGCGTGTACGGATGCTGGGGCCGCTCGAAGATGTCGTCCGGCGTGCCGCTCTCGACGACCTTGCCGTCCTTCATGACCAGCACCCGGTCGCTCAGGTGACTGATCACGCCGAGGTCGTGCGAGATGAACAGGTAGCTCACGCCGGTGGCGCGCTGCAGGTCGACGAGCAGATCGAGGATCTGCGCCTGGATGGTCACGTCGAGAGCCGACACGGCCTCATCCAGCACCACGACCGCGGGCCGGGGCGCGAGCGCCCGCGCGATGGCGACCCGCTGCCGCTGCCCGCCGGAGAGGCGCAACGGGAACCGATCGAGCACCTCCACGGGCAGCCCGACCAGGTCGAGCAACTCGCGAACGCGCTCCCGCCGACCGGCTCCGCGCGGGATCGCATCGAGCAGCACGCGCTCCACATTCCAGCGCGGGTCGAACGAACTCAGCGGGTCCTGGTCGACGACCGAGATCAGCCGGCGCCTGCCGCGCCGTGCGCGCTCGGGCAGCGGCGCCCAGGGCTCGCCGTGGAGGCGGACCGTTCCGGCGTCGAGGGGCTCGAGGCCGAGGGCGAGCTTGGCCGTCGTGCTCTTTCCGGAGCCGGACTCGCCGACGATGCCGAGCGTCTCGCCGGCGGCGAGCTCGAACGAGACACCGTCGACCGCGGCAGTTCCCGAGCCGTCCGGTCCGCGGAAACGCCGGACCAGGCCGAATGCCGACAGCACCGTGCGCGACCGGTCTACATCGGGTGCGACCGTCAGGGCCGGTGCGGGCGATGCGCTCAGCCGCGTGCCGCGGGTTGCGGCGCCCGGCACGGCCGCCACGAGAGCACGGGTGTACGGATGCTGCGGGGACGACAGCAGACGCTCGGCGGCACCCTGCTCGACGACGTCGCCGCCGCGCATCACGACGATCTCGTCCGCGAGCTGCGCCACCACCGACAGGTCGTGGCTGATCAGCAGGATCGAGGCACCGCGTGCCTTCATCAGCTCGAGCTGGATCAGCACCTGCGCCTGCACGGTCACGTCGAGGGCGGTCGTCGGCTCGTCGGCGATCACGATGTCCGGATCGAGGGCGATGGCCGAGGCGATCAGCGCCCGCTGCCGCAGGCCGCCCGAGAGCTGATCCGGTCGCTGACGCGCGCGCAGTGCGGGGTTGGGGACTCCGACCCGCGTCAGCAGGTCGAGCACGCGGGCGTGTCGCTCGGTGCGGCGCGTTCCCCCGTGCAGCTTCAGCGATTCGGCGATCTCCGCGCCGACCGGGCGCAGCGGGTCGAGCGAGACGAGAGCGTCTTGCAGGACGAACCCGATCTCGCGACCGCGCACCCGACGCCACTCGCGCGGACCGAACCCGGTCGCGTCGGCGCCGTGGATGCGCAGGTCCGTCGCCTCGACGATCGAGCCGCGGCCGGCGAGCCCGACCAGCGCCCGCGCCGTGACGCTCTTGCCCGAGCCCGATTCACCGACGATCGCGACGCAGCGTCCCGGTTCCAGATCGAAGCTCACCCCGTGCACCACCTCGCGGCGCACGCCGCCGGGGGTGAACGCGACGCGCAGGTCGCGCACGCTCAGCCGCGCGCCATCCCAATCGAGCTCGGTGAGGTCGGGCGATTCCAGCAGGTCGATGGTGCTCATCACTTCTCTCCCTTTTCCAGTCCAGACTGCAGATGTCTGCCGACGGTGGTCGCGGCCAGTGCGAGTGCGACGATCACCAGGCCCGGGATGACGACGAGCCAGCCCGCCTGCACGACATAGGCTCGCCCGGCATCCAGAAGCGCACCCCACTCCGGCGACGGCGGGGCCACGCCCAGCCCCAGGAACGACAGGCTCGACGCCCACACGATCGACTGCCCGACCGAGAGCGCGAAGATCGCGACCAGCGGACGCAGGGCATTGGGCAGGATGTGCGCGCGGACGATGCGGGCGGGCGAGTGTCCCAGCGCGACGGCGGCCTGCACGTACGCCGAGCGTTTCGCGGAGAGGATCTGCCCCCGCACCATGCGTGCGTAGCCGGGGGCCGTGCCGACGCCGACCGCCAGGATCTGCGTCAGAGCCGACGGTCCGGCGATCGCGATCAGCAGCAGCGCGGCGAGCAGGGCGGGGAAAGAGAAGAGCACCTCGACGAACCTGTCGATCACCACGGCGACCGGCTTCGGTCCGAGCGCGGCGAGCGCGCCGAGCAGGACGGCGGCGACGATCCCGACGGCGGCAGCGCCGAGCCCGATCAGCAGGGACTCGCGCGCGCCGAAGATCACCCGGCTGTACAGGTCGCGGCCCGACTCGTCGGTTCCGAACCAGTGGGCGAGCGACGGTCCCTGCAAAGCGGCCGGGTAGTCGAGAGCGTATGGGTCATGCGTGGCGAGCAGGTGCGGCACGACCGCGGCGATCGCCAGCAGCCCGAGCACGACGGACGCGGCGATCAGGTCCACGGGCGGGCGGCGCCTGGCCGCGGTGCGGACCGGCTTCTGCAGTACGGCGGTCATGCGTGCACCAGCCGCGGGTCGACGAGCGTGTATCCGACATCGACGAGCAGATTCGCGACCACGTAGAAGGCCGCGACGAGGGTGACGATGCCGACCACGACCGGCAGATCGTGCGAGTTGACCGCTGTCACGAGCACCGAGCCGATTCCCGGCCGGCTGAAGATCGACTCGACCACCACCGCTCCCGAGAGGGTCGCGCCGAGCGCCCAGCCGGTGAGGGTGACACCCGGCAGCACCGCATGCCGCAGCACGTGGCGCAGCCGCACGGCCAGGTCGCCCATTCCGCGAAGGCGTGCGGTGAGCACGAACGGCTGCTCCAGCGCGCGTTCGAACTCGGCGCGCGTCGCCTGCGAGAGGAACCCGGCCAGGGGGATCGCCAGGGTGAACGCGGGAAGCACCAGCCCGGCCGGGCCCGTCCCCCCGATGACCGGGAACCAGTGCAGGCCCAGGGCGAAGACCAGCAGCAGGATGATGCCCAGCCAGTACGCCGGCAGCCCGGCCGCCGTGACATCCACCCCCGACCCGATCGCGCCGACGCGGGGGCCGCGACCGGCGGTCAGCGTCACCCACGCGACCATCAGCACCCACGCGATCGCGATGGCGGTCAGCGACAGGATCACCGTCGCGCCGAGTTGCTCGCCGATGATGGCCGTCACTGGCCGGAACTGCTGATACGACGTGCCGAGGTCGCCGGCCACCGCCCCCCGCAGGTAGTCCAGGTACTGCACGATCTCGGGGCGGTCGAGGCCGAACTGCTGGATGATCGGGGCCAGCTCTTCGGGGGTGCGCTGCTCCGGCACGCCGGTGCGGATGTTCAGGATGACCGTGGCCCGGTCTCCGGGCAGCAGCAGCTGGGCCGCGAAGGCGACGGTCGCTGCTCCCCAGAGCACCACGAGGGAGGAGCCGGTGCGGCCGGCGATCCGCCGCACCAGGCCCGTGCCCCTATCGGACGAAGTACGCGTCATAGAACGTCGGCCCCCCTTGGGCGTGCTCCTGCCAGACACCCTGCAGGCTCGGGTCGACGGCCAGCGTGCTCAGCCGGTCGTACAGGCCGATCGCCAGCGCGTGGTCGGCGATGTACTGCTGCGCCTGGCCGTACAGGTCGTTCTGCTCGTCGATGTCGGCGGCCGAGTTCGCATCGAGGATCAGCTGCGCGAGCACGTCGTCGTTGTAGAACGCCTGGTTGCTGTAGTTGGGCTTGTCCTCGGTCGACGGGCGCCAGTTGATGTAGAGGATGCCCGCCGTCACGGCCGTCCAGTAGCCCACCGCGATGTCCCGCTCCTGGGGCGTGGAGTACGCCCCCGAGAACAGCTCGCTCTGCGGCACCGGAACCAGCGACACGTCGAATCCTGTTGCCTTCGCCTGCTCTTTCACGCCCTGCAGGATCGCGGCGCCGTCGGCGTTGATGATCGAGCCGGCACCGTAGGGCAGAACGACGGTCAGCCGCTTGCCGTTCTTGGTGCGGAAGCCGTCCGAGTCGGTCTGGTCCCATCCGGCCGCATCGAGCAGTTCGCCCGCCTTGGCGACGTCGAGCGAATACGCATCGGCCGCCTTCTGGCTGTAACCGGGCGTCGTCTGGCTGACGCCGCCGTTGCCCTCGAACGGGATGACGCCCTGCCCGATCGTCTCCACGATCTGCCGGCGATCGAGGCTGTACGCGAACGCCTGACGTACGCGCTCGTCCGTGAAGGGCCCGAGCTGCGTGTTGAACGACAGCTGCTGCGGGCGCCCCGGCGTGACGTACTTCTCGAGCTGGTAACCGGCATCGTCGAGCGTCTTCCACTGGATCGCCGGAACGTCGTAGATCGCGCTGACCTCGTGGCTCTGCAGCGCGGCGACCCGGGTGGTGGCGTCGGGGACGAACTTCCAGTCGATCTCGTCGACGTGAGCCGGGCCGGTGTGCAGCGCATTTGCCGGGGGCGAGGTGTAGTCGTCGTTGCGGGTCAGCACGATCTCCTGGCCGCGGTCCCAGTGGTCGACGATGAAGGCACCCGAGCCGATGGGCGCTGCGCAGTTCTCCTCCTCTGTCCTCGTCTCCAGAGCATGCTGGGACTGGATGCCGAAGTAGCCCTGGGTGAGGTTGTCGGCCAGGCGCGGATACGGACGCAGCAGGTCGACGCGCACCGTGGTGTCATCGACCGCCGTCGCCGACTGAAAGTAGTCGAGCAGCCAGACGCTGGCGGTGCTGTTGCCGCCCTTGACCCAGTAGTCGAAGTTGTAGGCCACCGCAGCGGCGTCGACCGGGGTGCCGTCCGTGAACTTCACGCCCTTCTTGAGGGTGAAGGTCCAGCTGAGGCCGTCGTCGGAGGCGGTCCACGACTCCGCGAGCCATGGCACGACTTTGTGGTTCTCGTCGAGCGAGACCAGGTTGTCGAGCACCTGATACGACAGGTACGCCTGCTCGATCCATCCGCCGAAGACGCACGCCGGCTCCTGCTGGTGCGCGTACACGATGGTGCCGCCCTCGACGGGTTCACCCGAGGCGGAGACCTGTGCCGAGACGCAGCCGGTCAGCGTGACGAGCACGCCGGCGGCGAGGACGGGAAGGACGGGAGAGCGGCGGGACATGGGTCGAGGGCTCCTTGACGGGATGTGTCGGGTGGATTGCGGTTGGGTGGATTGCGGCAAACGTAGAGCGGTCGAACCGCCGCGTCGAACGTGTTACGACACGGGCGGTAAAGGGGCTCAACACAGGGAAACTTCGCTTCACACGACGACGCACAACGTCACGCCCGCACGCGTTTCCTCGAACCGACACGGGTCCTGTGGACTTTTCGCTGGTGTCACCGGGAAGGCTCGTTACCCTGACCGGATGGAACTGCTCGGGGAGCCGCAGGCACGTGTCCACGTCCACCCCCTCGCCACCCTCCGCGTGTATTCGACCGTCGCGCTCTGCACGCTCATGGCGCTGAACTGCGCCGCAGTCGTCGCGCAGACCACCGGCATGCCGCGCTTCGCGATCGCCGTCGTCGCCTCGGCCGCGACCGTCTGGCTGACCGCGTTCTGGCTTCGTCGTCCGCCGAGGTTCCTGGTCGTCGTGGCCGGGGGTACGGGGTACACGCTGTGGGCTCTGGGGGCGGCAGCGGACGACAGGCTCGGCGGTGTCATCATCGCGGGTGCGCTCGCGCTTCTGGTTTCCCGGTTGGCGGCGCGCCGGCTTCTCGCGGCTGTCGCGCTCGCCGCCCTGCTCGCACCGGCGGCCATCCGGGCTGCGACGGTGGGCGACGTGACACCGCTTCTCGGCGGGGCGTGGGCCGCCGGCTCGTTCCTCGGCTTCCTCCTCGTGTTCGCGGTCAATCGCTACATCTGGGGACTGACGGAGCACCTGGATGCGGCGCAGCGGCAAGCGACGCCCCCGGAGTCGACCGAGCTCGCGATCGCCCAGGATCGGGCTGGGATCGCAGCGGATCTGCACGACATCCAGGCGCAGACGATCGCCGCGGCGCGCCGCAAGCTCCGGACGGCCGCGCAGCTGACGGGCTCTGATCCCACGGCTGCCCGCCTCGCACTCCTGGATGCCGACGCGCTCGTGATGGACACCCTGGCGAACGTGCAAGAGATCGCCGCGGGTGGCCTGCGGCTGTCGTTTCCAGCGGAGCTCGCCGACGCGCGCGCCCGGCTCGCCGACGCGGGAATCGCTGTCACCTCGTCCGGGGATCCGGCCGACTGGGACAACCCGCGTGCGGCTCTGGTGGTGCGGGAGGTCACGACGAACGTGCTGCGGCATTCGCAGGCGACCGCCGTGGACTTCGTCTTCTCGCCCGCCGCGATGCAGATCACGAACGACGGCGCGCCCGCAGACGTGGGCCCGTACGGCGGGCTCGACCGGCTGAGGCGGCGGCTGTGGGAGTCCGGCATCCTGCTCGAGACCTCGGCGGGCGACGGCACCTTCGTCACCCGGGCGCTGCGCCGATGATCCAGGTGTCGTCGCCCCCGGCATTCGTCGGCGGGCGCGGGATACGATCGCGCCGTGAGCAACCTCGAGAAGGATCCGCGAGAGGTGCTGCTCAGCGAGCGTGAAGGGGGTTTCGATACGCCGCTTCACGGCTACTCAACCACCGGCCGCGTCGAGGTGCTCGAGCCGCGCGAGGTGCCGCTCGGCGGGCCGCGGGCGCTCATGGTGCGACGCACCCTTCCGCAGCGGGCGCGTTCCCTCGTGGGCGCCTGGTGCTTCGTGGATTCGTACGGTCCCACCCCGGCGACGCACGCCCGCGTCATGGACACGCCGCCGCATCCGCACACCGGATTGCAGACGGTCAGCTGGCTCTACCGCGGCGAGATCGAGCACCGCGACTCGGCCGGCCACCATGCCCTCATCCGACCGGCGCAGGTCAATCTGATGACGGCGGGCGCGGGCATCCAGCACTCCGAGGTCTCGACGGATGATGCCCGCGAGTTGCACGGCGTGCAGCTCTGGATCGCCCTGCCCGGCTCTTCCCGCGGCACCGCCCCGTTCTTCGAGGCCTTCGCGCCCGAGCCGTTCACCCACGACGACGCGACGCTGCACGTGTTCGTGGGCGACCTGCTCGGACACGGCTCGACCGTCACCTCGTTCACCAAGCTCATCGGCGCCCAGCTCGACCTTCCTGCCGGCGGCCGCGTTCGCATCCCGGCCGACGCCGGTTTCGAGTACGGGCTGGTGGTGGATGCCGGTGAACCGACCCTGCAGGGCGTCGCGGTCCCGGCCGCGCACCTGGGCTTCGTCGCTGCGGGCGCCACCGAACTCGTGATCGAGGCGGGTGACGAGCCGCTGCGCGCGCTGCTGATCGGCGGCGAGCCGCTGGGCGAGCAGATCGTGATGTGGTGGAACTTCGTCGGGCGCAGCCACGACGAGGTCGTCGCCTTTCGGGAGCAGTGGCAGGCGGAGGTGATCGGCGGCGCGCGACGCGACGGCCGCTTCGGCCACCTCGATGGTTATGACGGGTCAGCGCTGCCGGCGCCCGTGCTGCCTAACGTGCGGCTTCGTCCTCGCGAGTAGCGAGCTTCGCCCGCTCCTCCGCCTCGATCTTGGCGTAGGCGGCGCGCTCGGCACGGTCCGACCGGATCACCGCGCGCATGATGAACCAGAACACCAGCCCGATGAGGATCGTCGGCGCCAGCGAGAACAGCACGGAAGAGACCGGGTCGGTGGGCATGCCTCCAGGGTACGCGGGGAAGCCGGTCAGCGGGTCAGCACGACGATCAGCACGACCGCGACGATGACGACCAGCCCGAGGATTGCGATCAGCCGCGAACTGCGCCGGTCCATCAGCCGCCCTTGGCGATGATGCCGACGACGCCCGAGATCACCAGGTAGAGCCCGACGCCGGCCACGACCACCCAGATCGCGATGCGCTGCCACGAGGGCACGCTCGGCTTGGGCTTGCCGGACGGGGCGGGAGGCAGGGACATGACTCGAGGCTACCTACTTGACCAGGGGAAACAGGATGGTCTCGCGAATGCCGAGCCCGGTGATCGCCATCAGCAGCCGGTCGATGCCCATGCCCATGCCGCCGGTGGGGGGCATGCCGTGCTCCAGCGCGCGCAGGAACTCCTCGTCGAGGCGCATCGCCTCATGGTCGCCGCGGGCACCCTGCTTCGCCTGCTCGAGGAACCGCTCGCGCTGCACCACCGGATCCACCAGCTCGGAGTACCCGGTCGCCAGCTCGAAGCCGCGCACGTACAGGTCCCACTTCTCGACCACCTCGGGAATGGAGCGGTGGTCTCGGACCAACGGCGAGGTGTCGACGGGAAAGTCCATGACGAACACCGGGTTCTCGAGCCGGCCCTTGACGAAGTGCTCCCAGAGTTCTTCGACGAGCTTGCCGTGGGTGGCCAGCGCGACCTCGACACCGGATGCATCGGCGAGCTTCTGCAGGTCGGCCACGCTCGTCTGCGGGGTGACCTCCACTCCGGCTGCCGCGGACAGCGACTCGTACATCGACAGCCGCGCCCACTCGCCGCCCAGGTCGAACTCGGTCCCGTCGGCCCAGGTCACGACGTGCGAACCACTGACGGCCATCGCGGCGTTCTGCACCAGCTCCTGGGTGAGGTCCGCCATCCGGTTGTAGTCGGCGTACGCCTCGTACGACTCGAGCATCGCGAACTCGGGGCTGTGGGTGGAGTCGGCACCTTCGTTGCGGAAGTTGCGGTTGATCTCGAAGACCCGCTCGATGCCGCCGACGACGGCGCGCTTCAGGAACAGCTCCGGCGCGATGCGCAGGAACAGCTCGGTGTCGAACGCGTTGGAGTGCGTGACGAACGGGCGGGCGCTTGCGCCGCCGTGGATCGTCTGAAGCATCGGCGTCTCGACCTCGAGGTAGCCGTGGCTCGCGTAGGTCGACCGCAGGCTGGCGACCGCGAGCGCACGCGAGCGCACCGTCGTCCGCGCGGTCTCGCGTGAGATCAGGTCGAGGTAGCGCTGCCGCACGCGCGTCTCATCGCTCAGCTCGTTGTGCAGGTTCGGCAGCGGCATCACCGCCTTCGACGCGATCTGCCAGGTGTCCGCGAGCACGCTGAGCTCTCCGCGCTTGGAGGAGATGACCTCACCCTCGACCTGCACGATGTCGCCGAGGTCGACGAGCTCTTTCCAGCGCTCCAGCGAGTCCTCACCGACCCGGTCGAGCGAGAGCATCGCCTGGATGCGCGTTCCGTCGCCCGCCTGCAAGGTCGCGAAGCAGAGCTTGCCCGTGTTGCGGGCGAAGACCACACGCCCCGCGATCGCGACCGTCGTTCCCGTGGTCGCGTCCGCTTCGAGGTCGCCCCACTCGGCGCGCACCTGCGGGATGGTGTGGGTCAGATGAACGCTCACCGGGTACGCGTCGCCCTCGGCGATCAGCCGCTCGCGCTTGGCGAGACGCACCGCCTTCTGTTCGGCGATCTCCTCGCCGGTCGGCTCGGCAGGCGGCGCGGCGGGCGTGGCGTCAGTCATCGAGGGGCTCAGTTCAGGTTCGTCAGTTGAGGTACAGGGTGTCGTTGTCGATGAGCCGGGTATCGCCGACCTTCGCCGCGATGATCACGCGGGCGGTGCCCTTGTAGCCGTCATCGACCGGCAGGAAGGTCTTCGGGTCCACGACCTTCAGGTAGTCCAGCTTAACGAGGGGCTCGCCCATCAGCACGGACTGGGCGGCGGCGAGCACGGCGTCGATGCCGCGATCTCCGGATGACTCAGCCGCTTCCAGCGCACGGCTGAGCGCGAGCGCGGCCCGGCGGGCATCCCCGTCGAGGTACCGGTTGCGGCTGGAGAGCGCGAGACCGTCGGATGCGCGCACGGTCTCCGCCACATCCACCGTCGTCGCGATGTTCAGGTCGTGCACCATGCGCTGCACCAGGAACACCTGCTGCGCGTCCTTCTGCCCGAACACCACGTGCGTCGGCCGGACGATGCCCAGGAGTTTCGCGACGACCGTGAGCACGCCGTCGAAGTGACCGGGCCGCGAGCGTCCCTCGAACAGCTCGGCGACCCTGCCGCCGGTGACCTTGATCTGGGTGCCGCCATCCGGGTACATCTCGTCGACGCTCGGCGCGAAGACGTATGCCACCCCGTGCTGCTCGAGCGCTTGGAGGTCGGCCTCGAGGTCGCGCGGGTACTTGGCGAGGTCCTCGTTCGCACCGAACTGCAGCGGGTTCACGAAGATCGAGACGACGACTGTCTCGGCCAGCTCCCGCGCCCGTTCGACGAGGGAGATGTGCCCCTCGTGCAGCGCTCCGAGCGTGGGGACGAACGCGACGTCCTTGCCCGCGAGAGCCTCGCGCAGGGCGGCGATCGTCTCGATCACGACGGGTCTGCTCACCTTGAGATCGTAATGGCGAACTCCACAGCGGATGAGACATGGGGTGACTGACGGGACTCGAACCCGACCGGGCGCGTCATTGCCGTGGATGCCCGGGCGATCCTGGGAGGGCAGGATCGCCCGGGCGGGCGTCAGCTCACGACCACCGGACCGGCATCACCGATCCGGAAGATGAACTGACCACGAGCGCCGGCGGCGTCGATGGCACGCAGCTCCAGAAGAGCCGGGTGCGCCTCGAGCACCTGCGCAGCGTTCGCCATGGAGCGCAGAGCGGCCGCGTCGGCACGAGCGCGCTCGAGCTTCGCGCGACCCTCCTCCCGAGCCCGTGCGGTCTCGGAGTAGGCGGACCGCAGCTCGGCCGGCAGCGTCACGTCGCGCACGCGGAACTCCAGGAGCTCCGCGCCCAGGCGTGCCGCGGCTGCCGCGAGACGCGTGCGCGCCTCGTCGAGCAGACCATCCCGTGCGGCCAGCACCTCGTCCAGCGCCGTGCCCGTGAGGGCGTCGCGCAGCGCGAGCTGTGCCAGCGTGTACATCGCCGGAGTGGGCTCATCGGCCTCGGTCAGCCAGGCCACCGGGTCGACGACGCGGAACAGCGCGACCGGGGTCACGCGCACCTGCAGACCGTCGGCGGTCAGCACCTCCTGGGTCGCCAGCGTCAGCCAGCGCGGACGCAGGTCGACGATGTGCCACACCTCGTGGCGGCGACGGCGGTGGCGACCGGCGTCCATGGTCCGGTCGAGCGCCCCGGAGCGGAGCACGACGGCGCGCTCCCACGGTCGCACGGTGATCCAACGTGCGGTGGCGATGATTCGGTTCTCATTCATTTCGTGTCTCCTTTCTGGAGTTCTCGGGGTCGGTTTTCCCTGGACGGGCTGACGGAGGCCCGCCTCGTGGATCGGTTCGCGGCGGTCGGACGGGCGTTCATGCAGCGCAAGCACTGCATTCGTCCCGTCCGCGCAGGGCCGCGGATCGACGTGCCCACGAGGCGGGACCCCCTGGTGCTCAGCCGAAGAGCCCGTTCTAGGCGGGTGCAGGACTCGAACCTGCGCGTGGGTGAGGCCGTGTCGCGCGGGACCGGGTGGGCAACTGCCTCCGGCCGCTTGACCTCATCCGTGCGCTCGGGAGGAATCGAACCTCCATCCGCGGATCCGTAGTCCGCTGTCGTGTCCGTTGGACCACGAGCGCTGGTGCATCGCGACCGCGAGCCGGGACGGCGGCGCGGTTTCGCCGGGATCTCACCGGCTCATCAGGCGATGTCGCCCGGCTTGTGCCGGGCATCTCATCCGCTGTGGAGTTGTCAAGTACCGCCCGGTCTCGCCGGGCCGATGTGTCTGCAGGTCGGTGGCAAAGAGAAAGGCCGCCTCGCTTGCGCGGGCGGCCTTCGAACGGAGAGCGGGGGCGTACTACCCCTGCCCGTCGTCGAAGACCCTCGCCGGCTGATTTCCGGCGAACTGGATACGCCCGCAGGGCATACCGAGGGACCGCGTGACGCGGTGACCGGTGGCGTGCTGTTCGGACACGGCCTGCCCTTCGTTCGTGAATGATCGGAACTCGCGAGTGGCGAGCCGATCAGAATATGACCGCAACGTCCCGGATGTCAACTACCGGGATCTGCCGAGCTCTGTGCACCGAGCGCGGCGGCGCTCTCCGCGGCAGCCAACGCGTTCTCGACCGACGACCGCACCACCGACCCGAGCACGCGGCCGGGATGCTCGATCCCCAGGGCCCTGAGGGTCGCCGCGGCCTGCGTCACGACCGCGCTGGAGAAGCTGCTCGCGGCCTCGAGCGCATCCGCGTATGCGGCCCGGTCGGCGTCGGCGACGACCACCGGCTCTGCACCCATCTCGACCACGAGCGCCTGCGCGATCGGCAGCACCGGGCCCGGAGCGGTGACTGCGCACCACGACTCGCGCAGCCGTGCCAGATCGATCGAGGTGCCCGTGAACGCCATCGCAGGCGAGATCGCGAGCGGGATCGCGCCCGCCGCCAGCGCGGGGGCGAGCACCGCGGTGCCGAGGCCGGGGGCGGTGTGCGCCACGAGCTGCCCCGGCTGCCAGGCGCCCGTCGCGGCGAGGCCGCTGACGAGGTCGGCGAGCTGCTCGGCCGGGACGGCCAGGATCACGAGCTCGCTGCGCTCGACGATCGTCGGCACGTCGAGCACCGGCACGCCGGGCAGCATCGCGTCGGCGCGATCGCGCGCCTCCTGCGAAACCGCACTGATCCCGACGACGGCATGGCCT
>JAODAS010000173.1 GCA_025463555.1 Schumannella sp.
CCATATGAACGGGCACTGAATGGATGCGACTGGTCGGGATCGGTGTCGGAGGCGAGAACATCGAGGCCCGTGGGGTCGTGCGCCACGAGGTTCGCCAGCTGCTCCGGCGACTCGATGCGGTGTGCCCGGCGCACGAAGTCGCGGACGCTGGCGGGCGCCTCGACCTCGACACGGTCGGCGAGGGTCCCGCGATCGGGGTGGGCGTCGACCGCCAGCACCCCGTCGTCCCGCACATCGGCCAGGGCCATCCCGAGGATGGTGGTCACCGTGGTCGCACCGACACCGCCCTTGCGGCTGATCACCGGGATGAACGCGGCGCCGTCGTGCGTCGGACCCGCAATGCGAGCCTCCAGCTCCTTGCGCGCCCGCACCGCGGCGGAATCGCCCAGGTTGAGCAGACCCAGAGTCACGCCGTACACGAACCTCGGCCAGACGCCCTCGGGCGTGGGCTTCGTGCGCGGCCTACCGGGCTTACGGACCCTGTCCGGTTTGCCGGCGCGGTCCTCGGTAGGCGGCGTGGCAGCATCCGAAGCGCGGGGAGCCGAGTAGCGGCGGCCGTATCGTGACACCGGCGGGCGCGGCTCGGGAAGCGGCGGGGCGGCCGCATCGGCGGCGGCAGCCTCTCGTGCGGCGCGTGCCGCCTGCTCGGCCTCGACTGCGGCGATGACCTCCTCCGTCAGGATCTCGATGGAGTGCGTGTCCGCCGGAAGGGGGTCGAAACCGGCGGGGCTGATCGGGACATCGTCGATCGCGACGCGGAGTTCGTCTTCGGGGATTTCGGGGAGGGGGGCGGGCAGCTGGAGGGAGAGCGTCAGAGGTTCGAGGTGCTTACCGGCATGTTCTGGCTTACCGGGGTGATCTGGCTTTCCAGCATCTCGCTTACGGGCATGATCGGGCTTGCCGACGTCCTCGGGGCGTCGGGTACGGAGCGACGCCATGGAACTGGCTCCTTTCGCGTGCGGGGTCTCGGCACGCAACCTCCAAATTTATGAGCGTCTCCTGTATGCCTACTGAACGGCGGCGGGGAGATCCCCGTCATCGAGCCCGTGGAGCCCGTCGAGCCCGTCGAGCAGCAGAGCGGCGAGGTCGCGCGCGGCATCGCGGGTGTCCGGGCGCAGCGCGCCGTAACGTACCGGCGCTCCGGCCACCAGCTCCTCGTCGTACGGGATCCTCACGACGCCGCGAACCCGCGCCCGGAAGTGCGCCTCGATCGCGTCGAGGCTCTCGTACCGGGTGCCCGGCGTCGAGGTGTTGAGAGCGACCACCGCGCCGGCGGCCAGGTGAGCCAGGTCATGCTGCTCGAGCCAGCTCACCGTCTCCGAAGCCAGCCGAGCCTGCTCGGCGGTCCCGCCCGAGACCAGGACGATTCCCCCGGCCCGGCGCAGCGCCGCCTGCGTGACCGGCTCGAGGACCCCGCTCCCCCCGTCGGTCAGCACGATCGAATAGAACCGTCCGGCGAGATCGGCGACCGCCGTGTATTCGCGATCACGCAGGACGCCGTCGTGGAGCGGGTCGGCGGAGGAGGCCAGCACCCGCAGACCCGTGCGGTCCCGCGTCATCCGGCTCTCGAGCTCATCGCGGTTGCGGATGCGGTAGACCTGCCCGGCGATGTCGCGCACCCCTGCGGCCACGGCATCCGGCTCGGCGATGCGCTCGGCGAGCAGGCCACGCGAGGGGTGCGCATCGATGGCGAGCACGTGGTCGTCGCGCCCCTCTGCCAACGCCATGCCGAGCAGCGTCGTCACCGTGGTGGCGCCGACCCCGCCCTGGCTGCTGAGCACCGGCACGAACAGCGCACCGTCGCCGACGGGGCGGGCGATACGTGCGTCGAGGGCCTTACGCGCGCGCACCGGACGGGAATCGCCGAGGTTCAGCGAGCCCAGCGTGACGCCGTAGACGTACTCGCGCCAGAATCCCTCGGGCGCCGGGCGCCTCCCCGGGCGCGGGCGCAGGTACGGTTCGTACTCGAACTCCGCGGGGGCGGTCGCCGGGTCCACCCAGCGGCGGCCATGACGGGACGTCGGCTTCGGCTCCGCGGGCAGGGGTGGGATGCCCGGGTCGTTCGCCGCCGCGAGCCTCGCCGCCCGCTCGTGCTGCTGCCCCGCGGCGATCGCCTGCTCGGGCAGGATCTCGATCGACACGGTCCCGTGGCGCAAAGCCACCGACCCCGCGGGCACGGGAACCTCGTCCAGAACGAATTCGGGGGTCTCGTCGGTCACAACCACCCATCGTATTTCACGGGGCTCTGACCGGGCTCAGGGGGCGACGATCACCAGGAGATCACCGGCATCCACCTGCTGGGTGACCGGGATGGCCAGGCGGGCGATGGTGCCGCCCACCGGTGTGGTGATCGCAGCCTCCATCTTCATGGCCTCGATGGATGCGATCTGCTGACCGGCCTCGACGGTGTCGCCCTCGGCGACCTTCAGCGTGACGACACCCGAGAACGGAGCGGCGACCTGACCGGGCTGGGAGGCGTCGGCCTTCTCTGCGGCCTTGTTCTCGACGGTGATGCTGCGGTCGCGGATGAACACGGGTCGCAGCTGGCCGTTCAGGGTCGTCATCACGGTGCGCATGCCCCGGTCGTCCGCCTCGCCGATCGCCTCCAGCCCGACGAACAGGTTCACGCCCTGCCCGATCACGACAGAGTGCTCCACACCGGCCTGAAGGCCGTAGAGGTAGTCGGGCGTGCCGAGCACCGACAGGTCGCCGTAGGTCTCGCGCACCTGCTCGAACGCCTGCGTGGGCGCGGGGAACAGCAGCCGGTTGAGCGCCTTCCGGCGGGTCGCGGAATCGCCGGCCAGGGCGGCCGACTCGTCGTCGGTCAGCTCCTCCACGCCGATCTTGACGTTGCGGCCCTTCAGCACCTTGGTGCGGAACGGCTCGGGCCATCCTCCGGGCAGATCGCCCAGCTCGCCGGCCATGAAGCCGATCACCGAATCCGGGATGTCGTACTTGTCCGGGTTCTGCTCGAAGTCCTTCGGGTCGGCATGTGCGGCCGCGAGGGCCAGCGCCAGGTCGCCGACGACCTTGGATGACGGAGTCACCTTGGGTGGACGGCCCAGGATGTCGCTGGCGGCGGCGTACAGATCCTCGATGACCTCAAACCGGTCGCCGAGTCCGAGCGCGATCGCCTGCTGGCGCAGGTTGGAGAGCTGTCCGCCCGGGATCTCGTGCCGGTACACTCGTCCCGTCGGTCCGGGCAGGCCGGACTCGAACGGCTTGTAGACCCTGCGCACGGCCTCCCAGTAGGGCTCGAGGTCGCTCACCGCCTGCAGCGAGATGCCGGTATCGCGCTCGGTGTGCGCGGTGGCCGCGATGAGGGCCGACAGGCTCGGCTGGCTCGTGGTGCCGGCCATCGGGGCGCTGGCCGCATCGACGGCGTCCGCGCCCGCACGGCTGGCTGCCAGCAGGGTCGCCAGCTGCCCACCCGCCGTGTCGTGCGTGTGCACGTGCACCGGCAGGTCGAAGCGTTCCCGCAGGGCCCCGACCAGCTTCTCGGCCGCACCTGCGCGCAGCAGGCCCGCCATGTCCTTGATCGCCAGGATGTGGGCCCCGGCATCGACCATCTGCTCGGCCAGGCGCAGGTAGTAGTCCAGGGTGTACAGGTCCTCGGCCGGATCGAGCAGGTCGCCCGTGTAGCACAGGGCGACCTCGGCGACCGCGGTGCCGGTGCCGAGCACCGCGTCGACCGCCGGGCGCAGCTGGTCGACGTCGTTCAGGGCGTCGAAGATGCGGAAGATGTCGACGCCGCTCGCTGTCGCCTCGGTGACGAACGCGTCCGTGACCGCTGTCGGGTACGGGGTGTAGCCGACGGTGTTGCGGCCGCGCAGCAGCATCTGGATCGCGATGTTCGGCAGCGCCTCGCGCATGGCACTGAGCCGCTCCCACGGGTCCTCACCGAGGAAGCGGAGGGCGACGTCGTAGGTTGCGCCGCCCCACGCCTCCACGCTGAGAAGGCCGGGCGTGAGCCGGGCGACATGCGGCAGCACGGCGACGAGGTCCTTGGTGCGCACCCGGGTCGCCAGCAGCGACTGGTGGGCGTCGCGGAACGTCGTGTCGGTCACGGCGAGCGGGGTCTGCGCGCGGAGGGCGGCGGCGAAGCCGGCGGGGCCCAGTTCGAGCAGACGCTGGCGCGACCCATCCGGTGCCGGGGTGTCGAGGTCGACTGCCGGCAGCTTGACCGCGGGGTCCAGCGCGCCGAGGCCGGGACCGTTGGGCTGGTTGACGGTCACGTCGGCAAGCCAGTTCAGCAGCTTGGTGCCGCGGTCCTTCGACGGGTGCCCGCGGACGAGCCACGGCCGCTCCTCGATGAAACTGGTGCTGAGATCGCCCGCGACGAAATCGGGATCCTCGAGCACCGCCTGCAGGAACGGGATGTTCGTGGTGACGCCGCGCAGCCGGAACTCGGCGAGCCCCCGCCGCGCCCGTGCCACGGCTGCCGCGAAGTCCCGCCCGCGGCAGGTCATCTTCACCAGCATCGAGTCGAAGTGCGGACTGACCTGCGCGCCCGCCGCCACCGTTCCGCCGTCGAGCCGGATGCCGGCGCCGCCCGGGGAGCGGTAGGTGGTGATCTTCCCGGTGTCGGGGCGGAAACCGGCGGCGGGGTCCTCCGTTGTGATCCGGCACTGCAGAGCGGCCCCGCGAAGATGCAGGTCCTTCTGCAGCAGGTGCAGTTCGGCGAGCGTCTGGCCCGCCGCGATGCGCATCTGCGACTGCACGAGATCGACGTCCGTCACCTCCTCGGTGACGGTGTGCTCGACCTGGATGCGCGGGTTCATCTCGATGAAGACGTGCTGGCCTTTGCGCTCCCCCGCCGTGTCGAGAAGGAACTCCACCGTGCCGGCGTTGACGTAGCCGATCGACTTGGCGAACGCGATCGCGTCGCGGTACATCGCCTGCCGGATCGACTCGTCCAGATTCGGTGCAGGCGCGATCTCGACCACCTTCTGGTGGCGCCGCTGCACCGAGCAGTCGCGTTCGAACAGATGCACCGTCTCGCCGGTGCTGTCGGCGAGGATCTGCACCTCGATGTGCCTGGGCCGCACGACCGCCTGCTCGATGAACATGGTCGGATCGCCGAAGGCGCTGTCGGCTTCGCGCATGGCCGCCTCCAGCGCCTCACGCAGGTCTTCCTTGGCGTCGACCCGCCGCATCCCGCGACCCCCGCCGCCGGCGACGGCCTTGGCGAACACCGGGAATCCGATGTCGTCGGCCCCCGCGATCAGCTCTTCGATGTCGTTGGATGCCGGGGTCGACTTGAGCACGGGGACGCCGGCCGCGATCGCGTGGTCCTTGGCGGTGACCTTGTTGCCGGCCATCTCGAGCACGTGGCTGCCGGGGCCGATGAAGGTGATCCCGTTCTCGGCTGCGGCCTGCGCCAGGTCGGGGTTCTCGCTGAGGAACCCGTAGCCCGGATAGATGGCGTCGGCGCCGCTCTCTTTGGCGACGCGGATGATCTCGGAGACGTCGAGGTACGCCCGGACCGGGTGCCCCTCTTCGCCGATCTGGTAGGCCTCATCGGCCTTCAGCCGGTGCAGGGAATTGCGGTCCTCGTACGGGTACACCGCGACGGTCGCCGCCCCCAGTTCGAACGCGGCGCGCATCGCTCTGATCGCGATCTCTCCACGGTTGGCCACCAGGATCTTGCGGAACATACGGTCCTCTCGGCATCAGGGTCGCGGTGGCGTGCCCGCACACCTGACACGCCCGACCGGCGACCATGGTGAGTTGGGTTCTCTCAGACTACTGACGGTAGGCTCCCTATTCGTGCATGTCCTCAGCGTGAGCTCTCTCAAGGGGGGCGTGGGTAAGACCACCGTCACTCTCGGGCTGGCATCCGCTGCGTTCTCCAAGGGCATCTCGACGCTGGTGGTCGACCTCGACCCGCAGTCCGACGTCTCCACGGGCATGGACATCGCCGTCGCCGGCCACCTCAATGTCGCCGACGTGCTGGCCTCCCCGAAAGAGAAGATCGTGCGTTCGGCGATCGCTCCCTCGGGGTGGACGAAGGGCCGTCCCGGCACCGTCGACGTTCTCATCGGCTCGCCGTCCGCGATCAATTTCGACGGACCGCACCCCAGCATCCGCGACATCTGGAAGCTCGAAGAGGCGCTTGCCCACGTCGAGAAGGATTACGAACTGGTGCTCATCGACTGCGCACCGTCGCTCAACGCGCTGACCCGTACCGCGTGGGCGGCGTCGGACCGCGTCGCCGTCGTCACCGAGCCCGGGCTGTTCTCGGTGGCCGCTGCGGACCGTGCGCTGCGGGCCATCGAAGAGATCCGTCGCGGATTGTCGCCGCGCCTGCAGCCGCTCGGCATCATCGTCAACCGTGCACGTGTCCAGTCGCTTGAGCACCAGTTCCGCATCAAAGAGCTGCGCGACATGTTCGGTCCCCTCGTGCTCTCGCCGCAACTGCCCGAGCGCACCTCGCTGCAGCAGGCCCAGGGTGCTGCGAAGCCGCTGCACATCTGGCCAGGCGAGAGCGCGCAAGAGATGGCGCGCAACTTCGATCAGCTGCTGGACCGTGTGTTGCGCACCGCTCGTCTGGCCGACGACCCCGAATCCGCGACGACCGGGCCCGTCTATGAGACGCCGGACCTGTTCGCCGCGCCTGAAGAACAAGCGCCGGTGTTCCAGCCGCCGGTCTTCCAGCCGCCGGTACAGCACCCCACCACCGAGCAGCCGGCGACGCAGCAACAGCCCGCCCAGCAACCCGCTGCCTACCCACCAGCACAACAGCCGCCGGCACAGCAGCCACCCCCTCAGCAGCAGCCTCTGGGGCCCGCACAGCAACCTCCCGCCCAGCAGCCGACCGTGCAGCAACCGCCGATCGGCATCCCCGGCTTCGACTTCCCGGCTCCTCAGCCGACGCCGTAGGCGCGGACGACCGCTCCCGACGGGACCGTCGGCGTAGAACTGACCGAGTGGCTAGGCGGTGCGCTGTGCGCGGCGGGCCGCGAGCTCGTCCGACGGGTCTTCGCCCGCGGTGGCATCCAGTTCGACGAGTTCGGCTTCGACCTCGCGCAGGACCTTGCCGACGGCGATGCCGAAGACTCCCTGGCCGCGGCTGACCAGGTCGACGACCTCGTCGTCGGACGTGCACAGGTAGACGCTTGCGCCATCCGACATCAGAGTCGTCTGGGCCAGATCGTTGATGCCCGCCTCGCGCAGCTGGTTCACCGCGACGCGGATCTGCTGCAGCGAGATGCCGGTGTCGAGCAGGCGTTTCACGAGCTTGAGCACCAGGATGTCGCGGAAGCCGTAGAGCCGCTGCGATCCCGAGCCTGCCGCGCTGCGCACCGTGGGCTCGACGAGCTGTGTGCGCGCCCAGTAGTCGAGCTGGCGGTAGCTGATGCCGGCCGCGCGTGCCGCGATCGCGCCACGGTAGCCCGCGGTGTCGTCGAGGTCGGGCATGCCGTCGGTGAAGAGCAGCCCGAGGTCGTAACGCGACTCCTCGTTGCGATTCACTACTTCACTCATGACACGCTCCTCAGGGCCTCAGCCCTATCCGCCCACCGACGCGAGGTCTAACTCTCAACCTGAGGTTGAAGCTGAACTCCTCGTGCGCTCTCACGGTACCCGTGCGAGCACAGGACCACCAACGACATCCGGGCGTGTCGTCGCGCGAATGTTGCGCGGAAGTGTTCAGAGACGGGTGAGAGCGGAGCGGATCAGGCTGGAGCGCACGACCTCGAGCTGCCCCGCGATCTCACGTGCCATCTCGGCAGCCTTGGCCTTGCTCGACGCGTCCTTGCGACGAGCGACGGGGATCAGGGCACTCTCGATGAGGCCCAGCTCCCGCTCCGCCGATGCACGGAATCCGCGCAGGTGGCGCGGCTCGATGCCGGAGCGCTGCAATTCGACGAGCGCGCGGAGCACCGCCAGCGTGTCCTCACCGAAGTGGTCGGCGGCGACGACGAGGGATGCGCTCACGGCGTCGTTGAGCAGCATCGGAGTCGCGCCGGACTCCTTGAGAAGCTCGTCGCGGGTGAGCCGGCGGTCGCTTGCGAGCATCGACGGCGCCGCGACGGTCGCGCCGCCGGGCAGGATCGGCTCGCGACCGGCATCCAGATCGTCGAGATACCCGCGGATCACCTTGAGCGGGAGGTAGTAGTCCCGCTGCATGGAGAGCACGAAACGCAGGCGTTCGAGATCCGCGGGCGAGAACTTGCGATACCCGGATTCGGTGCGGGACGGGGCGATGAGCTGCCGCTCCTCGAGGAAGCGCAGCTTCGACGGGGAGAGGTCGGGGAACTCCGGACTCAGCCTCGCGAGGACCTGCCCGATGCTGAGCATCGTCGAACTCACAAGCTGTGAGGAACCACCCGGCAGCCTCGCCGGCGATGTTGCCCCTGCCATCAACGACTCTGCGCGGCGAGGTCGTAGCGCGAGGCGTAGAAGGTGAGGCGGAACTTGCCGACCTGCACCTCTGCACCATCGGAGAGCAGAGCGGATTCGATGCGGACGCCGTCGAAGTAGG
Organism: Schumannella sp.; assembly: GCA_025463555.1. Classification (GTDB taxonomy): domain Bacteria; phylum Actinomycetota; class Actinomycetes; order Actinomycetales; family Microbacteriaceae; genus JBDSKH01. The sequence goes on from JAODAS010000173.1 coordinate 8,486, forward strand.
TGCCGTTCATCGAGCCGAGGTCGCGCACCTGGAACGCGGTGCCGACACGCACGAACTCGGCGTGACGCCGCGAGACGGTGACATCGTCGAGGAAGATGTCGGCGTCCGGATGGCGGCCGGCGATCGTCAGATCCGCGTCGAGCAGGAAGCGCGCACCGACGTTGGGGCCGCGGCGCACGATGAGCAGGGCCGACGCGGACGGGAGAGCACCGATCGATTCGTGCTCCTCCGGCGAGATCCCCGCCTCCAGAGCCGCGAGTTGCGCGACGAATTCGTCGGTGAAATGCGCCGTCGTATCTCCGGATGCGAACCCCGCCCGTGCATCAGGCGCGGGGTGTGCATCGGGCGTGGCGGGCTCATCCCCGGCGTCGACCATCGTCAGACCTCCCTCAGGTGTCCAGGCTATCGGATGCGGTGAGCGGTGCATCCCTCGGAATCCGGATCAGTCGACCCGCTTCGAGTGCATACAGGATTCCGGCCCACCAATACAGGAACACTCCCCACAGGGCGGCCGCCCAGCCGATCGGGTCCGTCACGGAACCGATCGCGGGAAACGCCGCGCCGAGGACGAGCAGCGGCATCGCGGTGAGCAATGCGAAGGTGCCCATCTTTCCCAGATGGTGCACCGGAAGCGGTCCATAACCGAAGTTGGCCAGGATCACCCCGATGATCAGCAGCAGGAACTCGCGCCCGAAGATGACGCCGGCCAGCCACCACGGGATGAATCCGGTCCAGGCCAGCCCGATCAGCGTCGAGAAGATGAAGAGCCGATCCGCCGCCGGATCGAGCAGCTGGCCCATCCGGCTGATCTGGTCGAAATGCCGCGCGATGTACCCGTCGACGAAGTCGGTGAGGCTCGATCCGACGAGCACGATGAGAGCCCAGATGTACTGATGGTTGACGAGCAGGATCAGGAAGACGGGGATCAGGAGCAGGCGGAAGAAGCTGAGCAGGTTCGGGATCGTCAGGATCCGGTCGCTCACTCTGGGCATCGCCGCCTCCTTTCGCCGCTCGTCGTCGCCCGAGTCTAGCCGCGCGTTTCAGTAGGCTCACCCTCATGTCTCCGGTGCTCGTCGTCATTCTGCTCGCGGCCGCCGTGTGCGCCTTCTGCTGGATCGCGTCGCTCGTCTCGCGGGACAACTCGTGGGTCGACAGGCTCTGGTCGATCGTGCCGGTCGCCTATGTATGGGCGTTCGCGATCGCTGCCGGTCTGGGCGACATCCGGTTGGATGTCATGGCCGGCCTGGTGACGCTCTGGGGCGCACGGCTGACCTTCAATTTCGCTCGCAAGGGCGGGTACAACGGCCACGAGGACTACCGGTGGCCGGTGCTGCGCTCACGCATGAGCCGCGCCCAGTTCGCGGTCTTCAACGTGCTGTTCATCGTGATCTACCAGAACGCGATCCTGGTGCTGATCGCCCTGCCTGCCCTGACGGCGTTCGAGAACCCGACGCCGTTCGGCCCCCTCGACCTCGCCCTCACGGTCGCGTTCCTGGTGCTGCTGGCCGGCGAGACCGTCGCCGATCAGCAGCAGTGGGAGTTCCACCGCTGGAAGGCCGCCAAGATCGCCGCGGGTCGCGAGCCCAGCCATCGTTTCGCTCAGTCCGGCCTCTTCCGTTACTCGCGGCATCCGAACTTCTTCTTCGAGATCTCGCAATGGTGGGTGCTGTTCCTCTTCGGCACGGTCGCCGCGGGCTCCCTGCTGCAGTGGACGGTTCTGGGCGCCGTGCTGCTCACGCTGCTGTTCGTCGGCTCGACGCGCTTCACCGAGAGCATCACGAAGTCGAAGTACCCGGAGTACGCCGACTACCAGGCGACCACCTCGGCGGTCGTCCCCTGGCCTCCGCGGCGTGCCCCTCAGGCGGCTCCCGCCGCGCGGGGTTAACCTGGCGCCATGTCCTGCATCCGGTTCAACACCCCGGCACAGCGGGCGCAGCTGGCGGCGATGGCGCCGAGCATGCTCAGCGCGGAAGAGGCGGCGCGCCTGCACCCCGCTCCCCCGGTGACCGCGACGAAGATCCGTCGCCTGCGGCTTCTCGCCGAAGACCCGAACCCCAAGATCCGCGAGAGCGTCGCCTCGAGCTATCACACCCCGATCGACGTGGCAGAACGTCTGGCGCGCGACCCCGACGAGGGCGTGCGCGCGTGCCTCGCCCGCAACGAGTCGACGTCATGCGACCTGCTGCGTGAGCTCTCCCGCGACGGATCCGAGGCCGTGCGCGGCTGGGTCGCCGTGAACTACTCGGTGCCGGCGGATGTCATGGAGACCCTCGCGGACGACGACAGCGCACTCGTGCGCGGGCTGGTCGCCTGGAAGGCATCACTCCAGCGCGAGGGCGAGCTCCTCGTCGAGAGTCGCTAGCGTCGCGCGCAACTCGGGCCACGACGCGGCCACGCCCGGATGCAGCGGAAGCTGCGCGACCCCGGCGAACGCGACCCAGGCGAGATCGGAACTCTCCGCGTCTCCCATCACCGGTTCGAAGAGCCGGGATGCCTTGGCAAGGACGGTCGTGTAACTCCAGTACCCGACGTCGTAGACCTTCGTGCCGAGAATCTGGACGGCCTCGGGAGGAACCGACGCCTCTTCGTCCGCCTCGCGGATAGCGGCCTGCTCGGGTGTCTCGCCCGCCTTACGGGCACCGCCGGGAAGCCCCCAGGTGCCGCCGAAGTGGCTCCACTCGACGCGGAGTTGCAGCAGCACCCCGGCGACCGGGTGGGCGAGAAGCAGACCGGCCGCCCCGTACGTGCCCCAGTAGCGACCCTGCGGCCCCTCCACCCAGGCGTCCTCGGGGCCACGCGGCCGCCGCGCCGACGAGTCGTGCGAAGCGCGGGCCATTTCCACAGCCTAAGTCCCGGGGTCCACGATGACGGGGCGTTGCTTAGGGTAGACAGCATGGTCCACGGCATTGTCCCCCCCTACCTGCTGACTCGTATCGCCCGCCTCGACGAACCTCGTTTTCAGCGCGCGGCCGCCGCGGCCGCCGCGACGCTCGACCACGACAAGCCGCGCCATGCCGCGAGGCTGACCCTCACCATCGACGCCGACGACAACCTGGTCGCGCAACTCGACCCGGCACCGAACCGCACCGTCAGCGATGCGGGCGAGACCGAGCGTCTGCCCGGCACGATGGCGCGGTCGGAGGGAGAGGACGCGAGCGCCGACGTCGCCGTGAACGAGGCGTACGACGGTCTCGGAGCCACCTTCGCCCTGTTCTTCGATGTCTTCGGGCGCAACTCGATCGACGATGCGGGCCTGCCCCTCGATGCGACCGTGCACTACGGCAAGCAGTACGACAACGCCTTCTGGAACGGCGAACGCATGGTGTTCGGGGACGGGGACGGTGAGGTCTTCGGCCGATTCACGGCGTCCCTGACAGTTATCGGCCACGAGCTCACGCACGGCGTCACCCAGTACCTGGCCGGCCTGGTGTACCAGGGGCAGTCGGGCGCGCTCAACGAATCGGTCTCCGACGTGTTCGGCGTCCTGGTCGAGCAGTACGCGCTCGGGCAGGACGCGGAATCGGCGAGCTGGCTGATCGGGCAGGGACTGTTCACCGATCAGGTGGAGGGCGACGCACTCCGGTCGATGAAGGCGCCCGGCACCGCGTACGACGACGATGTGCTGGGCAAAGACCCTCAGCCCGCGCATATGGACGACTACGTCGAGACCGACGATGACGATGGCGGCGTGCACCTGAACTCGGGCATCCCGAATCGGGCGTTCTATCTCATGGCCGCGGAGCTCGGCGGACACTCCTGGGATCGCGCGGGACGGATCTGGTACGACGCGCTGGGGTCGGGCTTGCGTCCCACGACCGACTTCGCCGGGTTCGCTGCGGCCACCGTGGCGGCCGCCACCGCGCGGTACGGTGAGGAATCGGACGAGGTCGCCGCGGTACGCGCCGGCTGGTCCGGAGTGGGAGTGGTGCAGGATGGCGGATCGCGCTGAGCCGGCAGGAAGGCCGCTGCGCATCCTGGTGGTGCGCTCGGGCGGTTTCGCGGGGATCGCGCGCACCTGGACGGTGGAGCCCGATGGGGACGCCGACGACTGGCTGAACCTCATCGACGCGTGCCCGTGGGGCACCCATACCGCCGATCCGGCCGCGCGCGACCGTTTCGTGTGGAGGATCGAGGTGCGAGTACGTCGCCGGCGCCGGACCGCGTCAGTGCCCGACCGGGACCTCGATGGACCGTGGCGTGAGCTCGTCGAGCGGGTGAAGACCGCCGCGGAGGCGCCGCCGGGCACGATCGATGGCTGACGGGCGGGTGGACAGCTGGATCTGGGCGATCCGGCTGGCGAAGACGCGATCGGCTGCGACCGCGCTGTGCAAGGCCGGCCATGTGCGCATCAACGGCGACCGGGTGAAGCCGGCGCATACGGTCAAGATCGGCGATGAGGTCCGGGTCTTCCTGCCGGGCACCGGCGAGAAGATCGTCGAGGTGCGGGCGATCCTCGCGAAGCGGGTCAGCGCCACCCTGGCCGCGCCGGCCTTCGTCGACCTCA
>JAODAS010000189.1 GCA_025463555.1 Schumannella sp.
CCCAGCCGCGCGAGGTCGGCGTCGGCCCCTGGCCGGGTGGCCGCGACGCCTGGCCGACCGACCCGCGCTACGACCCCGAGCTGCTGCAGCACGGCGACACCAGGAACGTCGTCGACCCGTACCGCTATTGGACGATGGACGCGATCGTCGCCGACCTCGACTCGCGCCGGCACGGGTTCGACGTCGCGATCGAGAACTGGCAGCACGATCTCAACATCGGCAGCATCGTGCGCACGGCGAACGCGTTCCTGGCGGGCACCGTCCACATCGTCGGCCGCCGGCGGTGGAACAAGCGCGGCGCCATGGTCACCGACCGCTACCAGCACGTGCTTCATCACGCGACCATCGACGACTTCTCCGCCTGGGCCCGCGAGCGTGCGCGCCCGATCGTGGCCGTCGACAACATCGAAGGCAGTGTCGACGTGACGGCCGCGACCCTGCCCGCCGACGCCATCCTGCTGTTCGGTCAGGAAGGGCCCGGTCTGACCGCGGACGCGCTCGCCGCCGCGGACAGCACGGTCAGCATCCGCCAGTACGGCAGCACGCGCAGCATCAACGCGGCGGCGGCCGCCGCCATCGTCATGCACGAGTGGATCCGGCAGCACGGCTGATGCGCGGCGCTCCTCAGACGGCCAGAGGCTTCTCCATGCAGACGCTCGTCGGGTCGTTCACATACTCTCCGAACGGCGGAATCCGCGCATAGCCTGCACGTTCGTACAGCGCGATCGCCGCCGTCTGCGGCTCCCCTGTTTCCAGGCGCATGCTCCGGATGCCCCGCGCCAGCGCCGCCGCCTCGACAGCGTCCAGCAGCGCACGTCCGACGCCGGCTCCCCGGCCATCGGGATGCACGAACATCCGCTTCAGCTCCCCGTACCCGTCGGCGGGCACCAGGGCCGCCATCCCGATCGCGCGGCCGTTCTCCCCCCGCGCGACCAGCAGCAGCACGTCGTCGCGGTCGAACTCGTGCACGTCGAGGGCGTGGTAGTTCTCGGGTGGGTAGATAGAGAGTCCGTACGCGTCCGCCGCGGCGAAGAGTTCGGGCACCCCGTCATCGTCGACCCGGCCTGACGCGATCACGGTGAGATATTCCATACGGAATAGACTGGGGTGTAATCCCACCGACCCGCCACCGTAGGGAGAAAGACCATGCCCGCCATCGTCCTGATCGGCGCCCAGTGGGGCGATGAAGGCAAGGGCAAGGCGACCGATCTGCTCGGCAGTCGCGTCGACTACGTGGTGAAGTTCAACGGGGGCAACAACGCCGGCCACACCGTCGTCATCGGCGACGAGAAGTACGCGCTGCACCTGCTGCCCTCCGGCATCCTGAGCCCGGGCGTCGTGCCCGTCATCGCCAACGGTGTCGTCGTCGACATCGAAGTGCTCTTCGATGAGCTGACGGCGCTCTCCGCCCGCGGGGTCGATGTCAGCCGCCTACTGGTCAGCGCGAACGCGCATGTGATCACCCAGTACCACCGCACCATCGACAAGGTGACCGAGCGGTTCCTGGGCAAGAAGCAGATCGGCACCACGGGCCGGGGAATCGGCCCGACGTACGCCGACAAGATCAACAGGGTCGGCATCCGGATTCAGGACCTCTTCGACGAGAACATCCTGCGCCAGAAGGTGGAGGGCGCTCTCGACCAGAAGAACCATCTGCTGGTCAAGGTCTACAACCGCCGGGCGATCCGCGTGGACGAGGTCGTCGCGGACCTGCTGTCGTACGCCGACCGGCTCGCGCCGATGGTGGCCGACACGGGTCTGATCCTGAATCAGGCACTGGATGCGGGCAAGACCGTGCTGTTCGAGGGTGGTCAGGCCACCATGCTCGACGTCGATCACGGCACGTACCCCTTCGTGACGAGCAGCAACGCGACCAGCGGAGGAGCCGCCACCGGTTCCGGAGTCGCGCCCAACCGCTTCGATCGTGTCATCGGCGTCATCAAGGCGTACACGACCCGTGTGGGGTCGGGCCCGTTCCCCACCGAACTGCTCGACGAGTCGGGCGAGTTCCTGCGCGCCGCCGGTTTCGAGTTCGGTACCACGACGGGCCGGCCGCGCCGGACCGGCTGGTACGACGCTCCCATCGCGCGGTACGCGGCGCGCATCAACGGCGTCACCGACTTCGTGCTCACCAAGCTCGACGTGCTGACCGGACTGGAACGCATCCCGGTGTGCGTCGCGTACGACGTCGACGGCACCCGCTTCGACGAGGTCCCGGTCAACCAGACCGACTTCCACCACGCGACCCCGATCTACGAGGACTTCCCCGGCTGGGATGAGGACATCACCGGCGCGCGGGAGTTCTCGGATCTGCCGCAGAACGCGCAGGACTACGTCGAAGCCCTCGAGGGGATGTCGGGCTCGCGCATCTCGGCGATCGGGGTCGGCCCGGGCCGCGACGCCATCGTCGTCCGGCACGACCTGCTCGCCTGACCGCCCGGCCGCCTCGCAAGCACGCCCGGCTGCCTCGCAAGCCCGCCCGGCTGCCGCGGAAGCCCGCCCGGCTGCCGCGGAAGCACGCCCGGCTGCCTCAGCAGCCCGTCGGCGTCACGAGGCGTTGAACACCAGCACGCCGAGGACGGTCCCGAGCACCGCGGCGCCGATCGCAAGCCCCAGACTCAGCGTCCAGTCGCCCGTGGTGGGCTGCACGGCATCGAGCGGATTGGGCGCGCCGGGCGACATCATCGCGGCGCGCGCACCATCGCGCTCGCGAAAGCGGGTGCCGGCCGGATTGGTGATCCCGAGGAAGGTCCGCTGCGGTCCCGCCGCCCGCCACTCGATGACGAGCGGTGCCAGCGCCATGAGGACGAACAGCACGCCGATCACGAGAAAGGGCAAGCCCGTCAGCAGGAACGGCACCGACAGCGTGAGAAACAGGATCGGCCAGGCGAGCACCACGAGGCGCGTGCCGAACCCGCGTGCGACGAGCAGCGCGATGAACACGCCCGCGAGCCCGCCGTAGATGCCGCCGATCGTGAAGATGTCGGTGTTCTCGGGGCAGTGCACCGCGATCACGTAGGGTCCGCCGTCGGCGCAGGTGCCGCCGACCTGCAGCACGCCGACGATGCCGAGGATGAACACCGTGAACGAGAAGGCGAAGATCAGCCAGGAGGCGCCGGAGCCGAGAACACGCCAGAGGGGGCTGTCGAGCGAGTGTTCGGTGTCGGTCACGCCTCGAAGAGTAGCGGGTCCGGCAATAGCGGGTCCGGCAGTAGCGGGTCCGGCAGGGCCGCCCTCACCCGCCGGCCGCGTCCCACAGCAGCAGAGCCAGGTAGATGCCCAGCCCCGCCGATGCGAGCAGGATCCCCACGCTGAGGGTCCAGTCTCCGGCGCGCGCCACGACCGGCTCGGCCGACTCGCGCGCACCCCAGTGGGTGAGCTGGGTCGGCGAGTACCGAGCACGGCCGCTTTCGACGAACCGCACGTCGGAGGCCGTGGTCGAGCCGACGAACAGCCGTTGCGGGCTGGCTCGCCATTCCAGCACCAGCGGCACGAGGCCCATGATCACGAACATCACGCCGATGATCAGGAAGGTGATGCCACCCGGTGCCGCCGATGAGATGAGGAACGCCGCCCCGAGCCCGCAGAACAGGATCGGCCACGCCCACGACACCAGCGGCGTGCCGAATCCCTGCGCGAACACGGCGCCGATCGCGGCCGCCGCCAGCCCGCCGAAGATGGAGAGCGGCACGAAGGCGACCACGGCATCCGGGCACTCGGTCTGGATCACGTAGGGGCCGCCGCTGGCGCAGAACCCGCCCAGCCCCATGACGGTCGCGCTGCCCATGTAGAGCAAGGTGAAGCACAACGAGAACAGCAGCCACGACACGATCGAGCCGAGGACGCGGTACAGCGGGCTGGCGAAGCGGCTCATGCGTTCCTCCTCAACTCATCACCAGAAGACCGAGTGCGACGCCGGCCGCGATCGACCCGGACGACACCAGAAGGCTGAGCAGCCAGTCACCCGGCGTGGGCACCGCGGTCACGGCGGCATCGTCGCGCCCGAACGCGTAGAACGTGCGAGGGGCTCCCGGCTTGTCGGTGAAGCGCACGTCGCGCACGTTCGTCTTGCCCAGGATGACGCGGCGGGGTCCCGCCCGCAGCTCGAACACCAGCGGCGCGAGTCCCATGAGAACGAACAGCGTGCCGCAGAGGATCCCGACCAGCACGGCGCCGAGGGCGATCATGAAGAAGAACTGGATGCCGAGGCCGACGAACAGGATCGGCCAGCCCCACACGATCACGGGTGCCGAGAACCCGCGCTGAAGGTACAGCCCGATGCCCCACGAGAGAACCACGCCGATGAACCCGACGGGGAAAGCCCAGACGACCGTGTCGGGGCATGGCGTCTCGATGACGTAGGGCCCGCCGCTGGCGCAGAAACCGCCGAGGCCGGACAGCACGCCGCTGGCCTGGTACAGCAGCGTGAAGCAGAAGGTGAACATCAGCCAGGCCGCGATGGCTCCGGGGATGCGCCAGGCCGGGCCCGCGAAGCGCGACGGGCGCACCGGCACCGAGGGACCGCCGGTGGGGGTCCAGTAGGTGGGGGTCGAACTCATGGCTGAACGGTACTGGATGGAAGGATGGGCGCTGTGACCGCCGTGCGACCCGAACCCGCCGTGCTCGCCGGGCGCTTCGTGCGCCTGGAGCCGTTCTCGCCCGAGCATCTGCCGGGACTGTTCACGGCGCTGTGGCACCCGGAGGTCTTCGCCGGCGGGTACGGCGGCGGTCCGGCCGGGCAGCCGCGGGATCGTGAGGCGTTCGACGCGTGGGCATCCGCGTACGGGATCGGGCCGGACAGCCTGCGTTTCGTGGTGCGTCTGGTCGGAGGCCCGCACGACGGCGAGATCGTCGGCGCATCGACCCTCGGAGACCTCGACGAGGAGCGTGAGCACGCCCACATCGGCTGGACGGGCTACGACCCGCGCGTCTGGGCGACCCAGGTCAACCCCGAGACCAAGCTCCTGATGCTGGGGCTGGCGTTCTCGCGCGGCTACGGCCGGGTCAAGCTGCAGGCGGATGAGCGCAACGCCCGGTCCCGCGGTGCGATGCTGAAACTGGGCGCCCAGTTCGAGGGGATCGTCCGGCGTGACGTGCGGCGGGCCGACGGGACCTGGCGGGACTCCGCGGTGTACTCGATCCTGATCGACGAGTGGCCCGCCGTGAAGGCGGGGCTCGAAGCCCGGCTCGCGGCCTACGGCGAGCGGCCGGTGCTGTTCCACACGCTGCCGGTCATCCCCGGGGCTTAACCCCCGGTTTAACCCGAGACACGCCCCTCCGGCATCGTCGGCGGTTAGCCCGAGGTTCCGGCCCCCGGACGGGGGGCGCACCTGTCGCGGCCTTCGTAGCGTGGGCATTGCCGCACCCCCCCACTGGTGGCAGACCCCCCGTTCCGCCGGTGTGCGGTGGCTGTACCCCCGCAACAGCAACCCGCTCGACCCGATGACCCCACCGGCGACCTCTCAGTGCCGCCGGTGGGGTGAGGACGGACCCCCGTGACGCATACCGTTGACCGCGGCTACCCCTGGCAGCTCTCCGGAGCGCAGGGATGGTCGGTCGAGCGCGTCCGCGCGCACGCCACCCACTGGGTGCGCCGATTCCAGCGGTACGTCACGCTGACGGATGCCGCGGTCGTCATCGCGGCGACGGCCAGCACGCACACGCTGTGGTTCGGCTTCACGCGGGTCGAGGTCAGCACGTCGGCGGACTTCGGGGTCGACTACGTGACCTTCTCGGTCGCGCTCATGGTGGCCTGGATGCTGGCGCTGGTCGTCGCGGGCTCGCGCGACAGCCGCATCCTGGGCACCGACGCCACCGAGTACCGGCGCATCATCAACGCCACGCTCGCCCTGTTCGGCACGATCGCGGTGATCGGAGCGATGACGCAGACCGACTTCGCGCGCGGCTACCTGGTGACGGCGTTCCCGCTCGGAACCGTCCTTCTGCTGCTGTCGCGCTGGATGTGGCGGCGGTGGCTGCACGCCCGGCGCCGGCGCGGCGAGTTCTCGTTCCGGGTGCTGCTGGTCGGCAACGCCCAGGCGGTGCGCGAGCTCATCGACTCGCTCGCCCTGCGCACCGACGCCGGCTACCGGGTCGTCGCCGCCGTCATCACCGACGATCCCACGCGCGCCGTGCTCGACGACGTGCCCGTCTACGCGGCCGCGGACGACTTCTCGAACACGCTCGCCGCAGCGAGCCCCGACACGGTGATCGTGGTCGGATCGGACGCCTCGGCGAGCCGCATCAACGAGCTCAGCTGGCGGCTGGACCCGGGACAGCAGCTGGTCGTCGCACCGCAGCTGGTCGGCGTGGCAGGCTCGCGCATCCACACCCGCCCGGTCTCCGGTCTGCCGCTGATCCACGTCGAGACGCCCTCCTACGACGGCCCGAAGCGGTTCGCCAAGCGCGCGTTCGACCTCGTGTTCGGCGGAGGCCTGGTGCTCGCCCTGCTGCCGGTGTTCGTGGTCACCGCCGTCCTGGTGAAGGCCACCTCACGGGGTCCCGTGTTCTACGGTCAGGAGCGCATCGGCCTCTCCGGCGAGCCGTTCACCATGCTCAAGTTCCGCAGCATGGTCACCGACGCCGACGCCCATCTGGCCGAACTGCTGGCCGCTCAGGGCACCGGAGACAGGCCCCTGTTCAAGGTGCGGGACGATCCGCGGGTGACGAGCGTCGGCCGCGTGCTGCGCCGCTACTCGGTGGACGAGCTGCCCCAGCTGCTGAACGTGATCAGAGGCGACATGAGCCTGGTGGGGCCGCGTCCTCAGCGCGATGGCGAGGTGCGGCTGTACGACTCCAAGGCGGGCAGACGACTGGTCGTGAAGCCGGGGATGAGCGGGCTCTGGCAGGTCAGCGGCCGCTCGAACCTGTCGTGGGAGGACTCGATCCGCCTGGATCTGTACTACGTCGAGAACTGGTCGATCACCAACGACATCATCATCCTGCTGCGCACCGCGCGTGCCGTGGTCGGAGCGGACGGAGCGTACTGATGACCGACGCAGCGGACCCGGATCGGGTCGTCGTCCTGCATGTGGCGGAGAGCTGGGGCGCCGGCGTCCGCGCCGCCGTTCTGCAGTTCGTCGCCGCGACTCCCGAGGTCGAGCATCACCTGCTGCGCGGCATGAAGCGGGCCGAGTTCTCGTCGGAGGACGAGCACGCGTTCGCCAGCGTCGGCGCTCTGCCGGGCGGAGCGCTCGCAGCCCGCCGCGCCATCCGGCTGGGCGTCGCACAGGTGCAGCCGGATGTCGTTCACGCCCATTCCTCGTACGCCGGGCTGTTCGTGCGGACGACGCTGCGCCGCCGGCCGGACCGCCGTCTCGTGTACAGCCCGCACTGCTTCGCGTTCGAGCGGCGCGACCTGAACCCGGTCGTCCGGCTCGCGATCCGCGCGGCGGAGCGCCTGCTCGCCGGCAACACCGACACGATCGCCGCCTGCTCGCCCGGAGAAGCCCGCACCGCCTCGAAGCTGCGCGCCTGGCCGTTCCGCGCCGCCACGCGCGTCGTCTATGTGCCGAACGTCGCGCGCATCCCCGCGCTGGCCATGCTGGAGCACCGCACCCCGAACCGGGTCGTCGGCGTGGGGCGGATCGGCGCCCAGAAGGACCCCGACTTCTTCCGCGCCGCGATCTTGCAGCTCCGCCGTGGCGGGCACCCCGATCTCGATGCCCGATGGATCGGCGACGGCGACGACCGGATCGCGCGCCTGCGTCTCGAGCGCGCGGGGATCCCGGCGACCGGGTGGTTGTCCTCGTTCGATGCGCACAAGGCGCTCGGCCAGGCGGGCGTCTACCTGCACACCGCGCGGTGGGAGGGCTTCCCGGTCTCGATACTGGAGGCCATCGAGCTGGGCGTCCCGGTGATCGCGCGTGAGGTGCCGACCATGGCCGGCGCCATCGCGACCCCCGGGATCAGCACCCCCGAGCAGATGGCGGCCGCGGCCGACGAGCTGCTGCACGGCGGCGACACCGCCCGGCACGCGAACCTCGCCGCCTGGCAGCGCCGCCTGGCCGCGAACACGCCGGAGCGGCAGGCTCGCGCCCTCGAGGCCGCGTACCGCGCGGCCGACCGGCAGGCGGTGCTGATCAACGGCAAGTGGCTGAGCGCGCAGCCGAGCGGGATGCAGCGCTACGCAGGCGAGGTGGCCCGCCGCGTGCTCGACCTCGACCCGGCGGCGCGCGTCGTCGTTCCCCGCGATGCCGAGCTGCCCGACTGGCTGTCCGCGGGCCGGACGGTGCGCTCGCGCGTGCGCGGCATGGCTTTCGAGCAGATCGCGCTTCCCTGGATCGCGCGCGGCTCGATGCTGCTCAACCTGGCCGGCCCGGCTCCGATCGTGAAGCGCGACCAGCTGGTGGTCATGCACGACGTGACGCCGGCCCGCTATCCCCGCACCTTCTCGCGCCGGTTCGTGCTCTGGTACTCGGTCCTGTACCGGGTGCTGGCGCGCCGCGCGCGGCACCTGGCGACGGTCTCCGAGTTCAGCCGCGGTGAGCTGGCGGACGTGCTGGGCGTCGATCCGGCGCGCTTCGCCCTCGCGCCGAACGGGCACGAGCACGCGTTCGTTGCGCGTGCCGACGCCGCCGACATCACCCTGAGCACCGACCTCGCCGCCCACGCGATCGACGACTACGTGCTGTGCGTCGGCAACCTGACCCCCAGCAAGAACCTGGCTCCGGTGACGCGTGCTCTCGCCGCCGCGGGGATCCCCGTGGTCGTCGTCGGCGCGACCGGAAGCCGCCGCGTGTTCGCGCACGAGGTCTCTCTCGCCGGCCCCGGCATCCACCTCGCCGGGCGGCTGAGCGACGGCGAGCTCGCGCTGCTGCTGCGCAACGCGCGTGCGCTGGTCTTCCCGTCCCTGTACGAGGGCTTCGGCCTGCCGCTGGTCGAGGCTCAGGCCCTGGACTGCCCGGTCATCGCCTCGGACCGGGCGTCGATCCCCGAAGTCGCCGGCGAGGGTGCCATGTACTTCGACCCGACGCGGCCTCAGGATGCGGTGGCACGGGTGAACTCCCTCGACGCCGGCGAACGCAAACGGCTGGTCGCCAGCGGGCGCATCAACATCACGCGGTTCTCGTGGGATCGCACCGCGAGCATCCTCCTCGGCCTCGCCACGGATGCGCCGCTGCCGGTCCGCCCGGACTGGTGGGGGCTCGCGGCACCGGGAACGGCAGGGGCCGGTTCAGGGTCGGGCGGAGGCGTGTCGTGAAGATCGCGCAGGTCGTGAGCTCGATGCTGTCGCCGCTCGGCGGCGCCGAGCAGTACTGCCTCGAACTGAGCAGGTGGCTTCGCGACCACGGTCACGAGGTCACCATCATCACGGGGTGGATCTCCCCCGACGTCGAAGCGCAGCTCGCGGCCGAGGGCTTCGGCGTGCGCGTCGTGCGCAGCCGGCGGCCGTACCCGCCGGACCGCAAGGGCTCCCGGCCGGCTGCGGCCCTGTTCCACGCGCTCGATCTCGCCGGAAGCGTTGTCACGGCTCCCGCGCTACGCCGCGCGCTTGCCGACGGGTGGGATCAGGTGCACGTGCACCGCGTGGCCGGCTGGGGAACCGCCCTGCTGCGCTCGACTCCCGCGCCGGTGGTGCTCACGGTGCACGACTACGCGCTGGTCGACACCTCGACCACACTGCTCCGGCGTGGAGTGGAGGCACCGCGCCCGCCGCTCGTGCAGCGCGTGCGCACCGCGATCGTGTCGCGCACCGTGGCATCCGCCCACCTCGTCTTCCCGAGTGCACGGCTGCGGCAGAAGCACGTCGCGTGGGGGCTGAAGCTGCCGGAGCGCACCACGGTGCTACCGCACGGGTGGCGGCTGGGCGCGCGGCAAGCGGGTCTCGACACGCCGCTTCGCGGCTACTCGACCAGCGGGGGTCTCGACACGCCGCTTCGCGGCTACTCGACCAGCGGGCCGGTCGACACGCCCCTTCGCGGCTACTCGACCAGCGGGCCGGTCGTGTTCCTCTTCCTCGGCAAGCTGCTCGGCACGAAGGGCGTCGGGCTGCTGCTCGAGGCCTGGGGCGAGGGCATCGACGGAGCGGAGCTCTGGATCGCCGGATCCGGACCCCTCGAGGCCGACGTCGACCGCGCTGCCGCCGCCGGCCGGGTGCGCAAGCTGGGCTGGCTCGACGAGACCGGGCGCCGCACCGCTCTCGCGGCGGCGTCCGCGCTCGTGCTGCCCTCGATCTGGCCCGAGAACTTCCAGCTCGCGGCCGCCGAGGGCGTGCTGGCCGGGTTGCCGATCCTCAGCACGACCATCGCCGCGCCGCCTGTCGTCGACCCCGAGCACAGCGGGCTGCTGGTGGCACCGGATGCGGCATCGATCCGCGCGGGACTCGAACGGCTCATGGACGCAGAGCTGCGATCCCGCCTGGCCGAGGGCGCGAGGGCGCGCGCGCAGGAGCTCGACTTCGACGTGCACGGCGAGCGGGTGCTCGCGACCTACGGCGGCGCCGGCACGCCGGTTCGCGACTACTCGGGCAGCGAGGACCGGGCATGAGCGTGCAGGACCGGCTGCTGCGCATCAGCCGCCGTGCGGGAATCGGGCGCCCGGCCTATCTGGCGCTCAAACTGCTCGGCGTCGAGTTCCCGCGCGAGATCCGCATCGAGGGTCCCGTCGAACTGGCCCACGGCGCCGTGGGGCTCGTGGTGCATTCCGCGACGCGCATGGGCCGGCACATCATCCTGATGCCCGGCGTCGTCATCGGCCGCTCCGATTCGTGGATCCCGCCGCAGCAGGTCGCGCACCTCGGCGGCGGAGTCGTGATCGGCGACCACGTCACGATCGGCGCCGGCGCGAAGGTGCTGTTCGAGGCCGGGCAGGAGCTCGTCGTCGCCGAGGGCAGCATCGTCGGCGCGAACGCGGTCCTGCGCCGGTCCACGGGTCCCTACGAGATCTGGGCGGGCATCCCCGCTCGTCGCGTGGGGGTGCGCAACGACCTGGCCGGGCAGGACGCGGGGGTGACCAGGTGATCACCGTGCTCGGCATCGTCACCGTCGTCGCGGTCGCGGGCGTCTGGATGTTCCGGCGCCGCTGGACCCAGCTCGTGATCGGCGCCACCGTCGCCTTCCCGCAGACCGCCGGCATCGTCGTCGACGGCAACGGCTTCCCGCTCTTCTACCTGGCCGTCGTCGAGCTCGTCGTACTCGGAGCACCCGCGATGCTTCTGGCGCTCGCACGCCCGCGCACCTCGCCCCAAGCCCGTGCCGCCGGACGCCGCCGGTTCCCCTCCGATCTGCTGGGCGTCGCACTGGTGGTCTGGGCAGCCGTGATCACGATCGCGGGCCCGCGCATCTTCGCGGGGACGCGGGTCTTCGATCCGGCCCTGGGTGTGGACAGCCAGGTCGGCAACATGTCGCTTCTGGCCCCGTCGCTCGGCAACATCGCGCAGCTCGGATACCTGACCCTCGGGGTGCTCGTGCTGCTGATGGCGGGCCGGCTGTTCCCGGTCGACACCCGGCTGCTGGGCAGCGCGCTCTGGGTCGCGCTCGTGCTGGGAGCGGTCCGCATGGTGGCGGAGCCGGTGTGGCCGCACGCCCTGCTGCAGAACATGCCGGGCTACTCGTACGCCACGCCCGAGCGGCTGTCGGGCACGTTCTACGAGCCGTCGGTGCTCGGGCTCTACCTGGTCGCGGCGGCCTGCTATTTCGGCGTGCGGCTGCTACGCGGACCGGCTCCGCGCACCCGCATCGCGGCGGTCCTCGCGCTGGGACTCGTCGTCCTGGAATTCATCGCCAACGCATCCGGGACCGCCCTGCTCGGCCTCGTGGTGGTCGCCGCGGCGGGCGCTGCGGTACTTCTGGTTCGCGCGTTGCGCCTGCCCGCGAAGGGCTCCGCGAAGGTGGGCGTCAGCCCGTGGGCGATCATCGGCGGCACCGGCTTGCTGGCGCTCGGGCTGACCCAGTTGCCGCTGCTCTACGACCTCACGGTCGGGTCTGCCGAACGCAAGGCGTCGTCGTTCAGCTACCTGGCGCGCGGGCTCGCGAACGAGCGGTCGTGGCAGATCTTCCTCGAGACCTCCGGCCTCGGCGTCGGCCTGGGCAGCCATCGCCCGTCGAGCCTGTTCTTCCTCGTGCTCAGCTGCCTGGGCCTGGTCGGCACGATTCTGCTCGTCGTGCTGGTGATAGTGGCGCTCGTCGCGGCGGCGCGCAGTGAGGCGATCGCTGCGGGGTGGGCGCTGGTGGGGGTCCTGGTCTCGGGCGTCATCGCCGTTCCCGACCTGTCGGTTCCGCTCATCTGGGTGGGGCTGGCGGTGTGTGTGGCCGGCTCAGCGACCCGAGCGGATACCGAGTTCTTGCAGGGCACGACGGCGCAGGTACCAGCGCTCGAGCCCGCCGAGTTGGTCGAGTGAGGCGACGAAGCGATGGATGAATGGCTCGAGAAGACTCTTCCCTACGGCCGTCAGCGGCCCCTGCCGAAGAAACGACAGCTCGCGGAGCCACGGGGTCTCATCGACTCCCCACAGCTTCCGGGCGAGAGCCCGGTAGGACCCGGCCACCAGCTCGTCGGCGGCCAGGCGCGCGCGATAGGCGGGGTCGGCGGTGACCTGGGTGGCACTGACCCGCAGCAGGATGCCCGCGCGGGCCAGGCGCACGACGCGCGACCCGGCGGCGGCGGCGCGCAACCACAGGTCGTAGTCTTCGGCGACGGACGGCCGGTACCCCCCGACGTCGAGCAGATGTTCTCGCCGCGCCAGAGCGGTGCTGTGCGGATACGGGCAATCGAGCAGGAGGGCGAGCCGGCCGGCCTCCGGACCGAACCCGATGGGCAGGGCGGGCAGCCGGGGTCCGGTGCCGATGACCTGGAACGTGGAGAACACGAGGTCGGCACCACCGCCCCCGAACCCGGAATCGAGGGCCCGCAGCTGGGCGCGGAACCGGCCAGGCAGGCAGACGTCGTCGGCGTCCATCCGGGCGACCACCTCGCCGGCGGCCTGGTCGAGCAGCAGGGCGAGGCCGCGGGCGATCCCCAGGTTCTCGGGGGCGACGGTGACCGTGACCCGTCGGTCGCCGATACGGCGGACGATCTCGCCCGTGCCATCGTCCGACGCGTCGTCGAGGACGAGGACCTCCGCATCCTCGGGCAGGGCACGGAGGGTGGAGCGGACGGCGGATTCGACGGTGCCGGCGGCGTTGCGCGCGGGAATCAGGACACTCAGGCGGGGGCGCCGTCCCCTGCTCTCCCGGCCCATGACGACAGCCTGTCACAGGGCCGGATTAACCCGGCGGATAACCCTCTCGTTCGGGCGAAGGTCCCGGCGACGGGGGCGCGGCGGCTCCCTATCGTGAGATCGGGCTCCCCCCTGCCCGAAGGACACGACATGCTGCGCACCCTGCGTCGCCGACCCCCCCGACATGCCCCCAGCATCCGGATCGGCTGCGACATCCACCCGATCGCCGATCTCGCCGAGAGCGTCGAGGTCTTCGGCGAGCGCTACCTCTCGCGCGTGTTCACACCGCTGGAGCGGGAGCAGTGCGCCGGCCCCAGCCTGCTCGACCGGCTCGCCGGGCGTTTCGCGGCCAAGGAGGCCGTGATCAAGGTGCTGCAGCTGCCGAGCACGGCGGTGGTGCCCTGGCAGTCGATCGAGGTCCGCACCGGCCGCAACGGCGTGCCCTTCGTCGTGCTGAGCGGCCGCGCGGCCGACCTCGCCGCGGCGCAGGGCATCGACCGCATCGACATCTCTGTCAGCCATGACGCGGGGATGGCGATGGCTGTCGCCGCCGCCATCCCGGCAGACGGCGACCCCCAGCGAGAACTCACCTCAGGGAGCAGCTCATGACACCCGACGACCGCATCCGCGCCGTGCTCGACGCCCACGCCAAGCTGCGCAGTCCCGCAGCCGAGCTGACCGATGCTGCGGACCTCTACGCCGCCGGCATGACGTCGCACGCGAGCGTGAACGTCATGCTCGCGCTCGAGGACGCCTTCGACATCGAGTTCCCCGACGAGCTGCTGACTAAGCACACGTTCTGCACCATCTCGACGGTGCGCACCGCACTGCTGAGCCTGACGGAGGTCGCCGCATGAGCACCCAGCTGATCGAACAGGATCTCGACGTCCGCGCGGCAGCCGCCGCCGAGGTCGCGGCGGCACACGCCGACGAGGTGGATGTCGCCGCGCGCTTTCCGGAGGAGGCGATGGCGGCGCTCGCCGAGGCCGGCCTTCTCGGGGCCTCCGTCCCCGTGGAACTCGGCGGCGAAGGGCTGAGCCTCGCCGAACTCGCCGGGGTGGCCGCCCAGCTCGGCGCCGCGTGCTCGTCCACCGGCATGATCTTCGCGATGCACCACAGTCAGGTGCTGAGTCTCACCCGCCACCTGGGCGGGTCGCCCGCGCTTGCCGCACTCGCGACCCGCATCGCGCGGGAGCAGCTGCTGCTGGCCTCGGCCACGACCGAGATCGGCATCGGAGGCGACGTGCGCTCGAGCACATGCTTCGTCGATCGCGACGGCGACCGGGTGCACCTGGTCAAGAACGCACCCGTCATCTCGTACGGCGAGCAGGCCGACCTGGTTCTCGCCACCGCGCGACGCGACGCCGACGCGGCTCCCAGCGACCAGGTCCTGGTCGCGTGCGACAGCGACGCGCTCACCCTCGAGCCCTCGGGCACCTGGGACACTCTCGGCCTGCGCGGCACCAACAGCCGCGGGTTCCTGCTGACCGCCGACACCGCCGCCGAGCGCGTGGTGCCGACTCCGTACGAAGAGATCTCCGCCGAGACCATGCTGCCGGTGTCGCACGTTCTCTGGGCGGGCGTCTGGCTCGGGATGTCACGGGCAGCGGTCGACACCGCGCGCCGGTACGTGAGGTCGGCGGCTCGCAAGAGCATCGGCACCACTCCCCCCGGAGCGACCGCGCTGGTGAAGCTGGTCGCGCAGCTCGAGTCGCTGGAGCTGCTCGTGACGAGTGCGGCCCGGGAGTTCGACGAGCGCGCCGACGACCGTGCGGCGCTGGGGCAGGTCGGCTTCATGGTGAGCATGAACAACCTCAAGGTCACCGCCTCCGAGGCGGTCGCCGAGATCGTCGCGGGTGCCCTGCGCATCACCGGCATCTCGGGTTTCCGCAACGACGGGCAGTACAGCGTCGCGCGACTGTTCCGCGACGCGCAGGGTGCCGCGCTGATGGTGCACAACGACCGCATCACCGCGCACACGGCGCAGCTGATCCTGGTTCAGAAGGGGATCTGACATGACACTGACCGAATCCACCACCGCTCTGGATGAGGCCCGGATGGCCTTCAGGAACGAGTTGCTCGACGCGGGCCTACTGATCGGCACCGCATCCGCCGGCATCTACGGCCGCTCGGGCACGTTCGAGGCGATCCTCGCGGGGCTCGACGGGGTGCTCACCGAGATGGCGGCGCCGCTCGGCGCGACGACCGTGCGGTTCCCGCCGGTGTACCCGCGTGCGGACTTCGAGCGCACGGACTACATCGCCTCGTTCCCCGACCTCGCCGGCATCGTGTCGAGCTTCGAGGCCGGCGACCGCGAGCACCGCGAACTGCTCGCCGCGCGCGAGGGCGGCCGCGCCTGGGACGGCTGGCTCACCCCGTCCGATGTGGTGCTCACCAACGCGATCTGCCATCCGCTGTACGCCACGCTCGAGGGCCGGCTGCCCGAGGGCGGTGGGATGTTCGACATCTTCGGCTACGGGTTCCGGCACGAGCCGAGCCTCGACCCCATGCGGATGCAGTCGTTCCGCATGCACGAGTTCGTCTACGTCGGCGACCCGGACGGCGCGCAGCAGTACCGCGACCGCTGGCTGGACCGCGCGCTCGAGACCCTCGGCTCGCTCGGCCTGCCCGTCGACGCCGTCGCCGCGAACGACCCGTTCTTCGGCCGCGCCGGCAAGATGCTGGTGAGCGCGCAGCTGCGCGAGAACCTGAAGATCGAGATCACCGTGCCGATGTACACCGACTCTGATGGGCACCGGCTGCACGAGGGCACCGCGATCGCGAGCGCCAACTGCCAGCGCGATCATCTGACGGCGGCGTTCGGCATCCGCACCAGCGACGGCGAGATCGCCCACGGGGCATGCCTCGCCTTCGGGATGGAGCGCACGACGCTCGCGCTGCTCCGCACGCACGGGCTCGATGTCGCCCGCTGGCCGCTCGCCGTGCGCGCACAGCTGGGGCTGTAGGAATGCAGCACGACACCTGGTTCGGCGACCCGGAGGCCCCGAGCCTCGGATTCCTGCACGTGCCCGACGGCGGCGCGCGCGGGGGCGTCGTCATCTGCCCCCCGCTCGGCTACGAACAGGTGCTGGGGTACCGCGGGCTGCGGCTGCTGAGCCAGCAGCTCGAGCAGCGCGGCATCGCGTCGCTGCGCTTCGACTACCGCGGTGAGGGCGACGCCAGCGGCGAGACCGCGGCTCCGGATGCCGGCGAGCGGTGGATCGCGACCGTCACCGATGCGGTGCGCGCCCTGCGCGACGCCGGGGTCGAGCGCATCGTGCTCGCCGGTCTCGCAGCGGGAGGACTTCTCGCGGCAGAGGCGGCCCGGCGGATCCGGGATTCGATGGGCGTCGACCTCGAAGGCCTCGTGCTCTGGGACGCCCCGCTCTCCGGCCACCGGTTCCTGCGCCGGCAGCGCTCGCTCTTCGACCTGACCGTCGGCGAGCCGGCGACCGATCCGGAACGACTCACCCTGCTGTCGCTGACGTTGCACCCCGGCGCCGTCGAATGGCTCGAAGGCGTGCAGCTCACGCCCCTTCCGCTGGACACGCTGGCGCTCGTGCGACGCGCCGAGCTGACGTCTCCCGCCGTGGAGAGGTTCGCCGCGGAGCTGCCGCCCGGCTCGGAACTGCATCCCATCGACGGGCACGCGGAATGGATCGAGGCGGCGAGCGCGCTCGCCGTGCTGCCGGCCGAGACGATCGGGACGATCGTGGACTGGGTCGACGCGCGACTGCCGCACGACCGGCTCGCCGTGCGGCCCGACATCCAGCACGAGGCGACCGTCGGCTACGCACCGGACGGCGGCGCGATCGTCGAGCGGCTGCTGCGTGTCGGGCCGGAGCGGCTCTTCGTGATCGAGACCGCTCGTGCCGACGCGCACGACGATCTCGGCGGCGTGACCGTGCTGCAACCGGGCTCCGCCGAGCACCGGGTCGGTCCCGGGCGCTTCCAGGTGATCGCGGCACGTGCCCTCGCCGCACGTGGCACGCGCGCCATCCGGTTCGACCGCCGCGGCACCGGGGACAGCACCCTCGTGCGAATCGGCGAACCCAACCTGATCTTCGCGGAGGAGTGGATCGACGACGTCGACGCGCTGGTCCGCGAGGTCGTCGGCGACGCCCCCACGGCACACGTCGGCCTGTGCTCGGGCGCCTGGGTCGCGGCACGCATCGCCGACCGGCACCCGACGAAGCTGACGGTGCTGCTCAGTCCCACCTACTTCAAGCTGCACGGGTTGCCGGCCGGAGGCTATGCCGAACTCGCCGCGCTCGACCAGGCCGGGCGCATCCCGTTCCGCGACCTCAAGGCGCGGATCCGCAAGCACACGCCCGGGTGGCTGTGGCGCATCGCGGCCCGGCTGCAGTTGTTCCACGACCCCGAGACGCTGCTCGGCCCCGCGACCCGCCAGCCCGGAAGCGTCGTCGCCCTCATGCTGACCCCCGAGGACACCGACAACTTCGCGCACCACCGCGGTCCCGGAGCAGTCGCCCGGCTCCGCCGCCGCGGAGCCGACCTCCGCGTCACCGACTACCCGTTCGGCGACCACTCGCTGTTCGGGGCGCAGGTGCGTTCGGCGATGCTGCGCGACGTGCTCGATCTGACCGAGCAGGCCTTCCCGGTGGGTGTTCCCGCGGGTCGCTCGTGAGCACCTGGTCGCTGAGCCGCCTCATCGGCAGCCGGTCGCGCGGACTCGGCCTGTTCGGCCTGTCCGTCGTGCTGAACGGCGTCGTCAGCCTGGTGTCGATCCCGGTGATCGTGGCCGTCGTCGGTGCGGAGCCGTGGGCGTCCATGGCGACCGGCCAGTCGATCGGCGCGTCCTTCGGCGTCCTGACCATCTTCGGCTGGGGTCTCACCGGGCCCGTCACGATCGCCGTCGCCGACCCCGGCAGCCGGCCGGCCATGTTCCTCGACTCGCTGTTCGCCCGCGGGGTTCTGCTGGTACCGCTGCTGCTCATCCAGGCAGCGGTGACCTTCGCGATCGTGCCGCACGAGAAGCCGGTCGCGTTCCTCGCCGGAACCGCGATGACGGTCGCAGGGGCATCGGCGAACTGGTACTTCACGGGCGAGAGCCGGCCCGACCGCTTCCTGCTGCTCGACACCGTTCCGCGGGTATCCGGCACGGTCGCCGGGGTGGTGGCGCTCGCCGTCACGGGGCATCTGCTGCTCTTCGCCCTCTGTCAGCTGGCCGGGGCTCTCGCGGCACTGCTGGTCTCGTCCGCGGCGATCTTCCGCGGCCGGCAGCTCGACGTGCGCGGCGCTGCCCGCTGGTCCCGCATCCGGCGCAGCCTGCTCGATCAGCGGCACGGCGTCGTCGCAACGGGACTGCTCGCCGCCTACGTCCCCGCCGCCCTTGCGATCATCGCCCTCTTCTCGCCCGTGCTGCTGCCGATGTTCGTGCTCGCCGACCGGCTCGGAAAGTTCGTGGCCATGGCCATGTCCCCCCTGCTGCAGGTGTTCCAGGGTTGGGTGCCCGCGGCATCCGGTCTCGAACGCGTGCACCGGATGCGCGTCGCGGGCCGCGTGGTGTCGGCCACCGCGGTCG
>JAODAS010000220.1 GCA_025463555.1 Schumannella sp.
CAAGGGCCACGCCCTCGTGATATATCCCGAGGGCACGCTCACCCGCGAGCCGGACATGTGGCCGATGCGCGGCAAGTACGGGGCTGCGCGCCTGGCGCTGCAGCACGGCATCCCGGTGATCCCGGCCGCGAGCTGGGGAGCGCAGCGGGTCCTGCCGCGCTGGTCGAAGCGCATCAGCCTGTTCCCGCGCAAAGACGTCGAGGTGATCCTCGGCGAGCCGCTCGACCTGAGCCCGTGGCTCGGCAAGCACGAGTCGCCGAAGGCGCTCGCGGCCGCGACCGAGCTGATGATGGATGCGATCACGGGGCTGCTCGAGCAGTTGCGCGACGAGAAGGCGCCGTCCGGTCCCCGCTGGGATCCGGCAGCCCACGGGCAGAGCGAGTTCGGCCGGATCGACCCCGGTTCCTAGCCCAGCACCCCGACCCCGCGACGCGTCTCGAAGATCAGCTGGGTCTCCGTCTGCCGCACGACCCGGTGGATGGTGATGTGCTGCAGCACCAGGTCGCGCAGCGCCTCCGGGCTCGGCACGGCGACGTGCAGGTGGAAGTCGTCGGCGCCGGCCACGTGGATCGCCTCCAGCACGCCGGGGATGCGGACCAGGTCGTCGTAGAGGGCGTTCACGTGCTCCGCGCCGTGGCTGCCGAGCCGCACTTTGATCACCGCCTGGATCGGGTAGCCGAGCGCCGGCAGGTCGAGCCGCACGTTGTCGCCGGCGATCACGCCGCTCTCGCGCAGCGCGCGGACACGGTACGCGCAGGTGGATTCCGGCAGGCCGAGTCGCGCCGCCAGGGCCTTGTTGCTGAGCGCGCTGTCGGCGGCGAGGGCTCGCAGGATGGCCAGATCGGTGTCATCGAGTTGCGCGTTCGGCAAGGGTGCTCCCGAGGGTTCGCGGTCGCGTGAGCGAAAACCGCCGATGTTGAGTCGATTGTTGCACGAAACGCAGCCGCCGTGGCATCGGGTCGCGTCGTCGTTCACTCTGGAGGACATGGACTACGTCAACGGTGACTCCCTGGCCGTGCACGCCGGACGCGAGGATCTCGAATCGCTCGGCGTCCACGCCCTGCCGATCGACCTCTCGACCACGAACCCGCTGCCCGATATCGAGCGCGGCGGCGATTCGTATGAGGCGATGGCGACCGGTGGGCGGCCGCCCGAGGGCGGCTCGAACGTGTACGCCCGGTTGTGGAACCCGACCGTGGCGCGCTTCGAGTCCGCCCTCGCGCGGCTGGAAGGCACCGAGGCCGCTGTCGCGTTCTCGTCGGGCATGGCGGCCATGACCGCGGCGATCCTGGCGAACTCGATGGACGCGGCCGCCGGTGGGCAGGGCGGCACGGGACCGAAGCGCCACGTTGTGGCGGTGCGCCCTCTCTACGGCGGCACCGATCACCTGCTCGACTCGGGGCTGCTCGGCGTCGAGACCAGCTTCGTCCTCGAGCACGAGGTCGCCGGGGCGATGCGCGACGACACCGGGATGGTCGTCATCGAGTCACCGGGCAACCCGTCGCTCGAGCTGGTCGACATCGCCGGGGTCGTGCGCCAGGCCGGATCTGTGCCGGTCGTGGTCGACAACACCTTCGCGACGCCGTTGCTGCAGAACCCGGTGGCTCTGGGCGCATCCATGTCGCTGCACAGCGCGACCAAGTACCTCGGCGGACACGGCGACGTGATCGGCGGCGTCATCGCGACCAGCGAAGAGCGCGCCGAGGCCCTGCGACGGGTTCGCGCCATCACGGGCGCGCTGCTGCATCCGCTGGGTGCGTATCTGCTGCATCGGGGTCTCGCGACCCTCCCGATCCGGATGCGCGCGCAGCAGGCGACGGCGGTCCGGGTCGCCGAATGGCTGAGCGGCCATCCCGCGGTCGAGAGTGTCTACTACCCGGGGTTGGACGGCGACCCGCGCGGTCTGCTCCAGACCCAGATGCGTGGGACCGGCGCGATGATCTCGATCACGCTGCGCGGCGGATACGACGCGGCGGTGGCATTCACCTCGGGGGTGCGCATGTTCACCCACGCCGTGTCGCTCGGCGGCGTCGAGTCGCTGCTGCAGCATCCCGCTGCGCTCACGCATCGGCCCGTCACGACGGAGGCGAAACCCGACCAGGCGCTCGTGCGCCTGTCGATCGGCTTGGAGGGCTACGAAGACCTCATCGCCGACCTCGACCGCGGCCTCGCGGCGACACGTCAGCCGGTCGGAGCAGCCACGGCCTGAGTTCCCTCGGCCTGCACCAGCGCCTCGCGCGCCAGCACGGTCGCACCGGCGACCGCCGCCGGCATCACCACCACCGCGCCAAGCGGCACCAGGAAGCACAGGTACGTCGCCACCCCGAACCCGAGTACGCGCGGGGACCGGATGCGCAGCACGGCGAGCCGCTGGCGCCTGGCCATGCCGCGTTTCTCCAGCGGACGGGCGGTGAGCTCGAGCGCGAGGATGCGCCCCGCGAACAACACACCCAGCACGGCCGCGAGCACCGTGCCGACCACCGGGATCAGGCCGATCAGCGCGAGCATCAGTGCGGTCAAGATCGCCCGGAACACCAGCCGCACGGCGTCGCCCGCAGCGCGCCAGAACCCCGGCTCCTCGGCGGGCACGAAGCCGCCGAGCTGATCCTCGATCGCCCGCCAGATGCGCTCATAGAACCAGTCGCCGACCAGAAGCGTCAGGGCGGTGAACGCGAACACGGCGATCACGAGGAACCCGGCGAGCAGTCCCAGCGCCAGGGCGATCCGGAACAGGCCGCGCAGAGCGGGATCCCAGTCGTCTGCGAACGGGGTGGCCCAGCCGATGAACCCGTCGCCACCGGCGAGGATCAGGATCAGCAGCGCCGTCAGCCCCGCGCCGACGATCGCCGCCGGGAGCAGTCCGAGCAGCATGAGATCGGGTCGGCGCCTCCACAGCCCGAACCCGCGGAACAGGGTGGCGAACCCGAGGAAGAACTCGGCGACCGCTCCGGCGGGCCTGCCGGTCGCCGCCCGCGCTCTGGCCATGCGGCCAGGGTAGCCGAGACGGGGTGCCGCCCGGCCCGGCGCGACCCTGACAGAATGACCAGGTGACGCCGGGCGACGAGGTCAAGACGATGCAGCTGCCGTTCGTGGGCGTCCCGCATGTGGCGGTGATCGGTGCCGGGTCCTGGGGCACCACGTTCGCGAAGATCCTCGCCGACGGGGGATCCCGCGTCGCCGTCTGGGCGCGACGTCCCGAGCTGGCACGCGAGATCATGCAGTCGCGACGCAACTCCGACTACCTGCCGGGGATCAACCTGCCGCGCGGCATCTCCGCCAGCAGCCGCCTGCCCGAGGTGCTCGAGGGCGCCGAGCAGGTCTACCTGAGCGTGCCCAGCCAGTCGCTGCGTGAGAACCTGCGCATCATCCGCGAGCTCATCCCTTCCGACGCGATCGTCGTGTCGCTGATGAAGGGCGTCGAGATGAGCACCCGGCAGCGCATGAGCGAGGTGATCGCCCAGGAGCTCGAGATCGGCCCCGAGCGCATCGCCGTGGTCTCCGGCCCGAACCTGGCGCTCGAGATCGCGAAGGAGCAGCCCACCGCCGCGGTCGTGTCCTCGACGGTCCTGGCCACCGCATCCGCCGTCGCCGTCATCGCGACGAACCCGTACTTCCGCAGCTTCGTCAACACCGATGTCATCGGCACCGAGTTCGGCGGGGTGCTCAAGAACCTGATCGCGGTCGCCATCGGCATCGTCGACGGTGTCGGCTACGGCGAGAACACGAAAGCCTCGATCATCACCCGGGGACTCGTCGAGATGACGGATTTCGCGGTCGCGTTCGGTGCGCGGCCCGAGACCCTGAGCGGGCTGGCCGGTCTCGGCGACCTCATCGCCACCTGCGAATCACCGCTGTCGCGCAACAACACCGCCGGCCGGCTGCTGGGTCAGGGGTATGCGTTCCAGGAGGTCATCGCCCAGATGAACCAGACGGCGGAGGGCCTGGCATCGGTGGCCCCGATCCTCGAGCTGGCCGGATCGAAGGGCGTCGAGATGCCGATCGTCAGCCAGGTCGCCGAGGTGCTGGCCGGTACGCTGAATCCGCGAGACCTCGCGCCGCATCTGACCACCGATACGCACGAACCCCAGGGCGAGTGACCTCTCGCCGGTGGTTGAGTAGTAGCGGCACAGCCGCGTACCGAAACCACATCCCGCCAAGGAGTCCCCGCCCATGATCCGCGTCGCCCTGCTGTTCGGCGGCCGCTCCAGCGAGCACTCGATCAGCTGCGCAACGGCCGGCGGCGTTCTCGGTGCGATCGATCGCTCGCGCTTCGACGTGGTCCCCATCGGCATCACGCGTGACGGCGCGTTCACCCTGGAGGACGACGAGACGGTCCGCGCGTTCACCCTCGGCACGACGCTGCCCGAGCTGACCGACAACGGTTCTCGCGTGCACTTCCCCGAGTCGGCGACGAGCCGTGAGTTCACGGTGACGGGGGCGGATGGGACGCAGAGCTCCCTCGGCGACATCGACGTCGCGTTCCCGATCTTGCACGGCCCGTTCGGCGAGGACGGCACCATCCAGGGTCTGCTCGAACTGCTGGCACTGCCCTACGTCGGAAACGGTGTGCTCGCGTCGGCGCTCGGCATGGACAAGCACTTCACGAAGTCGGTGCTGCAGGCGGCGGGGGTGTCGGTGGCTCCCTGGGTGACGGTCTCCCGCGCTCAGCTGGCCCGCGATCCGGAACTCTGGGACCGCCGCATCAAGGGGCTCGGCCTGCCTGCGTTCGTGAAGCCGGCACGCGCCGGCTCGAGCGTCGGCGTCAGCAAGGTGCACGAGTGGGACGAGCTCGATGCGGCACTCGACATCGCGTTCGCCGAAGATCACACGGTGCTGATCGAATCGGGCATCGCGGGCCGTGAGGTCGAGTGCGCGGTGCTGCAGGGGCGTGACGAGGGTCCGACACGCGTGAGCGTGGCAGGCGAGATCGTGATGACCGGCCGGGAGTTCTACGACTTCGACGCGAAGTACCGTGACGCCCCCGGCATCGAGCTGGTCTGCCCCGCGGACCTGCAGCCGCAGGAGCTGTCGGAGATGCAGCGCATCGCCGCCCACGCGTTCGACGCGATCGGCGGACGAGGCCTGGCTCGGGTCGACTTCTTCTTCACCGGCACCGACTTCATCGTCAACGAGATCAACACCATGCCGGGCTTCACGCCGATCTCGATGTTCCCGGCGTGCTGGCTGGCCTCGGGCCTCAGCTACCCCGACCTGATCACCGAACTGATCGAGCTGGGCCTAGAGACGACCCGCTGATTGAGTAGCCGCGAAGCGGCGTATCGAAATCACCCGCTCGGAGATTGAGTAGCCGCGAAGCGGCGTATCGAAATCACCCACTCGGAGTGAGTAGCCGCGAAGCGGGGTATCGAAATCACCCGCTCGGTGAAGGGGTCGGATCCAGGCTCTCCCCGGTCACGGTGTCTTGCGTGTCGGTGCACCTC
>JAODAS010000035.1 GCA_025463555.1 Schumannella sp.
GACACCGACTCGTCGGCTGCCGCTTCCGACGGGCCGGACGGCCCCGCCGAGGGCTAGTCACACAGTCAGACGAACAGGGTGTCGCCTTCGGGCGGCACCCTGTTCGCATCCGGTCAGGAGTAGATGAGCTCAGTAGTAGATGAGCTCAGTAGTAGATGAGCTCAGTAGTAGATGAGCTCAGTAGTAGATGAGCTCAGTAGTAGATGACCGGCGGGGCGGCGTTCGCGGCGAACACGGTCGCCAGCAGCCCGATGACCAGCACGAGCAGCATCGTGCCGCCCAGGATGAGCAGCACACGCCCCCTATTGCGTATCACGGTGAAGGCGACGACGAACACGGCCGCGAGAAGCGCCAGCAGGATGCCGGCGGTCACCAGGGCGGGCACGGTGCCTCCGTCGCCGCACGGCTGGGGCCCGGGCAGGATGCCGTCGCTGTAGATGCCCACGACGCCACCGCCGCAGCTCGCGGCGGGCGCCAGCGACCACAGCACTCCGATGGCGATCAGGGTGCCCACGCCGGCCAGAACGAGCGTCAGCCAGCGCGGCAGAGCCGCAGACGTGTCGGTGCGGGAGAACTCGGTACCTGCGGTCATGTGGACCTCCTACCTACTAAGACGATCGACGCTGCCTATTCGTTGGCCTCTGCGGGAGTCTCGCTGATCGCGGTGAACTGCGCTCGGGCGATCGCGTGGTCGAACATCAGGAAGCCGAGCAACCCGGGCGTCGCATCGGCGTCGAGCTCGAGGCTCTCGACGTCGAGCGCGGTGACGGTGAAGAAGTAGCGGTGCGGCCCGTGCCCGGGAGGAGGTGCGGCTCCCATGTAGCGCCGCAGACGCAGCTCGTTCGCAACCGTGACGGCACCCGCGGGCAGCAGGGCCGCATCCGGATGGCCCGCGTTCTGCGGCAGGAAGGTGGTCGACGTCGGCAGATTCGCCACCGCCCAGTGCCACCATCCGCTCGAGGTGGGTGCGTCCGGATCGAACACCTGCACGGCGAAGCTCTTGGTCTCGGCCGGGGCGCCGCTCCAGCGCAGTTCGGGGGAGCGGTCGTCGCCACCGGCACCCGCGATGCCGGAACGTGCCCACTGCGGGAGAACCGCTCCCGATGCGACGTCAGGACTCTCCAGCGCGAACGACGGGACGTCGCGCAATTTCCAGTTCGGATCGTTGGTCACGGTTTCACGCTAATCCTGTGCCGCGCGAATGTCGCGGAAAGCGGGCGTCCTGTCAAGGGGCATCGGCGATCCCCCCGCCCGGGTTAGCGTGAACGAAAATCGGCACAGGAGACTCGGCGTGACCATCGCATCGGAATACCAGACGGAGCCGACGCTCCCGCCGCGGGTCATCGCCGGCACGGACATGCGGGTGTTCCCCATCGCGTTCGACGGGTGCGTCCTCGGGTGGGTGACCGGGCCCGATCGCGCGCGCGAGGTGCTCAGTGAGTTCGGTCAGCTGGGGGGAAACCTGATCAGCACCGCCGATCACTACGCCGCCGGCCGCAGCGAGATCATGATCGGGGAGTGGCTGAAGACCGTGCGGCGCTCGTCGGTGTTCGTGGCCACCAAGGTGGGCAGGCACCCGGATCATCCCGGTCTGACCCGCTCCGCCATCCGGGTCTCGCTGACCGCGTCGCTCGAGCGCCTGCGGACCGACTACGTCGACCTGCTCTCCTTCGACGGCGACCTTCTTCCCCCTCATCCGCAGGAGTCGTTCGAGGCGGTGGCCGAGCTGATCGGCGAGGGTCGCGTTCGGCATCTGTCGTTCGCGAATTTCGGCCCAGCACGGCTGCGGGAGTTGCAGGGCCTCGCGGCGTCGGAGGGTCTGACACCGATCCGCGCGGCGCTCGTGGAGTACAACCTGATGCATCGCACCGAGTTCGAGAAGGAGCTGGTGCCGGCCGCCCAGGAGGCCGGGGTGAGCCTGCTCGCGAGGCTTCCGCTGGCGTCGGGGTTCCTCAGCGGCGAGGTGCGATCGAAGACGGATCTCCCCGCCAATCCGCTCTTCGACGGGGCGCTGAAGCACGTCGGACGCAAGGGATTCCGGGTGCTCGAGGTGCTGGGCCAGATCGCCGCGCTGCGCGGCACCACGTCGGCCAGTGTCGCGCTGGCCTGGTTGCTCGGGCGCAGCGGCGTGACGGCGGCGATCGTGCGGATCAACAACCTCGCGGCCCTCGCTGACAGCATGGGCGGCGCATCGTTCACGCTCACCCGTCACGAGTCCCTGCTGCTGGATGAGGCATCGGCCTGATTCGGGAATCCGCCTGTGTCGGCGGTGGTTGCATCCGGTGAACTGGGTGAGGATGTAACGCATGACCGACACGTCGACCGACACCACCACGAGCACCGCATCGGATGCCTGGCGCCTGTATCACGAGCGCCGCGAGCTCGCCGTCGTGCAGCCCCTGGGCAGCCTGGCGTTGGTGAATACGCAGATCATCGACTCTGAGCAGCCGGTGTGGGGCGTCCCGGGTCGCTGGGCTCCCCTGCCCGAGGGCGAGTCGGGGCTGAAGGTGATCGCGGCCGCGGCTGACGGCATCCGGGTCGATGGCGAGATCGTCGACGGCGAGGCGATCGTGCGCGGCAAGGACGACCCGAATCCCGGCGAGGTCGTCTTCAGCGACACGCTGCGCGGTTTCGTGATCGCGCAGAACGCCGGCGGCTACGCGCTGCGGGTGTGGGATGCGAAGTCGGAGGGCATCGAGAACTTCGGCGGCATCGACGCCTACCCGTTCGATCCCTCGTGGGTGATCACTGCGGAGTGGAGCGAGAATCCGGCCGGGACGACGATGGGTTTCGAGCATCTGAAGGATGACGGTCACACCCGCGAAGAGGTGATTCCCGGCAGCATCCGGTTCACCCATGACGGCGCGGACTACGACCTGGCGGCCTTCAAGTCCGGTCGCGCCCTGCAGCTCGTGTTCGCGGACGCCACCAACGGCGAGTCGACCTACAGCGTCGGGCGGTTCCTCTATCTCGCGCCGAACGCGGACGGCACCATCACACTCGACTTCAACCGCGCGGTGCTGCCGCCCTGCGCCTTCAGCTACGCGTTCAACTGCCCGCTTCCGCCGAAGCAGAACCGCTTCCCCTTCGCGGTCGAAGCCGGCGAGAAGAACGTGCTGGCCAAGGACGGGTCGCTCCTGCACGGCTAGGCCGCGGGACTTCAGGATGCCGGCGCATTTCACCTTGCACCGTCCGACCGAGGACGACTGGGCGGCGATCCGCGACCTGCGGCTCCGCAT
Organism: Schumannella sp.; assembly: GCA_025463555.1. Classification (GTDB taxonomy): domain Bacteria; phylum Actinomycetota; class Actinomycetes; order Actinomycetales; family Microbacteriaceae; genus JBDSKH01. The sequence goes on from JAODAS010000035.1 coordinate 3,240, forward strand.
GGTGACCGACACCCCGGTCGCGTTTCTCGAGACCAGTGAGCAGGTGCTGGCGCACGGGGAACACCACTGGCGCGAACGCGGCCGGCGCAACTCGACGGGGCCCGGCACGTATGTCGTCGCGGTCGATCCGGACGGCCGCTGGATCGGGAGCATGGTCGGCATGGTGTCGGACGGCTCACCCGGGTATGTCGCCGCGCCTCGTGCCGGTCGGCGGCGCGCCAACCTGGTGGGCGTGTTCGTCGACCCGCAGTGGCGCGGAGCGGCCGGAGTGACGGACACGCTGCTCGGCGAGGTCTGCCGGTGGGCCGCGCAGAGCGGATTCGACCTGCTCTACCTGCACGTGTCGGAGCAGAATCCTCGCGCCATCCGGGCCTACGAGAAGCGCGGGTTCGTCCGCACCGGGGTGCTCGACAGGATTCCGGGGCGCGAGCACGACCGGGAGATCGAGATGGTCCTGACGCTGCCCGTGGAGTCTCCCTAGGCGGACAGGCCGCCCCACGCCGCTCCCACCACCCCCCGATGTCGACCGAGGGAACGATACTGGGAGAGTGTTCATCGCCCTGCGTTCCGTTGCCGACGGAGTGGTGGCGACCGAACTCGATGAGACGGCGCAACGCCCGCGCATGAGCGTGGTGCGGCCATCCGAACTGCCGGAATGGGTCGCCGAGCGTGAGCCGCAGAAACCACGCTGGGTCTGGAACGACACCGCGCACTGGTATCCGCCGCTGCTCGCGGCCGGCACGCGGGTCGAACGCGCCCTCGACCTGCGACTGTGCCGCCGCATCCTGCGCGCCTCGACCGCGACAGCGGGAACACCGCTGGCGAACGCCCCCGAAGACGAATGGGATCAGCCCGCCACGGCGCGTCAATCGGCATCGAACGCGCTCTTCGATCTCGAGCCGGCCTCCGCCGATCCCGACCCGGTGGCAGAGCTGCGACGCCAGCGCGCAGCCGTCGAAGCGGCCCCCGTTCCCGGGAAGCTCAATCTGCTGCTCGCCGCGGAGAGCGTCGGTGCGCTGGCGGCAGCCGAGATGCGGTTCGTCGGCCTGCCCTGGAACGCGGACGAACACGAGCGCATCCTCACGGACGTCCTCGGGCCACGACCCGCCGGCGGCGCACGCCCGGCGCTCATGGAGAGCGTTCTCGCCCAGATGCGCGCAGCCATCGACGATCCCACTCTGAACCCCGATTCGGCGGTCGAACTGCTGAAAGGCCTGCAGCGCGCGGGCCTTTCGGTGACGTCCACGCGTTCCTGGGAACTCAAAGAGGTCGAGCATCCGGTCATCGCCCCGCTGCTGGAGTACAAGAAGCTGTCGCGCCTGCTCACGGCCAACGGCTGGAACTGGCTCGACCAGTGGGTGCACGACGGCCGGTTCCGGCCCATCTACGTGCCCGGAGGAGTGGTCACGGGCCGCTGGGCTTCCGACGGCGGCGGAGCACTGCAGCTGCCTAAGCAGGTGCGCGGCGCCGTGGTCGCCGACCCGGGGTGGACATTCGTGGTCGCGGATGCCGCCCAGCTCGAACCGCGCGTGCTCGCGGCGATCTCGGGTGACAAGGCCATGGCCCGTGCGGGCCAGGCGACCGACATGTATCAGGGCATGGTGGACAGCGGCGCGGTCGAGACACGTCCGCAGGCCAAATACGGCATGCTCGGCGCGATCTACGGGGGCACGACGGGGGAGAGCGGGCGCATGCGGCCCCGGATCGAGCGCGCATTCCCCGCCGCGATGGCGTACGTCGAGGCGGCCGCGCGCGCGGGCGAGCAGGGCCAGGTGGTCAGCACCTGGCTCGGGCGCAGCTCTCCGCGCGGTGCCGGCGGCGTCTACA
>JAODAS010000038.1 GCA_025463555.1 Schumannella sp.
CTCACCGGCAAGGTCGTCGTCTGCGAGCGCGGAAACAACGGCCGTGTGGAGAAGGGCTTCAATGCCGCGCAGGGCGGTGCCGCGGGGATGATCCTGTACAACCCCACCGCGAGCGACGTCGAGACCGACAACCACTTCCTTCCGGCGATCCATCTCGAAGGACCCAACGCCGATCTGCTCACGTTCCTCGGCGCACACCCCGGCATCACTGCCACGTGGGCAGCGGGAGTGGCGGCTCCGGCCAAGGGCGATGTGATGGCGGGCTTCAGCTCCCGCGGGCCGATCGGCGAGTTCCTGAAGCCGGACATCACTGCTCCGGGCGTGCAGATCCTCGCGGGCCTGACCCCGAAGTCGACAGATGTGTCCACCGGACCCCAGGGCGAGCTCTACCAGGCGATCGCCGGCACCTCGATGTCGTCGCCGCATGCGACGGGCGTGTCCGCCCTGGTCATCGCCGCGCATCCGAACTGGACGCCCGGTCAGGTGAAATCGGCGCTGATGACGTCGTCGCTGCAGGCTGTCGTGAACGTGGACGGCTCCAAGGCGGGGGTGTTCGACCGCGGAGCGGGCAGCATCCGCGCCGACCGCGCCGTGTCGCCCACGCTGACGATCAGTGAGACGGCCGCGGACTTCGTGGCCAGCGCGGGCGACCCGCTCAGCCGCCACGATCTGAATATCCCGAGCATCTACGTCGATCCGCTCCCCGGAGCGGCGGTCGTGACGCGGACGGTCACGAACGTCACGAACAAGACGCAGACGTTTACGGTCAAGTCGTCGATGGCGGGCGGAACTCACGCGACCGTCTCGCCCGCCATTTTCTCGCTGGCGCCGGGCAAGTCCCGCACCGTCAAGGTCGTCCTCAGCGGAATCGACGCCGCAGACGGATGGCATGAGGGCCAGCTGACCTTCACCGCCACCCGCAGCGGCACGATCCCGGTGGTCGTGCCGGTGGCGGTCAACGTGGGGGAGGCGCAGATCAGCCTCGCGCAGTCGTGCACGCCGACCGAGATCAAGCGCGGTTCAACGACGACCTGCACGGTGACCGCGTCGAGTGCGCTGCCGATCGACGTCCCTGCGACGATCGATGTGGCGGCGAGCCCGCTGCTCACGGTCACGAAGGTGGGTCCGCCGGCGACGAAGAAGCCCTTCGGAGCCAAGTGGACCGGCACCCTGACGGGCACGAAGGCGCCGACGATCGATGCCATCGATCCGGTGCCTGCCGAGAACACACCCGGCGGCGGGTTCCTGCCGCTCGGCGACTTCGGGATCACTCCCGTTGCGGGCATGGGGGATGAGACGATCCTCAACTTCGATGTGCCGGCGTTCGTCTACGGGGGTGAGGTCTACACCCGCATCGGAGTGGTCTCCAACGGCTACGTCGTGGTCGGGGGCGGCACGTCCGCAGACGTCAGCGCCGAGCCGCCGGCATCCTTCCCGGATCCCGCGTCGCCGAACAACGTGATCGCGCCGTTCTGGTCCGACCTCGACCCCTCGGCGGGCGGTTCGGTGAGCGTCGGCACGCTGACCGACGGGGTGAACAACTTCCTCATCGTCGAATGGAACGGCGTCCCCACGTTCAGTGGTGGCGGAAGCAACTCGTTCCAGGTGTGGATCACCCTCGGCGCCAGCGAGGAGACCTATCTCACCTACGGTGGACCGCTGACGGCGGATGAGGCGGTGGGCTCCCTTACCGGCGCCGAGAACCGCACGGGGTCGAGCGGTGTGACCGTCGGCACCGTCGACCCGGATTCGGGCTACCAGGTGCTGACCAGCCCGCCCGTCGCGGGTGGTGCGGTCACGTTCGACTACACCCTCAAGGGCCTGGTGCGGGGTACGTGGTCGACGACGGCGAAGCTGACCTCGCCCGCCCTGAACACGATCCCGATCGAGAAGACGCCGATCAAGGTCAAGTAGCGCGACGGTGACCGGGCGGCCGCGCGCCGCCCGGTCGCCTCCGCAGGTAGTTTGTTGTCGGTGAAGGACTACGACGGCACCGAGTACCCGGATTCGATGGTCGACTCGAGCACGCAGTTCGCGGGGATCCCGGACGGCTTCCAGCGCTTGTGGACCCCGCATCGCCTCGCCTACATCGAACAGGGTCAGAGTTCGCCGGAGGCGGGGCCCGAGTGCGTCTTCTGCACTGCCCCGACGCTGACCGACGAGCAGGCGCTGATCGTCCACAGGGGAGCGCTGGGCTATGTCCTACTCAATCTGTTTCCCTACAACAGCGGTCACCTGCTGGTGGTGCCGTATCGCCACGTTGCGCTCTATGACGAGGCGACCGCTGCCGAAACCGCTGAAATCGCTAGCCTCACCCAGACGGCCATGCGCACGCTGACCGCGACCTCGCACGCCGACGGCTTCAACATCGGCATGAACCAGGGAGCGATCGCGGGCGCCGGCATCGCTGCGCACCTGCACCAGCACGTGGTTCCCCGGTGGGCGACCGACGCGAACTTCTTCCCGATCGTGGCGCGCACCAAGGCGCTGCCGCGGCTGCTGGGCGAGGTGCGCGACGAGCTCGCCGCCGCCTGGCCCGCGTAGCCAATATTTCGCCGTTGGCCCTCTCCGGCCCCGGCGTCCCTCACCGAACCGAAAGTAGAATTCAGGCATGACCGACACCGCGACCACTCCCACCGACCTCGGTACCAGCCGCGTCAAGCGCGGACTGGCCGAGATGCTCAAGGGCGGCGTCATCATGGACGTCGTGACCGCCGAGCAGGCCAAGATCGCCGAGGACGCCGGGGCCGTCGCCGTCATGGCGCTCGAGAGGGTTCCCGCTGACATCCGCGCCCAGGGCGGCGTCGCGCGCATGAGCGACCCCGATCTGATCGACGCGATCGTGAATGCCGTGTCCATCCCGGTGATGGCCAAGGCGCGCATCGGCCATTTCGTCGAAGCGCAGGTGCTGCAGGCGCTCGGCGTCGACTACATCGACGAGTCCGAGGTGCTCTCACCGGCCGACTATGTGAACCACATCGACAAGTGGGGCTTCACCGTCCCGTTCGTGTGCGGTGCGACGAACCTGGGCGAGGCGCTGCGCCGCATCACCGAGGGCGCGGCGATGATCCGCTCCAAGGGCGAGGCGGGCACCGGTGACGTGTCCGAGGCCACCAAGCACATCCGCACGATCCTCGGCGAGATCAATGCGCTGAAGTCGAAGACCAAGGACGAACTGTACGTCTCCGCCAAAGAACTGCAGGCGCCGTATGAGCTGGTCGCCGAGGTGGCTGCCACGGGCAAGCTGCCGGTCGTTCTCTTCACCGCGGGCGGCGTCGCGACCCCTGCGGACGCCGCGCTGATGATGCAGCTCGGAGCGGACGGCGTGTTCGTCGGCTCCGGCATCTTCAAGGCCGGCAACCCCGCGGCGCGTGCGGCCGCGATCGTCAAGGCGACGACGTTCCACGACGACCCGGCCGTGATCGCCGAGGCGTCGCGCGGGCTCGGTGAGGCGATGGTCGGCATCAACGTCGCCGACATCCCCGCACCGCACCGCCTCGCCGATCGTGGCTGGTAGCGCCGGTCGAGTAGCCGGAGGCGTGTCGAGACCTCGCGTCGGCGTCCTCGCCCTGCAGGGCGACTTCCGCGAGCACCTGCTGGTGCTGGGCGAGCTGGGCGCGGATGCCGTGCCGGTCCGGCGGGAGGGCGAACTTGATCAGGTGTCCGGGCTTGTCATCCCGGGCGGCGAGTCCAGCGTCATGGACAAGCTCAGCCGCTTGTTCGGCCTGGCCGATCCTCTGAAGGCTCGCATCGCATCCGGGATGCCCGTCTACGGAACCTGCGCAGGCCTGATCATGCTGGCCGACACCGTGCTCGACGCGATCGACGGTCAGCAGAGCTTGGGGGGGCTCGACATCGAGGTCCGGCGCAACGCGTTCGGCAACCAGCTGGACTCGTTCGAGACCGACCTCGACATCCCGGAGCTCGGCGAGCCGGCGATGCATGCGGTGTTCATCCGCGCGCCGGTTGTCGAAAAGGTGGGGGAGAGGGCGACCGTGCTCGCGTCGCTCGCCGACGGACGCGTCGTCGCCGTGGAACAGGGCAACCTGCTCGGCACGGC
>JAODAS010000273.1 GCA_025463555.1 Schumannella sp.
GCAACGCCCTCTCGGTGGCCCGCGTCGCCGGCATCGTGGGAGTGCCCTTCGCTCGCGGCGCAGCGCGCCCGCTCGTGCGGCAGGTCGAGACCGCCGAGAGCATCCACGGTGAATCGGGGCTCGACGGACCCGTGCTTCCAGAGCCGAACATCGAGCTCGACCCGCGGCCCGCCGCGCAGTTCCTCGTCGACACGATTCTGGCCAGCGAACCCGGAGAGATCACCCTCGTCGCCACCGGGGCGCTCACCAACATCGCGCTCGCCGTGCGCCTCGAACCCCGCATCGTCGAGCGGGTGCGAGAGATCGTGCTCATGGGCGGGGGCGCGCACATCGGCAACTGGAGCGCCGTCGCCGAATTCAACATCGTCATCGACCCCGAGGCGGCATCGATCGTCTTCAACGAGCCGTGGCCCGTCACCATGATCGGACTCGACCTCACCCATCAGGCGCTCGCCACCCCCGACGTCATCGCCGCGATCCAGGCCGTCGGCACGGGACCCGCCCGCTTCGTCGCTGAGTTGATGGTCTTCTTCGCCGACAGCTACAAAGACGCCCAGGGTTTCGACTCCCCGCCCGTCCACGACCCGTGCGCCGTCGCCTACGTCATCGACCCGACACTCATGCGCACCGTTCGCGCACCCATCGACATCGAGTTGACCGGCGGCCTCACCCTCGGCATGACCGTGGTCGACCTGCGCGCACCCGCCGGCCCCGACGTCAGCACGCAGGTCGCATTCGACCTCGACCACGCCCGCTTCTGGGCGCTCGTCGTCGACGCGCTGGAGCGGATCGGAGAGCCTGCGATCTAGGTGGTCTCGAGACGCCGGACCTGCCGGCCCTCAACCACCGATCCGGCCCGCGATCAGCGGGCCGCCATCCTGCACCGGCGACCCGGGGTCCCCGATCTCCCACGCGCCCTCGACCGCCTCCAGCGCACGCGCGAAACGCTCCGGCTCATCCGTGCCGAGCGTGAACAGCGGCTGACCCTTGGTGACCGTGTCACCGGGCTTCGCGTGGAGGTCGATCCCGGCGGCGTGCTGCACCGGGTCCTCCTTACGCGCGCGGCCCGCTCCGAGTCGCCACGCCGCGATCCCGAACGGCAGCGCCTCCTGTGTGATCAGGATGCCATCCCGGTCGGCGCTGACCACGTGCGTCTCCCTCGGCGTCGGAAGCGCGCCATCCGGGTCGCCCCCCTGGGCAGAGATCATCGCGCGCCAGGTGTCCATCGCCTGCCCGCTCTTCAGCGCACCCTCGACGTCCGCGTCCGGAACCCCGGCCAGCTCCAGCATCTCGCGGGCGAGCGCGACGGTCAGCTCGACGACATCGGCGGGGCCGCCTCCGGCCAGCACCTCCACCGACTCGCGCACCTCGTTGGCGTTGCCGATCGCGAAACCCAGCGGCACGTTCATGTTCGTCAGCAGCGCCCGAGTCGCGACACCCGCGTCGTTGCCGAGGCGCACCATCGTCTCGGCCAGCTCGCGCGAGCGGTCCGGATCCTGCATGAAGGCGCCCGATCCGAACTTCACGTCCAGCACCAGTGCTGCGGTGCCCTCGGCGATCTTCTTGCTCATGATCGACGACGCGATGAGCGGGATCGCCTCGACGGTCCCCGTGATGTCCCTCAGGGCGTAGAGCTTGCCGTCCGCCGGGGCCAGACCGGAACCGGCCGCGCAGATCACGGCGCCCACGGCATCCAGTTGCGCCATGAACTCCTCGTTCGAGAGCTTCGCACGCCACCCGGGAATCGACTCGAGCTTGTCGAGCGTGCCCCCGGTGTGCCCGAGGCCCCTGCCGGAGAGCTGTGGAACGGCCACCCCGAACGAGGCGACGAGCGGTGCCAGCGGCAAGGTGATCTTGTCGCCGACGCCGCCGGTGGAGTGCTTGTCCGTCGTCCGCTTCGACAGGGCCGAGAAGTCCAGGCGCTCCCCCGAGGCGATCATCGCCAGCGTGAGGTCGCGGATCTCGTCGGGGCCCATCCCGCGGATGAAGATCGCCATCGTCATCGCGGCCATCTGCTCGTCGCCGACGTACCCGCGGGTGTACGCGTCGATCAGCCACGAGATCTGCGCTGTGGAGAGGCTGCCGCCGTCGCGCTTGGTGTGGATCAGGTCGACGACGTCGAACGCCTCGACCATCAGCTGCCCTCCGCGGCGTAGGCCTCGAGCGTCCGCGGGCCGAACGCATCCGGGATGACCTCGTCGATCGTCTTGATGCCGGACACGGTCTCGAGCAGCATCCCCTCGGCCGAGTGCTCGAACAGCAGCTGACGGCAGCGGCCGCAGGGCATGAGCGCATTGCCGTGGCCGTCGACGCAGGTGAACGCGACCAGTTTGCCGCCGCCCGTCATGTGCAGCGATGACACCAGTGCGCATTCGGCGCAGAGGGTCAGGCCGTACGAGGCGTTCTCGACGTTCGCCCCCGACAGGATGCGGCCGTCGTCGACGATCGCCGCGACACCCACCGGGAAGTGGGAGTACGGCACGTACGCATGCGTGAGAGCCTCCCGCGCGACGGCGCGCAACGACTCCCAGTCGATCTGGGTCGACATGGGTCCTCCTCGGATCGGACTACGACTTGATGTACGGCTTGCCGTCGGCAGCGGGCGCCCGCGACGTCCCGACCAGACCGGCGACCGCGAAGATCGTGACGATGTAGGGCAGCATCAACATGAACTCGGCGGGCACGGGCGAGCCGATGATGCCCAGCGAGCTCTGCAGGTTCGTCGCGAAACCGAACAGCAGCGCAGCGAGTGTCGCCTGCAGCGGATGCCAGCGGCCGAAGATGACCGCCGCGAGCGCGATGAAGCCGAGCCCGTTCGTCATGTCCTTGTTGAACGAGCTGACCGCGTCGAGCGTGAAGTACGCGCCGCCGATTCCGGCGACGGCGCCGGCGAGCGCCACCGTCCAGAAGCGGGTGCGGTTCACGTTGATGCCGACGGTGTCGGCCGCGGTCGGATGCTCGCCGACGGCCCGCACGCGCAGCCCCCAGCGGGTCTTGTACAGCCCGAACCACACCAGGAACACCGCGACATACATCAGGTAGACGATGATCGTCTGCCGGAAGAACACCGGCCCGAGGATCGGGATCTCCGAGAGCCCCGGGATCGGCAGCTGCGGGAACCGATCGGTGGAGTTGAACTGCTCCGGGTTCGAGGTCAGCACCTTCGAGTACAGGAAGCTGGTCAGCCCCGACACCAGCACGTTCAGCACGACACCGACGATGACCTGGTCGACGATGTACCGGATCGCGAAGGTGGCCAGGACGAACGAGACCAGCACGCTCCCGACCATCGCGGCGATCAGCCCGAGGACGGCGGAGTGCGTGATCGAGCCGACGAATGCAGCGGAGAACGCGCCGAGCAGCAACTGACCCTCGATCGCGACGTTCACCACTCCCGCGCGTTCGCCGATCACGCCGCCGAGCGCTCCGAAGATGATCGGCGTGCTCAGCGCCAGCGCACCGACCAGCAGCCCCGGTACCTGCACCGGACGCTCGCCGGATGCCGCCCACGCCAGGAACGCGACCAGGAACAGCACCCCGAACACCGCGATCAGCCAGATCGGCACTTTGCCGGTGGCACCGCGCGCCGAGTAGAGATGCGCGAGCACGGCCAGCACGGCCAGCACGACGGCGATCACCGTGACGACCACCGTCGAAGCCGCGACGATCGGCGGGATCTGGATGGCATCCCCGCTCGCCGAGAGCATGAACGTGCTCTCGCCCGCCCGGGGTGCGACGAATGCCAGCAGCAGGGTGACGAGCGCGAACACGTCGAGAGCGATCGGAGCCTTCAGATCGCGGCGGATGGCCTTCTCGCGCACGATCGGCGCGGAGGCAGCGGCAACGCCCGCGGAGAGGGTCACTTGGTCACCACCTTCGGTGAGCGGCCCGGTCGTCGCAGCGTCGGGATCCCGCTCGGCGTGGGCAGACGGAACACGGTGCGCACCAGAGGCGGCGCCGCGATGAGCAGCACGATCACGGACTGCACGACCAGGATGATGTCGATCGGCACGCCCTGCGACGCCTGCATCGTGTATCCACCGGCCTTCAGCGCACCGAACAGGATGCCGCTGAAGAACACTCCCCACGGACGCGAGCGTCCGAGCAGAGCGACCGTGATCGCATCGAACCCGATCCCCGCGTCGACGCCGGAGGCGAATCCGCTGGTCGTGTTGCCCAGCACCTGCGATGCTCCGGCGAGACCGATCAGGCCGCCCGACATGAGCATCGCGAAGACGTAGACCTTCTTCACATCGATGCCGGCGACCCGTGCCGCATTCGGGTTCTCGCCGACCGCGCGGAAGCGGAAGCCGATCGCCGAGCGGTTCAGGATGTACCAGACGAAGATCGTCGCCAGGATGGCCAGGATGAACCCGAAATGCAGCCGGAACGAGCCGACGCCGAGCAGGTCGGTGAGGGTCGGCATGATGGCGCTCGGGAGCGCGGCGGGCGACTTGGGGTTGTTCGATCCGGGCGCCTGCAGCGCGCCCGGGGTGCTCAGCAGGAAGCTGACCAGGTAGAGGGCGATGTAGTTGAGCATGATCGTGACGATCACCTCGTGCGCTCCGGTGCGAGCCTTCAGGAAGCCGGCGATGCCCGCCCAGAGCGCGCCGCCCGCGATCGCTCCCACGACGCAGACCAGCATGTGCAGGAAGTACGGCATCGGGAACGACCAGCTGATCCAGCCCGCCACCGAGGCGGCGATCAGGATCTGGCCGCGGCCACCGATGTTGAACATGCCCACCCGGAACGCGAGCGCGACGCCGAGCCCCGCTGCGATGAGCGGGGTGGCGAACGTGAGCGTCTCGGTGATCGGCTTGATCTGGTTCAGGAAGCCGTCGCGCTTCCAGTTGAAGATCGCGCCCTGGAAGAGGGACGAGTACGCCCCGCCGATCGCCTTGCCGATGGCGGCGAGGGTGTCACCGGGCCGGCCGAAGAAGTAGGCGGACGCCGCCTGCACCCCGGGATCGGTGAGCACGATCAGGATTCCTCCGACGATCAGCGCGAGCACGACCGCGAGGACGGAGACCACGGCGTTGCCGCCCATGATCTCCTGCACGAGGCGGTTCGCGGTCGGCGCCTGGGGCTGTTTGACCGCGGGCGTCTGGCCGGGCTCGAGCGTCTCGGGCAGCTGTCCCTTTGCGGGGACCTGGTTCTGCGCCTTCGTCTGCGGCGCCTTGTCGTCGGTCACGCGGCCACCCCCTCCGGCACTTCGCCGGCCATCATCAGGCCGAGCACGTCACGCGGTGTGTCGCCGGGAACGATGCCGACGATGCTGCCGCGATACATCACGGCGATGCGGTCGGCGAGAGCCACCACCTCGTCCAGTTCGGTCGAGACGACGATCACCGGCGTACCGGCGTCCCGCGCCGCGACGATGCGCGTGTGCACGAACTCGATCGATCCGACGTGGAGTCCGCGGGTCGGATGAGCCGCGACGAAGATCCGCAGCTCGCGTCTCAGCTCGCGCGCGAGCACCACCTTCTGCTGGTTGCCTCCCGACAGCCGGCCGGCGTGCGAGTCGATGCCCTGGGCGCGGATGTCGAACTCGGTCACCTTCTGCTCGGCGAACTCGGCGAGGTCGTTGAGCTGCAAGGATCCGGCCTTGACGAACGGCGCACCGTTGGAGCGGTCGAGCATCAGGTTCTCGGCGATCGTGAATTCGGCGATCAGGCCGTCTTCGGTGCGGTCCTCGGGGATGAAGCCGACCCCGGCATCCAGCACCCGGCGCGGGCTCTGCCCGACCAGCTCGCGGCCGTCCAGAGTGATCGAACCCTCGAGCCGCGGCTGAAGGCCCAGGATCGCCTCGGTGAGCTCGGTCTGCCCGTTGCCCTGCACGCCCGCGATCGCGAGGATCTCGCCGCGCCGGACCTCGAACGACACATGCGAGACCACGTACTGGCTGCGATGGTCGATGACCGACAGGTCGTCGACCACCAGTGCGGCGTCCCCGGGGCTGGCCTTCTTCTTCTGAATGGTGAGCTCGACGGCACGGCCGACCATCATCGACGCCATCTCGGTGTTCGTGGCGGTCGGGGATGCCTCGCCCACGACCTTGCCCAACCGGATGACGGTGATCTTGTCGGCCACCTCGCGCACCTCGCGCAGCTTGTGCGTGATGAAGACGATGGCGGTTCCCTCTTCTTTGAGCTGTCGCATGATCTGCATGAGCTCGTCGGTCTCCTGCGGTGTCAGCACCGCGGTGGGCTCATCGAACACGAGCACCTTTGCGTCGCGCGACAGGGCCTTGATGATCTCGACGCGCTGCTGCACGCCCACCGGCAGGTCCTCGATGAGGGCGTCGGGGTCGAGGTCGAACCCGAACCGGGCAGAGATGTCGCGCACCTTCGCGCGAGCGGAGTCCAGGTCGAGCCGGCCGCCGAGCTTCGTCGGCTCGTGGCCGAGCATGACGTTCTCGGCGACGGTGAACACGGGGATGAGCATGAAGTGCTGATGGACCATGCCGATGCCGGCGTTCATGGCATCGCCGGGTCCGGAGAAATGCTGCACCTCGTCGTCGAGGAGGATCTCTCCCTCATCGGCCTGATACAGGCCGTAGAGCACGTTCATGAGGGTGGATTTGCCGGCACCGTTCTCGCCGAGGAGGCTGTGGATCTCACCTGGCTCGACGACGAGGTCGATGTGATCGTTTGCCACGAGGGTGCCGAACCGCTTGGTGATGCCGCGGAGTTCGAGCTTCATGTTGCCAATCTATGTGCGAAACGGAACGGGGAGGCCAGCATCGCTGGCCTCCCCGAGCCGGATTACTGCGACGGGACTACTGACCCGGCGTGGCCGGCGAGGTGACCTCGACGTCGCCTGCGATGATCGCGGCCTTCAGGTCGTCGAGCTGACCCTGCAGCTTCGAGTCGACCTTGGACTCGAAGTCGTGGAACGGCGCCAGGCCGACACCGTTGTTCTCGAGCGTGCCCACGTACGGGGTGTTGTCGAAGTCACCGGCTGCGGCAGCCACGACCACGTCGTGGACACCGGCGTCGACACCCTTCATCACCGAGGTGAGGAGGAGGTCGGCGACCGACGGGTCGGTGTTGTACACGTCGGCGTCGACACCGATCAGGGCGATGTCGCCACCCTTGTCGCGGATCGCCTCTGCGGCCGACTGGTAGATCGGGCCACCGACGGGCAGGATGACGTCGGCGTTCTGGTCGAGCAGACCCTGGGCTGCCGTCTTGGCCTCGACGCCGGCGGCGAAGCCACCGGTGAAGGTACCCGTCTGCGCGGCCTTGTCCCAGCCGATGGCCTGGACGTCGGTGCCGTTCTGGTCGTTGTAGTACGCGACGCCGTCGACGAAACCGTCCATGAAGATGGTGACGGGCGGGATCGGGATGCCGCCGAAGGTGCCCACGACGCCGGTCTTGGAGTAGCTGGCGGCTGCATAGCCGGCCAGGAACGCCGCCTGAGCGGTGTCGAAGAGGATCGGCTTGCCGTTGTCGACGTCGGGGGTGCCGTTGAAGTCGGCGTCGAGGCCGTCGTCGACGATGGCGAAGTTGACGTCGGTGTTGGCGGTCGCCGCGGCGAGCGTCGCGGCGGAGAGCTTGAAGCCGACCGTGACGATCAGGTTGCAGCCCTCACCGAGGAGGCTCTCGATGTTCGGTGCGTAGTCGTCCTCGCTGCCGGACTCGACGTGCTTCTCCTGCGCGCCGATCTCCTTCGCTGCGTCGGTCAGGCCTTTCAGCGCGAGCTCGTTGAACGAGTGGTCGTCGAAGCCGCCGTCGTCCGAGACCTCGCAGGGGAGGTAGTCGGTGGACGCCTGGGTGTCCGCCGGCGTGGGCGCCGCAGCGCACCCGGCGAGCACGAGCGCGCTCGCGGCGATCGATGCGAGGCCGAGAACGGCCTTGCGTGAAGTCAATGTCACTGTGTCCTCCAAGAATCACGCAGCGGCAGGATGCCGCGCGAATTGGCTACACGTTACCCAATGTGACGCCCGCTGCCGAGTACGACTGCGCCTCCGCCGCACAAGCGTTACAAACGCGCCCCCGACGCGTAATGAATCGGAAATGTTGCCGCTCACGTGAGCGCTAGAGGACCTCTGACCGCCCCGAGAGCTTCAGTGCATCCACGACGCTCTTGACGCGTTGCGCGTTGGCCTTCGTGGTGACGAGCAGCGCATCGGGCGTGTCCACGACGACGATGTCGTGCACCCCGATCAGCGAGATGATGCGATCCGTCTGGCTGATGACGATGCCGCTGGATGAATCGGCGAGGACCCGCGCGTTCTCGCCGAGGATCACGAGGTCGGCTTTGCGGCCCCCCGACTGCAGCTTGGCGATCGCGGCGAAGTCGCCCACGTCATCCCAATCGAAATTACCGGGGATCACCACGAGGTGCCCGGCCGCGGCCGCGGGTTCGGCGACGGAGTAGTCGATCGCGATCTTGCGCAGCCCCGGCCAGAGCCGGTCGACGGCGGGGCCGCGCGTCGCCGGGTCGTCCCATGCGGCGGCCAGTTCCTCCAGGTCGGCCACCATGGCCGGTTCGGAGTCGCGCATCTGGTCGAGCAGCCGGTCGGCGCGGGCGATGAACATGCCCCCGTTCCAGAGGTGTTCGCCATCCGCGAGGTAACCCTCGGCGGTGATGCGGTCGGGCTTCTCGACGAAGCTCTGCACCATGCGCGCGTCGGGGGCGCCGGCGATGCCGACCTCGGCCCCGCAATGGATGTAGCCGAATCCGACGGATGGCTCGGTCGGCGTGATCCCGATCGTCACGATGTAGCCGTCGTCGGCGGCCGCGACCGCCTGGCGCACCGTGGCGCCGAACGCGGGAACGTCGCCGATGACGTGGTCGGCGGCGAAGGACCCGATGATCACGTCCGGCTCCCGCCGGGCCAGGATGGCGGCGGCCAGACCGATCGCCGCGGAGGACTCGCGCGGCTCGCTCTCGAGCACGACGTTGCGGTCCGCGAGCTCGGGGATCTGCTCCTCGACGGCTGCGCGGTGCGCGCGCCCGGTGACCACCATCACCCGCTGCTCCCCCGAGAGGGGAGCGAGCCTCTCCCACGTCGCGCGTAGCAGCGAGGTGCCCGAGCCGGTGAGATCGTGCAGGAACTTGGGCGCGTCCGCGCGCGACAGCGGCCAGAGCCGCGAGCCGATCCCGCCTGCCGGGATGACGCTGTAGAAGCGGTCGAGCGGTGCGGAGGAGTCGCGGGAGTCGCTCATGGCGACAACCCTACGGGGCTCGCCGCGGCATCCACCGGTCTCTTGATATCAAGCTAACTGAGGCACGCCTAACCTGCGGGCGACTCGGCCCGGTCATAGACTGCAGGAGTCCAGTTGACGAGCGACCGACGTGCCACCGCGGCGATCGTGACCGGAATCGAGGAGGAGCACCGTGTCGAGCCCAGCTGCGCGATCCGGAGCCGCCGCAGGGTCGTTGAACCCTGCGACGAGGATCCGCGCACCCAAGCGTCCGGCGGGCACCCTCTACCGTGGCCGCGAGGGGATGTGGTCCTGGGTTCTCCATCGCATCACGGGCACGGCGATCTTCTTCTTCCTGCTGGTGCACATCCTCGACACCTCGCTCGTGCGCCTCGACGCCGACGCGTATACCAACGTCATCGCGACCTACAAGACCCCGATCATGGGACTGGGCGAACTGGCACTCGTGGCGGCCATCGGGCTGCATGCCCTCAACGGCCTGCGCATCATCGCCATCGACTTCACCTCGTGGGGGGTCAAGCACCAGCGGCTCATGTTCTGGATCGCCATCGCGCTCTGGGTCCTGCTCATGCTCGGCTTCGCCCCCCGTCACCTGATGCACGTCTTCGGGGGCGAGTGATGACCACCGAGACCATCGAGCCCCCGCGTTCGGCTGCCCGCGCTCGCGGCGGCGTGAACTGGGAGAAGTGGGGCTGGCTCTACATGCGCTTCTCTGGCGTGCTGCTGGTGGTGCTGATCTTCGGCCACCTGCTGGTGAACCTGTTCCTCGGGCAGGGCGTCAGCGCCATCGACTTCGCGTTCGTGGCGGGCAAGCTGGCCAACCCGTTCTGGATCGTGTGGGACACCCTGCTGCTCTGGCTGGCCCTGATCCATGGCGCCAACGGCATGCGCACGCTGACCAACGACTACGCGCGCGGGAAGCTGCGCATCGTGCTGCTCGTGCTGCTCGCCGGCGCCACCGTCACCCTTCTCGCCCTGGGCACGCTGGTGCTCACCACTTTCGACCCCTGCATCGGCAGTGATCAGGTCGACGCTCTGATCGAGGTCTGCCGCTAAATGGAGTTCCAGGACGGGGACGTCATCGACGGCGTCCACTATCACCAGTTCGATGTCGTCATCGTGGGCGCCGGCGGCGCCGGAATGCGCGCGGCGATCGAAGCCGGGCCGAAGGCCAAGACGGCCGTCATCACCAAGCTGTACCCGACGCGATCGCATACCGGTGCGGCGCAGGGTGGCATGGCCGCCGCGCTCGCCAACGTCGAAGAAGACAGCTGGGAGTGGCACACCTTCGACACGGTCAAGGGCGGCGACTACCTGGTCGATCAGGATGCCGCGGAGATCCTGGCGAAAGAGGCGATCGACGCGGTCCTCGACCTCGAGAACATGGGGCTGCCCTTCAACCGCACGCCGGAGGGCAAGATCGACCAGCGCCGCTTCGGCGGGCACACCCGCGACCACGGCAAGGCGCCCGTGCGCCGCGCCTGTTACGCGGCGGACCGCACCGGCCACATGATCCTGCAGACCCTGTTCCAGAACTGCGTGAAGCTGGGTGTCAACTTCTTCAACGAGTACTACGCGCTCGATGTGGTGATGACGAACGTGAAGGGTGTCGACCAGCCCTCGGGCGTCGTCGCCTACGAGCTCGCGACGGGCGAGATCCACGTGTTCCAGGCGAAGGCGATCATCTTCGCCACCGGCGGATTCGGCAAGATCTACAAGACCACCTCGAATGCGCACACGCTGACCGGCGACGGCGTCGGCATCATCTGGCGCAAGGGCCTGCCGCTCGAGGACATGGAGTTCTTCCAGTTCCATCCGACCGGTCTCGCCGGACTCGGCATCCTGCTCACGGAGGGTGCGCGAGGAGAGGGTGCGATCCTGCGCAACGCCTCGGGCGAGCGGTTCATGGAGCGCTACGCCCCCACGATCAAAGACCTCGCGCCCCGCGACATCGTCTCCCGCTGCATGGTGCAAGAGGTGGCGGAGGGACGGGGCGCAGGGCCGCACAAGGACTACGTGCTGCTGGACTGCACGCACCTCGGGGCCGAGGTGCTCGAGACCAAGCTCCCCGACATCACCGAGTTCGCGCGGACCTACCTCGGCGTCGACCCGGTGTTCGAGCCGGTGCCGGTGATGCCCACCGCCCACTACGCGATGGGCGGCATCCCGACCAACGTCAAAGCCGAGGTGCTGCGCGACAACGACACCGTCGTACCGGGCCTGTACGCCGCCGGCGAGTGCGCCTGCGTCTCGGTGCACGGCTCGAACCGGCTCGGCACCAACTCGCTGCTCGACATCAACGTGTTCGGCAAGCGTGCCGGCAACAACGCGGTCGAGTACGCCGCCACCGCGAGCTTCACGCCGCTGCCCGACGACCCCGCCGGCTTCGTGATGCGCCTCGTCAACGAGCTGCGCGACTCCGACGGCACCGAGCGCATCGCGGCCCTCCGCAAAGAGCTGCAAGACGAGATGGACAAGAACGCCCAGGTGTTCCGTACCGACGAGTCGCTCGAGAAGGTCACCAAGACCATCCACGGCCTGCGTGAGCGGTACAAGAACGTGGGCATCCACGACAAGGGCCGCCGGTTCAACACCGACCTGCTCGAAGCGATCGAGCTCGGGTTCCTGCTCGACCTGGCCGAGGTGGTCGTGTTCTCGGCTCGCAACCGCAAAGAGAGCCGCGGCGGGCACATGCGCGACGACTACCCGAAGCGCGACGATGCCGCGTACATGAAGCACACGATGGCGTACCTCACCGGCGACCCGCACTCCGCCGACGCCGCCGATCACATCACGCTCGACTGGAAGCCGGTCGTGATCACCAACTACCAGCCCATGGAACGGAAGTACTGATGGCCGGGACCGCACAAGCCGAGAACCCGTCGATCGAGTCCGGCATCCAGTCGTTCACGGTGACGCTCATCATCCGGCGGTACGACCCGGAGACGATGGACGAGCCGGTCTGGAGGGACTACGACGTCGAGATGTACCCGACGGATCGCGTGCTCGATGCCCTGCACAAGATCAAATGGGAGCAGGACGGGTCGCTGTCCTTCCGGCGTTCGTGCGCCCACGGGATCTGCGGCTCCGACGCGATGCGCATCAACGGCCGCAATCGTCTGGCCTGCAAGACGCTGATCAAGGATCTCGACATCTCGCAGCCGATCTATGTCGAGGCGATCAAGGGTCTGCCGCTGGAGAAGGACCTCATCGTCGACATGGAGCCGTTCTTCGAGTCGTACCGGCAGATCCAGCCGTTCCTGATCGCCGACTCCAAGCCGAAGGAAGGCAAGGAGCGGATCCAGTCGGTTGCCCAGCGCGCGGTGTTCGACGACACGACCAAATGCATCCTGTGCGCCGCGTGCACCTCGTCGTGCCCGGTGTTCTGGACCGACGGCCAGTACTTCGGCCCGGCCGCGATCGTCAACGCCCACCGCTTCATCTTCGACAGCCGTGACGAGGGCGCGAAGGTGCGCCTCGACATCCTGAACGACAAAGAGGGGGTGTGGCGCTGCCGCACCACCTTCAACTGCTCGGAGGCGTGCCCGCGTGGCATCCAGGTGACGCAGGCGATCGCCGAGGTCAAGAACGCGATCCTGCAGGGCCGGCCGAACCTGCCGATGGCGTAGCGCATCCGAAAAGACGTGAGGCCCGGCGCCGGAGAGGCTGGGATCTCTCCGGCGCCGGGCCGATCACTCCCACCGATGGGACGTCAGGTGGAGCCGGGCTCGAAGAGCCTCACCAGAAGAGACCGGGTACAAGCACGCCTATGACGCGGATCCCGGCAGATGCCGTGCCCCGAGTTCGGGGGGCGGCCGACCGTGCGGTCGAGATTGCAGGAGTTAGCGACGTCCGGCGCCTCACGCGCCCCGAGATCGCAGGGGACGCTGAGGCCGGAATCTCGTCAACTCCTGAATTCCCAACCGGAACGGGCCGTCAGCCGACGGCGACGATGGGCAGGCCGCCCGAGGACGACGAGATCGTCAGCGGCTTCAGCACCTGCAGCACGCCGCCGAGGAGTCCGCCGAGCAGGCTCTGATCGACCTTCTGCACGACCGAGAGGCTGCCCACCGCCTGCGGGATGCCGCCCGCCGAGATCGAGTACGTGCCGTTCGCGCCGACGGTGGTGCTCGCATAGACCGTGCCGGCTGCCTGGAGCGAGACCTTCGCGCCGGGGGTACCGCTCCCCGAGATGGCGACAGTGACGACGACAGGCTGCTGGACCACACTCACGACGTCCGTCACCGTGTCGTCCACGGTATCCACCACGTCGTCGACCACTCCGCCGCCGGCGGAACCGGACGGCACCTCGGCCGGCGAGGGTCCGGCGGGTCCGGGGTCGCTCGCGGGATCGGTGGCTCTCGGGGTCGCGGCGGGCGAGACGGAGTCATCGGCGGCGGCCACGATGGTGGTCGGGGTCGTGGGGGCCGGGTCGGGCAGGGTGCCGACGGCGATCCCGGTGCCGAGCACGGCGGCGACGGCGAGCCCGCCGACCACGGCCGTGGTGCCCGCGGCACCTGCGAGCGAGAACGCGCCGGCGAGCGCGGTACCGGCGGCAGCGCCTCCGGTCGCGATGGCTTCGACGGACTGGGGCAGCGCGGGGACGAGCATCTCGGCGGCCGAGGCGCTGGAGGGCTGAGCCAGCTGCGAGAGCAACGTGCCGCCCGCGATGCCGCCCAGCACCAGCGGCAGCATGACCATCGCCAGCTGCGATCCGACCTCCTCGACCTCCTCCGACACGATCGTGCACTTGGCGCAATCCTCGAGGTGGGCTGCCATCCGCTCGGCGTCCCGCGCGCTCAGGCCGTCGCGTGCACGGTCGCCGAGGCGGGACATGGTCCACTGGCATTCGCCGGACGCGGTGGCGTCGCTGATATGAGCCTGCAGCCAGGCCTTCCGCAGGCCCTCACGCGCGCGGTACGAGAGCGCGGCGACGCTGTTGGCGCTGATGCCCATGATCGGGGCGACCTCGTGCGGGTCCATGCCCTCGACCTCGGTGTACCAGAGCACCGTCTGCCAGCGTTCCGGCAGACCGCGGAACGCGCGCGCGGTCAACGTGCGGTCGAGTGCGTACGCCGCCGGGTCGTCGGGAATCCGCTCGTCTTCGAAGTCTTCGATCATGTCCACCTGGATGTCGCGCGATGCGGCTCCCCAGGTGCTCGCAAGGTTGCGGATCGTCGTATAGAGGTAGGGACGGAAGGCTCCGGTGGGTCCGCCGCCCGCCAGAACCCGTTGAAAGATGCGTGCATAGGCCTCGGAGACGAGGTCGTCAGCATCGATGCTGGTGAACTGGCGGGCGACGCGAGCGGCGGGGCGGAAATGACGGCGCCAAAGCTCCGCAAAGGCGCTCGTATCCCCCGATCGAGCGCTTTCGATCAATTCCGCATCCGAAGTGGTCGGCTTCGAGTCCGAACCGCTCATCCCCCTGATCCATTCTGGGCCTCTCTATGTCCCTATGAATGTAAGAAGTCCCCGTGACCCCCGTCACGCAAGACGCCTCATAGGAAGAGACAGCCCGTCGGGTCCACTATGACGCCGCGTATCACCCGCCATTCACCCCCCTTTCGGGGGACGGTTCGAGGAATGCTCCGCACAAAACGCCGTAAATCCGGGATGTCCGCGCGGCCGATGAGCGGATGTCGCGCGAAAAGGGGGTAGACGCGACGCGATTTTCTCAGGCCGCGGCGGCCGCTTCGCGTGCACCGGCGGCCGTGGTCGCAGCGAGCGCCGCGACGGCCTTGGCCTGCGCCTGCTCGAGGGTGACGGTCGCCAGTTCCGCGCGAACGTCGGCGAGTGCGGCGGGCGTCATCGACAGCGTCGTCGCGCCGAGGCCCACCAGCACGACAGCCAGCTGCGGGTCGGCCGCAGCCTCGCCGCAGATGCCGACCGGCTTGCCTGCACCGGCACCCGCGTCGCCGAGCAGCTTGACCAGGCGCAGCACCGCCGGGTGCCACGGGTCCTGATAGGCGGCGACGGTGCCGAGCATGCGATCGGCCGCGAGCGTGTACTGGGTGAGGTCGTTGGTGCCGATGCTGACGAAGTCGGACAGCTGCACGACCTGGTCGGCGACGACAGCCAGCGACGGCACCTCCGCCATGACGCCCACCGTGTGCAGCCCCAGGTTCTTGCCGTACTCCACGAAGAACTGGGTCTCCTCGGCGTCGGCCACCATCGGGGCCATGACCCAGAGGTCGGCGTCGGTGACGTCCTGCGCGTTCTTCAGCGCCTGCAGTTGATCGTGCAGGATCTGAATCTTCGCCCGCAGCGCCCGCAGGCCGCGCAACCCCAGGGCGGGGTTCTCTTCGTGTGCGTCGTTCAGGAAGCTCAGCGGCTTGTCCGCACCGGCGTCGAGCGCGCGGACGACGACCTTCTTGCCGGGGAAGTGCTTCAGCAGCTCGATGTACTGCGCCTGCTGGTCCTCCACCGTGGGAGCGGTCTGGGCATCGAGGAACAGGAACTCGGTGCGGAACAGGCCGACGCCCTCGGCGCCGAGTTCCACCGCGTTCGCCGCGTCCTTCGGGGAGCCGAGGTTCGCCAGCAGAGGCACCTTGGTGCCATCCGCGAGTGCCCCGTCGGTGATCGGGGCGGCGGCCTGGGCGGCGCGCTCGGCGATCCGGGCCTCGGCGTCGGCGACCTGCGCGTCGGTCGGGTCGACGGTGACGACACCGGATGCCGCGTCGAGGACGACGCGGGTGCCTTCGTCGATGCTCGCGTCTGCGCCGACGCCGACGATCGCCGGAATCGATTTCGAGCGCGCCAGGATCGCCGTGTGGCTGGTGGGGCCGCCGTCGCGAGTGATCAGGCCGAGCACCTTGTTGAGGTCGAGCAGGGCGGTGTCGGCGGGGGCGAGGTCGCGCGCCATCAGCACGAACGGGGTATCCGACTCGGGAACCCCGGGGACGGGCACTCCGCGCAGCTGCGCGATGATGCGCTGGGACACGTCTCCGAGGTCTGCGGCACGCTCGGCCATGTAGCCGCCGAGCGCGATCAGCTGATCCTGGAACGAGCGGAACGCCTCGAACACGGCGCGCTCGCCGGTGGAACCGGCGTCGATCCGAGCGGAGACGTCGTCCGCGAGCATCGGGTCCTGCGCCATCTGGATGGCGGCCTCGATGACCTCGCGGCCGGCACCGTCGGCGCGGCCGGCGCGTTCCTGCAGTTCAGCTGCGGCGGCGGCGACCGCGCTCTCGACCGCGGCCTTCTCGGCAGTGGCGTCTCCGCCGTGCCTCTGCTCGGCCGGTTCGGGAAGAGGTTCCGGCATGGTGAGCACGCGGCCGACGGCGACGCCGCGGCCCACTCCGACTCCGTGAAGCTCCATGGACTGTTCCTCTTCGATCGGGGGTTGGGCGGGTCACGCCACCGGACAGCCTAGCCACGTTGATTAGGGTGGTTTCATGGCCGAGACCGAGATCAAGGCCCCCGGCCCGTTCGTGGCGCGGGTGCAGCGTCTCGTGGCCCGCATCCAGAAGCTCAAGCCGGTGCGTGTGTGGACGCACTACGGATCGCGCCGCGGGCCGATCCTCGCTGCCGGACTGGCCTATCAGGCGATCTTCTCGGTGTTCGCGGGGCTGTGGGCGGTCTTCGCGGTCGCGGGTCTCGTCATCGGGGCGAACCCCGTCCTGCGCAACGCGCTGTTCGACGTCATCGGCACCTCCGTGCCCGGCCTCATCGATCGCGGCGCCGGTGGCGCGATCAAGCCGGATGCGCTGCTGTCGGCGAGCGTCCTCGGCTGGACCGGCGCACTCGCCGTCGGCGTCTCGCTGTTCACCGCACTGGCGTGGCTGTCGTCCGCACGCGACGCCGTGCGCGACATCGCGCAACTGGCCGCTCCCCCGACGAACTTCCTGTTGCTGCGCCTCAAGGACCTCGGTCTCGCCGTCGCCTTCGGGCTGGCGCTGATCGTCTCGGCAGCGCTGTCGATCGGCAGCACCTCGCTGCTCACCTGGGTGCTCGACAGCGTCGGCATCGACGCCAAGTCGGTCGCGGCGATCGTGCTCGCACGCATCCTCGGGCTCGTGCTCGCGTTCGTCCTCGACGTCGCGGTGCTCGCCGCGCTGTACCGCGTTCTCGCCGGAGTCCCGATCCCCCCGCGCCCGCTCTGGCAGGGCGCGGTCCTCGGCGGCGCAGCACTCGGCG
Source organism: Schumannella sp. (assembly GCA_025463555.1). Classification (GTDB taxonomy): domain Bacteria; phylum Actinomycetota; class Actinomycetes; order Actinomycetales; family Microbacteriaceae; genus JBDSKH01. The sequence continues at coordinate 17,310 of JAODAS010000273.1, forward strand.
TGCTCAAGGCGCTCGGTTCCGCTCTCCTCGGGGGCGCGTCCAGCAATCCGCTCATCGCGTCGTTCGCGGTCATCATCGGGTTGCTCATCTGGTTCAACCTGGTCTGCCAGGTGATCATGATCGGGGCAGCGTGGGTGGTGGTCAGCGCGACCGATGCGGGGGTGCCTCTCGATCCGATCGGCGAACGGGACCGGCGTCAGGCCGAGTTGCGCCTCCGCCTCGAGATCGAGGAGCAGGTGCGGGCCGAGTACGAGGCGTCTCTTCCGCGCGCGGTTCGCTGGCTCGCGCGGCGACGTCGGAGGACCTAGCTACGCTCGACAGAGTGCCCCGCCCCCTCCGCATCGCCACCGCCAACGTCAACGGCATCCGCGCCGCCTACCGCCGCGGCATGGGCGACTGGCTGGCCGCTCGCGACATCGACATCCTCGCCCTGCAAGAGGTGCGCGCCGAGACCGATGATCTGACCGCTCTCCTGGGCGAAGAGTGGGATGTGGTGCACGACGCCGCGACCGCGAAGGGCAGGGCCGGCGTGGCCATCGCCTCCCGGCACCGCGCATCCATTCACCGGGTCGCCATCGGCGACGACGACTTCGACAGCGCGGGCCGCTGGGTCGAAGCCGACTACGAGGTCGACGGGCACGAGCTCACCGTGGTCTCGGCGTACGTTCACTCCGGAGAGGACGGCACCCCCAAGCAGGCCGAGAAGTACCGGCTGCTCGAGGGCATGACCGAGCGGCTCGCCGAGCTCGGCGCCGACGGCAGGCGCTCGGTCGTGATGGGCGACCTCAACGTCGGCCACCGCACGCTCGATATCAAGAACTGGAATGGCAACGTCAAGCGCGCCGGGTTCCTCCCCCGGGAGCGGGCGTACTTCGACGGCTGGCTCGGCGACCCGGAGAAGCCGGGCTACAACGCCGGCGCGGGGCTCGGCTGGGTCGATCTCGGGCGCCGGTTCTCCGGCGAGGTCGCCGGCCCGTACACGTGGTGGTCCTGGCGCGGCAAGTCGTTCGATCTGGACAGCGGGTGGCGGATCGACTACCAGCTCGCCTCATCCGGTCTCGCGGCATCCGCCGTCTCGTATTCGGTCGATCGAGCGCCGACGTACGCCGAGCGCTGGAGCGACCACGCGCCCGTCGTGGTCGACTACGCGCTTTAGGCTGGGCACATGACCAAGCCGAGGCTCTTCTCGGGTATGCAGCCCACGTCCGAATCGCTTCACGCCGGCAACTACATCGGCGCGCTGCTGCAGTGGAAAGAGCTGCAGAAGACCCACGACGCCGTCTTCTGCGTGGTCGACCTGCACGCCATCACGCTTCCGCAGGATCCCGCCAAGCTGCGCGAGTCGACGCGGCGCACGGCCGCGCAGTACATCGCGGCGGGGATCGACCCGGCATCGTCCATCCTGTTCGTGCAGTCGCAGGTGCCCGCGCACGCGGAACTGGCGTGGGTACTGAACACCATCACCGGTTTCGGTGAGGCGAGTCGCATGACCCAGTTCAAAGACAAGGCAGGCAAGCAGGGCACCGATGCCGCGAGCGTCGGGCTCTTCACCTACCCGGTCCTGCAGGCCGCCGACATCCTGCTGTACGACGCCGCGATCGTGCCGGTCGGCGAAGACCAGCGGCAGCACATCGAGTTGACCCGCGACCTGGGGCAGCGCTTCAACTCGCGGTTCGGCGACACGTTCACGATCCCCGAGGTCTCGATCCTGAAGGCGACGGCGAAGATCTTCGACCTGCAGAATCCTGAAGCCAAGATGTCGAAGTCCGCCGAGAACGAGAAGGGCATCATCTGGCTGCTCGATGAGCCGGCGGTGACGGCGAAGAAGATTCGGTCGGCCGTGACCGACAACGACGGCTCCGTGCGGTTCGATCCGGTCGGCAAGGCGGGCGTCTCGAACCTGCTCACGCTGCTGTCCACCCTGGGCGGGTCGAGCATCCCGGACCTCGAGACCGAGTTCGCGGGCCGCGGGTACGGCGACCTGAAGAACGCGACGGCGGATGCCGTGGTGGCCGAGTTCGGGCCGGTACGGAAGCGGGTGCTCGAGTTGCTGGCCGACCCGGCCGAGCTCGACCGCATGCTCGCCGCCAACGCCGAACGGGCCGAGGCGATCGCGCAGGCCACCCTGGAGCGCGTGTACGACCGCGTCGGGTTCCTGCGCCGGGGCTGATCATGACCCGCCCGGTAGTGCTGTTCGATCTGGATGACACGGTCTTCGCCCACCGCGAGTCGGTCGAGGCGGGAATCGCGGCGCACCGCACGACGCTGGGCGGAGCGCTTGCCGCGGCCGACCGCGCGAACGAGTTCGCCCGGTGGAATGCGCTCGAAGAACTGCACTATCACCGCTACCTCACCGGGGAACTCGATTTCCTGCAGCAGCGGCGTGAGCGGGCGCGCGGGTTCCTGAAGCCGTACGGGGTGCAACTCGACGACGCGGCCGCTGACGAGTGGTTCGACCGCTACCTCGTGCACTACGAGAGCACCTGGACGCTGCACGCGGACACGCTCCCGTGCCTGGAGGCTCTGCGGCCGGCCCGGTTCGGTGTCATCACCAATGGGAGCCTGCCCTTCCAGGCGGCGAAGATCGACGGCGTCGGCCTGTCGCCGTGGATCGAGCACGTGATCGCCAGCGGAGAGGTCGGCATCGCGAAGCCGGACCCGCGCATCTTCCACATCGCGTGCGGAGTCTTCGAGGTCGAACCCGCCGAGGCCGTATACGTGGGCGACCGGCTGCACACGGATGCGATCGGCGCCGCGCGGGCGGGGCTGCTCGGCGTGTGGCTGGACCGGCCCGGAATCGCCACCCGGGCGGAACTCGCCGAGGCGGCCGCGGAGGGCGTCCCCGTCATCCGGTCGCTCGCTGAGTTGCCCGCCCTGCTCGCGTAGGGCGCGCCGCGGGCGAGTGATGCGCCGCATGACGCGCGGGAATAGCTCGCGCAGCGACGCGTTGTACGATGTGAAACAGAAGCACGTGCTCCGGGGGCGGTGAAATTCCGCGCCGGCGGTTACAGTCCGCGAACGTCTGATCTTCGGAGAAGACGCCGATCCGGTGGAATTCCGGGACCGACGGTTAAAGTCCGGATGGGAGGATGCACGAGGCGTCCGCATTGCGGGCGCCCGCCGGAATCCCGGCATCCCCGGAACACCCGACAAGGGACATCCGGATGACGACCAGCGGCACCTACGACGCGGCGATGCGCCGCGCGTTCGCCCTCGCCACCCAGGGTCCCGTCACCGGCGGCAACCCGCAGGTCGGCGCCGTGCTGATGGATGCCGCGGGCACCATCGTCGCGGAAGGCTGGCACCGCGGGGCGGGCACCCCGCACGCGGAGGTCGACGCCCTCAGCAAGCTGCAGGGCGGGGACGCGCGCGGGCTCACCGCCGTCGTCACCCTCGAGCCCTGCAACCACTTCGGACGCACCGGGCCGTGCAGCGTCGCCCTGCTGGAAGCCGGCGTCGAGCGCGTCGTGTACGCGATCAGTGATCCGGGGCACGAATCCTCCGGGGGCGCGCAGCGGCTGCGCGACGGGGGTGTCGAGGTGATCGGCGGGGTCCTCGCCGATGAGGCCGAGACCCTCCTGCACATCTGGCTCACCAGCGTGCGCCGCGGCCGTCCCTGGGTGACGGTCAAATGGGCGTCGACCCTGGACGGGCGCGCAGCTGCAGCGGACGGAACGAGCCAGTGGATCACCGGGACGGCCGCCCGTCAGCGCGTGCACGAGCAGCGGGCCGCGAGCGACGCGATCCTCACGGCCACGGGCACCGTGCTGGCCGACGACCCGAGCCTGACCGCCCGGGGAGACGCGGGCGAGCTTCTCGCGCATCAGCCGATCCCCGTCGTGGTGGGCGAGCGGGCGATCCCGGCAGACGCGGCGCTGCGCCGCCATCCGGCAGGCCTCATCGAGACCGGCACCCGTGACCTCGCAACAGTCCTGGCCGACCTCGACTCCCGCGGCATCCGCCGGGTGTTCGTCGAGGCCGGGCCGACGCTCATCACCGCACTCATCGCGGACGGCCTGGCCGACGAGTTCGCGGTCTACCTCGCACCCGCGCTGCTGGGCGGCGACCGGCTGGCGATCGGCGATCTCGGCATTCCGACCATTGCCGGTGCACGTCGCCTGCGGTTCGACACGGTCGAACGACTCGGCGACGACATCCTTATCACCGCTCACCCGGTCGCGATACGGCCCCCGGCCTACTCAGCCAACGAGGAGAAATAGTGTTCACCGGCATCATCGAAGAGCGCGGACAGGTCCTCGCCTGGGACCGCACCGGCGACGCGGCGCGGATCACCGTCAAAGCCCCGATCGCCGCGTCCGACGCGAAACACGGCGACTCGATCTCGGTCGGCGGGGTGTGCCTGACCGTGGTCGACCAGGGGACCGACTGGTTCACGGCGGATGTCATGGGCGTCACGATCGACATGAGCACCCTCGGCGGCGTCTCGGCCGGCGATCGCGTCAACATCGAGCGCGCGGCCGCACTCGGAGACCGCCTCGGGGGCCACATCGTCCAGGGCCACATCGACGGCACCAGCACGGTGCTGACCATCGAGCCCGCCGACGGCTGGACCGTCGTGCGGTTCAGCCTGGACCGCGAGCATGCTCCCCTGGTCGCGCGAAAGGGCTCGATCGCGGTCGACGGCGTCAGCCTGACCGTGAGCGCGGTCGGCCACGACTGGTTCGAGGTGTCCCTGATTCCCGAGACCCTGAGCGCCACCACCCTCGGAACGCTCGCACCCGGCGACCGGGTGAACATCGAGACCGATGTCCTGGCGCGGCACATCCTGCGCATGAACGAATTCAGCACCGAGATTTCGACACGGCCGGCGGGGCCGGCCTACTCAATCACCGGAGGTACCACATGAGCCTGTCCGAGATCCCCACCGCACTGGAGGCGCTGCGCGCCGGCCGGCCCATCATCGTGGCCGACGATGAGGGCCGCGAGAACGAGGGCGACATCATCATCTCCGCCGAGAACGCCACGCAGGAGACGGTGGCCTGGATGGTCCGCGTCACCTCCGGCTACCTGTGCGCGCCGATGACGAACGAGATCGCCGACCGGCTGGAGCTGCCCCTCATGGTGGCCGAGAGCCAGGACTGGCGCGGGACCGCGTACACGGTCAGCGTCGACGCGGCCGATCGCCTCAGCACCGGCATCAGCGCGAACGACCGGGCGCACACGCTCCGGGTGCTCGCCGACGGGGACTCGACCCCTCAGAGCCTCATCCGCCCCGGCCACGTGCTGCCCCTGCGGGCCGTCGACGGCGGAGTACGCGAACGCGACGGCCACACCGAGGCGGCGGTCGACCTGATGAAGCTCGCCGGGCTCACGCCCGTGGCCGCCATCGGCGAGATCGTCGACGACGACGGCGAGATGATGCGCCTGCCCGGGCTGATCGCCATGGGCGAGCGCGAGGATGTGCCGGTCATCACGATCGAGTCGCTCATCCGCTTCATGGAGGAGCGCAAATGCGAGGCGGACCCGAGCGCTCAGATCGAGGTTCCCGAGTTCCAGCGCGTCACCTTCGAGGTCGAGACCAACGTGCCGACCGAGCACGGCACGTTCCGCGTGCGCGCCTACCGCGACCGCTCGACCGGCGCCGACCACGTCGCCTGGATCAAGGGCGACCCTGCCGACGGCGCCCTGGTGCGGGTGCACTCCGAGTGCCTGACCGGCGAGGCGTTCGGCTCCCAGAAGTGCGAGTGCGGCCCCCAGTTGCAGTCCGCCCTGAACACGATCGACCAGGAGGGCGGCGTCGTCATCTACCTGCGCGGACACGAAGGCCGCGGCATCGGGCTCATCAACAAGCTGAGGGCCTACCGCCTGCAGGAGGAGGGGTACGACACCCTGGATGCGAACCTGCGTCTGGGGCTGCCTGCCGACGCCCGCGACTACGGAGCGGCCACCGGCATCCTCAAGGATCTGAACATCGGCAGCGTGCGCCTGCTCAGCAACAACCCCGAGAAGGCGCGGCAGCTCGAAGAGCGCGGGGTGACGGTGACCGAACTGGTGCCGCTCGTCGTGGGCGTCGGCGAGTTCAACGAGGGCTACCTCGATGCCAAGCGCGACCGCATGGGGCACGCACTGCCCTCCCACGCCATCCTCGACGCCGAGATCCAGTCCGCGTTCGAACAGAGTGAAAGGACCCCGTCATGAGCGGCAAAGGTCAGCCCACCGCAGAATCCCTCAGCCTCGACACCGATGGCACGGGGCTTCGGGTGACGATCGTGTCTGGTCTGTGGCACACGCGCATCTCGGACGGGCTGCTGGGCGGCGCCCGCGCCGTGCTCGACGCGTCCGGTGCCGACGTGACGCTCGTGCAGGTTCCGGGCAGTTTCGAACTGCCCGTCGCCGCGAAGGTCGCGCTCGAGGTCGGAGCGGATGCCGTGGTCGCCCTCGGCGTGATCGTGCGGGGTGAGACCCCCCACTTCGACTACGTCGCCGCCGCCGCGACCGACGGGCTCACGCGCGTCGCGCTCGACACCGGAAAGCCGGTCGGGTTCGGCGTGCTCACCGTCGACGACGAGCAGCAGGGTCTCGACCGCGCAGGCCTGCCCGAGTCGAAAGAGGACGTCGGCGGGCGTGCGGCCGAGGCCGCGCTGGCCATGGTGCACGTGCTGCGGGGCATCGCGCGATAGGTTCGCGGCATGAGACGTGTCGCGCTGGCCGGATTGCTGATCGCCGTCGCCGCGACGCTCACCGGATGCATCCTGTACCCCGGCCAGCATCAGGGGCCCACGGATCAGAACCTCGACAACCTGATGGGTGCGCGATTCGCGCAAGAGCAGGCGGTTCTGGGCTTCGACACCTCCAGCTACACGCTCGACGACTCCGGGCTCTCGGCGTTCCGCGACCTCATGCGGGAGCATGACGTCGACTCCGGCGATTACACGACGCCCGACACCGAGGGGTGCACCGGCGGCATCACTACCCGCGTCCAGCTGCAGTTCGAGGGCAACGGCGACCGCGAGATGATAATCGACGGCTGCGCTGCCGCGGATGGCAGCTTTGAGCAGGAGGCCACCGACTTCTTCTCCGCGATCCGCGAGGGGTAGGCGGGGCCTCGGCGAGCCCGACGGGCTCTGCTAATCGAGGAACAGGGCCCGCAGCCGCCGCGTCGTGAACGTCAGTCCCACCGCGATCATTCCAACGTAATACAGCAGGTGCACGAGCATCGCCGGCCCGATCACGCCCGTGGTGAGGCCCCGCACCAGTTCGACGCCGTGCCACAGCGGCAGCGCCTCGACGATCCACTGCACCGGTTCGGGGTAGACGGTGATCGGGTAAAAGGTGGCCGACAGCAGGAACATCGGCAGCATCACGAACTGGATCCAGTCCATCTGCTGGAAGGTCTTCATGTAGCTGGTGATCCCCATGCCGAGGCTCGCGAAGCCGAACGCGACGATCAGCAGAGCCGGCAGCGCGAGGATCGCCGTCCACGAGAGGTTGAGCCCGGCGAACTGCATCACGAGCAGGAAGCCCACCCCGTACACCCCGCCGCGCAGCAGCGCCAGCGAGATCTCGCCGAGCGCGACATCCAGCGGGCCGAGGCTCGTGGCGAGCATCCCCTCGTACAGCTTGCCGAAGTTCATCTTGAAGAACACGTTCCAGGTGGAGTCGTAGATCGCGCCGTTCATCGCCGACACCGCCAGCAGTGCGGGGGCGATGTACGCGGCGTACGGGATGTCATTGCCGGCCGAGTCCTGCACGGTGCCGATGTAGGCACCGAGTCCGACACCGAGCGACAGCAGGTAGAAAATCGGCTCGACGAACCCGGTGAGCACCACCACCCAGTTGGTGCTCTTGGTCGCCAGCAGCCCGCGGCCCACGACGGAGCGGGCGTTGCCCGCATACAGCGAGGCGACACCGCGCGTGACCGGCTTGCCCTGAGTAGCGGCGTCAGCCGCGTGCCGAAGGGTCATTTGTCGAGCCGCTTCGTCGCGATGCGCACCGAGAGCCACCAGCCGCCGACGGCGAGTGCGACGAGATAGAGCACATGCAGAACGGTGAGCCAGATCGGCTCGGTGGCGCCGTACGTGAACTGGCGCCCGAGTTCGGTGCCGTGCCAGATGGGCGACAGCCAGCCGATCCACTGCAGGTAGATCGGCAGCTGGTCGAGCGGGAACATGGTGCCGCTGAACAGGGACAGCGGAAGGATCACGACGCGCCCGATGACGGCGAACTGGCCCTTGTCTTCGGTGATCGACGCGCTGTACGCCATGATCGGCGTCCCCAGCGCGAGCCCCGCCAGGATCGACGTGACGATCACGCCCGGGCCGAAGCTGGAGGGTGCCGCACCGAACAACGCCATGACGACGTAGTAGATGACCGAGGGGATCGCCATCCGCAGCATCACGAACAGCACGACCCCGTCGATGATCTGGCGGCCGCTCAGCGGTGCCGCGTTCATGCCGATGAAGATCGGATTCCATTTGAAGCCGAGCATGATCGGGTAGGTGAACTCCATGGCCGCGATTCCGACGACCGACATGCAGATCAGCGCCGGCGCGACGAAGGTCAGGTAGCTGACGCCGTCGACCGTGCCGGCGTTCGCGCTCACCAGCGTGCCGATGCCGATGCCGAACGCGAAGAGGTAGATGAACGGCGTGCCGACCGCTGTCGCGATGAGCGAGCTGCGGTAGTTGCGCATGACGCGCACCATGTGCTCGAAGACGTACCAGGCTCCGTTGCTGCGGATGCGCGCGGGGTCGATCGCGACGGTCTGATTAGTGCGAGCCGTTGTACTCATTCGATCAACGACCGTCCGGTCAGCCTCAGGAAGACGTCTTCGAGCGACGACCGCCGCACGAGGCTGGTGAGCGGCTCGAGCCCACGACGCGTCACCTCGACCAGAGCCGCCTCGCCGTCCTCGGCGTAGATGAGGATGCGATCGGGCAGCACCTCGAGCCGGTCGCCGATGCCGGCGAGCTTCTCGGCCGCGCCGGCGTTCTGCTCGGAGCCGAAGCGCACCTCGAGCACCTCGCGCGTCGAGTACTGCTTGATCAGCTTGGCGGGCGCGCCCTCGGCCATGATCTTGCCCTTGTCGACGACGACCAGCCGGTCGCACAGCTGCTCGGCCTCGTCCATGTAGTGCGTCGTGAGCAGCAGCGTCGTGCCCTGTTCTTTCAGCCGGAACAGCCGGTCCCACAGGATGTGCCGCGCCTGCGGGTCGAGTCCGGTCGTCGGCTCGTCCAGCAGCAGGATGCGAGGGTCGTTGATGAGCGCGCGTGCGATCGTGAGGCGGCGCTTCATGCCGCCCGAGAGGTCATCGACCTTGTCTTTGGCCCGCTCGGAGAGCTGCGCGAACGCGAGCAGCTCGTCGGCACGCGCACGCAGGTGCTTGACCGGCAGGCCGAAGTAGCGGCCGTAGACGATCAGGTTCTCGCGCACGCGCAACTCGGTGTCGAGGTTGTCGGCCTGCGGCACGACGCCCAGCCGCGACCGGATCTCGGGTCCGCTATCGTTCGGGTCGAGGCCCAGGATGCTCAGCGTGCCGCTGGTACGGGTCGACACCGCCCCGACCATGCGCATGGTCGTCGACTTGCCCGCGCCGTTGGGACCGAGCAGCCCGAACGACTCGCCAGGGGCGACCTCGAACGAGATGCCGTCGACGGCGGCGGTGTCGCCGTAGGTCTTGACGAGGTCGGTGGCGACGATGACGGGGGCGGCTGGCACCGGGCCAGCCTACGAAATCCCCACGACATCCCGTAGCGCTCTGTCAACCTGAGTTGACGTCCGGTCCAGCTGTCAACTACGGTTGACAACATGGACGTCGGCACGATTCACACCCTCGCCGCGAGCGCCGGCTCCGACGACCCGATCGAAGCGCTGCGGGCCATCGACCGCCTGCGGCGCGAGCTCGACAGGGTCGAGGCCGTGGCCGTGCGCCGGGCCCGCAACGCGAACGCCTCGTGGCAACTGATCGCATTGGCCCTCGGCGTCAGCCGGCAGGCCGTGCACAAGAAATACGGAAGACGATGACGGACACTGAGACTCCGCGCCGTTCCCCCTTCGGGCGGCGCACTCCCACCGACGGACCGCGAGGCACCCTGCGGCAGCTCTTGCCGTACCTCGGCGAGCACCGCCCCGCTCTCATCGCCGCGGTCGCGCTCAGCCTCGCCGGCGCGGGTGCGATGCTGGCGCAGCCGTTGCTGGTGAGCCAGCTCATCTCCATCGTCGAAAGCGGCAAGCCGCTCACCGCCGTCGTCGCGCTGCTGATCGCTCTCGTGGTCGCCGCGGCTCTATTGAACGGTGTGCAGCACTACCTGCTGCAACGCACCGGCACCTCGGTGGTGCTCTCGGCGCGACGGCGTCTGGTCGGACGGCTGCTGCGCCTGCCGATAGCGGAGTTCGATCAGCGACGCACGGGCGACCTGGTGTCGCGAGTCGGGTCCGACACCACGCTGCTCTACGCCGTGATCACCCAGGGGCTCGTCGACGCTCTCGGTGGCGTCGTCGTCTTCGTCGGCGCTCTGGTCGCGATGCTGCTCATCGACCCGGTGCTGCTGGGGCTCACCGTCCTCGTCATCGGCGTCTCGGTGGTCAGCGTCGTGCTGCTGTCCGGGCGCATCCGCGAAGCCAGCAAAGAGCAGCAGGAGAAGGTGGGCGATCTCGCCGCCGCCGTCGAGCGCGTCATCGGTGCGATCCGTACGGTGCGGGCCGCCAACGCCACCGATCGCGAACTGAAGGCGGTCGAAGAGGATGCACGCGGGGCATGGCGAGCCGGCATCAAGGTCGCGAAGGTCTCAGCCCTGATCGTTCCGATCGCGGGCATCGCGCTTCAGGTCTCGCTGCTGGTGGTCCTGGGCGTCGGAGGGTTCCGCGTCGCCGCAGGCGCGATCACGGTCGCCAATCTGGTCGCGTTCCTGCTGTTCCTCTTCATGCTGATCGGCCCGCTCGGCTCGGCGTTCGGCGCGATCAACTCGGTCAACCAGGCACTCGGCGCACTCGGACGCATCGAGGAGATCGCCGCGATCCCCGGCGAAGCCGAGGGCGATGCGGCGATCGAGCCCGCGGCTCCGGTCACGACCGACGCCGCGATCTCGTTCGATGACGTGCGGTTCCGGTACCCGGAGGCAGCGGCTCTGTTGCACGATTCCGATGACCAGCCGGTCGACCGCGAGGTGCTGAAGGGTGTCAGCTTCGAGGTGAAGCGCGGCACGCGGGTCGCGCTCGTCGGCCCCTCGGGTGCGGGCAAGAGCACGATCCTGTCTCTCATCGAGCGGTTCTACGACCCGACGGGCGGCGTCGTGCGGCTCGGCGGCGTCGACGTGCGCGGGCTCGACCGCGAGGCGCTGCGCGCCCAGATCGGGTACGTCGAGCAGGACGCCCCCGTCCTCGCCGGCTCGCTGCGCCAGAACCTGACGCTCGCGACTCCCGACGCGACCGATGAGCAGTGCATCGCGGTGCTGCGCACGGTGAACCTCGGCGAGGTGCTCGATCGTGATCCGGCGGGGCTGGATGCCGCGGTCGGCGAGGACGGCGTCATGCTGTCGGGCGGCGAGCGTCAGCGTCTCGCGATCGCCCGAGCCCTGCTGGCCGCGCCGC
>JAODAS010000004.1 GCA_025463555.1 Schumannella sp.
TCTTCACCCCGCAGGGCAAGGTCATCGGCCTGCCTGCCGGTGCCACCCCCGTCGACTTCGCCTACGCCGTCCACACCGAGATCGGCCACCGCACGATGGGCGCGAAGGTGAACGGCCGGCTGGTGCCACTGGAGTCGACGCTGAACTCGGGCGACTCGGTCGAGGTGTTCACCTCAAAGAATCCCGACGCCGGTCCCAGCCAGGACTGGCTGAACTTCGTGAAGAGTCAGCGGGCGCGCAGCAAGATCCGCGGCTGGTTCACGAAGGAACGCCGCGAAGAAGCGGTCGAGCAGGGCAAGGACGCGATCGCCCGCGCCATGCGAAAGCAGAACCTGCCGCTGCAGAAGCTCTTGAGTCAGGATGTGGTGGCCGAAGTCGCCGCCCAGATGCGGTACGACGGGGTCGAGGCTCTCTACGCCGCCGTCGGCGAAGGTCACGTGTCGACCCAGTCGGTGCTGGAGAAGGTCGTCGCGTCGATGCAGGGCGAGGCGGAGGCCGATGAGGCCGAGGTCCCGTTCCTGCCCAAGGGACGTGCGCGGAGGCTGCGGCCGAGCGACTCGGGCGTGCTCGTGCGTGGCGCGCCCGACATCCTGGTCAAGCTCGCGAAATGCTGCACCCCCGTGCCCGGCGACGCGATCGTGGGATTCGTGACCCGCGGGACAGGCGTCTCGGTGCATCAGGCCGACTGCCTGAACGTGAAGTCGCTGCTGACGGAGCCGGACCGCATGATCGACGTCGAATGGGCGCCGACATCTTCCAGCCTGTTCCTGGTGCAGATCCAGGTGGAGGCGCTGGACCGCTCCGGCCTGCTGTCGGACGTCACGCGCGTGCTGTCCGAGAACCACGTCAACATCCTGTCGGCCTCCGTGTCGACGTCGAGCGACCGGCTCGCACTCAGCCGCTTCGTCTTCGAGATGGGCGACACCGTGCACCTCGACCGTCTGCTGAACGCCGTACGGCGCATCGAGGCCGTGTACGACGTCTACCGCGTCAACGCGGGCTGACACAGCGCACTGCTCAAGCGCGCTGCCGCGCGGCGCTTGTCGGGCAGGTTGCGCCGTGCATCCATGAGCGCCAGGCATTGCGCCAGCCCGAAGCCGCCGAGACGCGCGAGCGACTGCACCTGGGCGACGTCGGCATCGGTGAACGGCTCACGCGCTCGCGCCAGATCTACCGCCGTCCGCAGCGGAGACGTCACCCGCCGGCCCTCGAGCACGCGCACCTCGCCGTCATCGACGACCACTTCTCGCACACTCGCGTGCCGTGCCGGGGCCGGACGCGCTCGTGCGCGCAGGTCGACGCACAGCTCCAGTCGCTGCGGTGGAACGGGCGCCGCGCCCCACACCCACGCTGCAGTGCCGAGCTCTGCGATGTATCGCGCAGATCGTCCGGCGAGCACCGCGGCGAGCCGCAGCGCCGGCGTCTCCGGCTCGTCGACGGGGCAATGCACGTCTGCCAGGGAGAACAGCTCGCCGTCGAGCCGGGCGGCCATGCGCTCCGCGAGGGGCAGATCGTCGAGACCGAGGACGCGGGGGAGGGAAGGCATGATCCGATCGTGCTGCGCGGCCGCGGCCCGGGGGCGCGTTCTCGCGAATCCGGTGAGAACGGGGCGGTGTGGAAACTCGCCGCGGGTCAGCCCAGCGCGTCGAGCCAGGTCTTCTGCGCGGTGATCGCGTCTTCGGCGTCTTTCACCTTGCGGGCGTCGCCCTTGGCCTTCGCCTCGGCGAGTTCGACCTCGAGCTTCGCGATCTTCGCCTCCAGCTGCGCGGCGAATCCCTCGCTGCGCGCGACCTTCTCGGGGTCGCTCTTGTTCCAGTGGTCCTCGTCGAGCTTGCGCACGTGCGTCTCGACCTTGCGCAGGCGGTCCTCGACCGGGCGGACGGAGTCGCGCGGGACCTTGCCGACGGCGTCCCACTTGCGCTGGATGCCGAGCAAAGCCGACTTCGCCTTCTCGCGATCGGTCTCGGTGAGGATCTTCTCTGCCTCGTCAAGCAATTCCAGTTTGAGGGTCAGGTTGCCGGCGAACTCTTCGTTCTCTCGCGCGTCCACCTCGGCCTTCGCGGCATAGAGCACATCACCGGCGGCCTTGAAACGCTCCCACAGGGCGTCGTCCGCGCGCTTACCGGCGCGGCCGGCGAGCTTCCACTCGTCGAGCAGGTGCCGGTAGTCCGGGATCGCCGCGGTGCCCTTAGGCGCAAGCGCCTCGGCCTTCTCGACCAGCTCCTGCTTGCGATTGCGGGCCTCTTTGTGCACGCCGTCGAGTTCGGTGAAGAACGCCTTGCGCTGCGTCTCGATGATCGTCCGGGCGGCACGGAAGCGCTTCCAGAGATCGTTGCTCTCGTTCTTGGGCAGGCGCGGACCGTCTTTCTGGGCCGCCTGCCAGCGGGCGAACAGTGCATCCAGCTGAGTGGTGACCTGCTTCCACTGAGCCTTGGCCGGGTCCTGTGCTGCCAGCGCCTCCGCCTCGGCCACCAGCGTCTCGCGCTCGGCCAGAGCATCCGCGACGGCGGCCTTCGCCTCGGCGGACTGCTTCTCGGTCAGCTCGCCGACGCTGCCGCTCAGCTTCTGCAGCCGCTCGCCGAGACCGGCCAGGTCGCCGACCGCATTGGCCGTCATGACCGTCTCGCTGAGGTGGGCGATCGCCTTCGCGACATCGTTGGCGGGCGCTCCGCCGCGCACGCGCTGCTCGAGCAGACCGACCTGACCGGCGAGCTCGGCGAACTTGCGCTCGTAGTAGGCGAGCGCCTCTTCCGGGGTGGCATCGGGATACTGGCCGACGGCGCGCTCGCCTTCGGCCTCGCGGACGAAGACCGTTCCGTCGTCGCCGACGCGCCCCCACGGTGCCTGTTCAGTCGCCACGAGATAACTCACCTTGCCGTCGATTCCAGCCGCCTCAGCCGGAGCGCCCCCAGCCTATTGCACCGCCTCGCGGCGTCGGCTACTGCAGGGTGACCTTGGTGATGGTGGTCGGCACCACCGGCGTTCCGGTCGAGCCGTCCGCCCCCATCGTGGCGATGCCCTTCGACGTCACGTCCTGGATGAGGTTCTCGAGACCGCTCGTCACCCTGCCGACGATCGTGTAACCGCCCGCCGAATCCGAGCCGAGGGTCGTGGTGTCGGTGACGATGAAGAACTGGTGGCCGTTGCTGTACCCGTTGTCCGCCGACCGCGCCATCGCGATGGTGCCCGTCGGATAGATGTTGTCGGCGGGGGCGTTCTCGACGGGTCCGTAGGAGAACTGCGGGTCGGGTGCTCCGGTGCCGTCGATCGAGCCGCACTGCAGGAACGCGAAGCCGTCGCTGGTCGCCAGCCGGTGGCACGTCTTGCCGTCGTAGTAGCCGTTCGCCACATCCTGCACCCAGCCGGCGGTCGCCTGCGGCGCTGCGGCGCCGTCGAGCTCGATGCCGAGAGTGATGGTGCCGTTGAGGACCATCTCACCCGTCCAGGTGCGGCCCTCGGCCAGTGAGGGGTCGGGCGCGCCGACGTTCGTGCCGGCCGCAGGAGCGCCCGTCGCCGAAGCGGAGGGCGAAGGCGTCGGGGCGCCGGGACCGGCGGTGAAGTAGAAGAACTGGGTCGCTGCGGCCAGCCCCGCGACGATCACGACACCGGCGATCGCGATGACGTTGTCGCGGATGCGGCGCTTGTTCTGAGTGGCGTGCACCTGCTGGCGCGCCTGATACCGCTGAAGTCGGTCGCGCGCCTCGCGCTGTTCGCGCTGCTGCCTGCTGGATGCCACGAGAGCACACTACGGGAGCGCCGGAAGCCCGCCAAAACGCGGCACCGGCCGGGGTCGGGCCCCGCGGCTACTGTGGAGAGCATGACCGGGCAGACAGGCCTCCGAACGGGCTCGACGCCCCTCGCGGTCCGCATGCGCCCCACTTCGCTCGACGAGGTCGCCGGGCAGCAGCACCTGCTGAGACCCGGTTCTCCGATCGTGAAGCTGGCCGAGGACGCCAGCGGCGAGAGCGGTGCGGTGTCGGTCATCCTGTGGGGGCCGCCTGGCACGGGCAAGACGACTCTCGCCCAGGCGATCGCGCACAGCTCCGGGCGCCGTTTCGTCGAGCTGTCCGCCGTCACCGCGGGCGTGAAAGACGTGCGCGAGGTCATGGAGAAGTCCCACGCCGACCGCGACCTGTACGGGGTCTCGACCGTGCTGTTCCTCGACGAGATCCACCGGTTCAACAAGGCGCAGCAAGACGCGCTGCTGCCCGGCGTCGAGAACGGCTGGGTGATCCTGATCGCCGCGACCACCGAGAATCCGTCGTTCTCCGTCGTGGCACCGCTGCTGTCCCGCTCGCTGCTGCTCACCCTCGAGCCGCTGAGCGACGACGATCTCGGCCTGCTCGTCGACAGGGCGATCACCGATGTCCGTGGCCTGAACGGTGCGGTGACGGTGGATGCCGATGCCCGGGCATCGCTGATCCGGCTCGCTTCGGGCGACGCGCGGCGCGCACTCACCGCCCTGGAAGCTGCGGCGTCCTCGGCGGCCGCCGATGCATCCGGCGACGCCGTACCGGTCGTCACCGCCGACATCGTCGCCGCCACGGTCGACCGCGCCCTGCTCCGCTACGACCGCCAGGGCGACGAGCACTACGACGTCATCAGCGCGTTCATCAAGTCGATCCGCGGATCCGACGTCGACGCGTCGCTGCACTACCTCGCCCGCATGATCGAGGCGGGAGAGGATCCGCGCTTCATCGCTCGGCGCATCATGATCTCCGCCGCCGAAGACATCGGCATGGCCGATCCGCAGGCGCTGCCGATCGCCGTGGCGGCAGCTGAAGGGGTGGCGCTCATCGGAATGCCCGAGGGGCGCATCCTGCTCGCCGAAGCGGTGACGTACCTCGCGACCGCACCGAAGTCGAACGCGTCGTACATGGCACTGGATGCCGCGATCGCCGATGTGCGTGCCGGCAAGATCGGCCGCGTGCCGCCGCATCTGCGTGATGCGCACTATCCCGGCGCCAAGCGCCTCGGTCACGGCAAGGGCTACGTCTACTCGCACGACGCGGATTTCGGCGTGGCGACTCAGCAGTACCTCCCCGACGCGCTCGAGGGCACGGAGTACTACACGCCCACGTCGAACGGCAACGAGCGCGACGTCGCGGCGCGCCTGGAGCGTATCCGCGCGATCCTGCGCGGCGACTGAGCCGACCCTGCCGCGAGCGTGCACGTTCGCGACGGCCGTGCACGTTTCAACGTGCTCGCTCGAACGCAAACGTGCACGCTGGGCTGCAGGGACCCGCCGCCGGGCGCGGACCTGCTAAACTCGGGAGGTTCGTCTCGACGACGGACACATCCCATTTCTGGAATCCCACCGCCGTACTGCGACGTGTACGGCGGGTTCTGGGGGGAAATGGCGGTGCACGTCCGTGAGTCGCGATCGACGCGTCCACGTTGTGAAGGAATCTGCATGCCCACGAAGTCC
>JAODAS010000287.1 GCA_025463555.1 Schumannella sp.
TCAAACCATTTTTTTAGGGAGGTGGTGCGCAAACTGCTGGCGCAAGGTCATTCAAAGGACAATCTTGGTATCATCTTCCCAAACGGACAATATCGTAATTTTTATAAATCAGTACTGCCACATCACAATGTTTGCTATCTCTATAATTATTATAACGATGTCTATAAACAAGTTCAGGAAGATAAAAAATATACGGTCGTTGATCAGGGCTTTGCTGATAACGCCTTTATGATTCTGGCCTCCGATAAGCAGGGCCTTCGGAATCTGGAAGCGAGCGAGCAGCTCAACCACATCGAAACTATCTACCGTATCTATTCAGAATTCCTTGATCGGTTTCTTCCTGACTGCATTGTCTTTCCGGATATTGAGGTGGTAGATGGTTATGTGCTCTATAGTATCGCCAAAGCACGTAACATTCCTATCGCCTATTCCTATCATCTCCGAAATCTTGGACTGAGCATATTTGGCAGCTCTATTACCGAATCCTTCCCCCCTTATTTCGGTCTGGTGACGCCAGAGGGAAGTGCCCGCGCCGAAGCATTCAAGCAGCAGGTGAAAACGGCTTTGCCAAAACCATCCTCCTTCACGCCGGACTGGCATGATGACAGGCGACCGGACTTAAAAAGTAAATCAGGTATCGTACGATTATTGCAAAGTTTTGCGCTCAGGCTAGGGCCGGAACGGTATTACCGCGGTGAAGACAATTATATGCAGAAAATAAAAATCGCCTTGCTGCCTTGGCTCGAAAAATATCGTGCATTCAAATACAGCAATCTGGTCCAGCCTCATATGCAGATCAGAACATTCGGTAATTTACCAGAGCATTTCCACCTCTTTGCGTTACAGGTTACGCCGGAATCCTCAATCAATTATCTTATGCCTTACTATGTCGATCAGATTCGTGCGATTGATGAAATCCGCATGGCCCTGCCTGCGGGCCGATGGCTTGTAGTAAAGGAACACCCGGCGATGAGGGGCGTCAGACCGGCGCGATTCTATCGTGCCCTGCGCAAGATGCCTGGCGTATTGCTTGCCGACGCCAATCTGCCGATGGCGCAATTTTTGCCGCAGGCTGAAATGCTTTACACAATTACCGGCACAGTCGGTCTTGAGTGCCTGCTGTCAAAAAAGCCGTGTTATATGTTTGGAAAAAATTTCTTCGCTCAATACCTGCCTAATAAGGACAATGCACCGGACCTCAAACAACTTCTTACGCATAATCTTGAGAAGGTGATGGCAGAAAAATATGATGCCTTTATCTCCGATCTGCCCAAGATTTTTACTGTTGCGCACTCCTTCATTCTGGCTGAGGCCGCGAGTAGTCCCTATATGATGACTGAAAGTAACATCACGGCTTTCATTGCTGCGATAGAAGATCATTTTGGAAAAATAGAGAGTTTGCGCCAGGCTGCCTGACGTCATTAGAAGAATGGTGCCCAGGAAAAGACTCGAACTTTCATGCCCGTTAAGGCGCACGGACCTGAACCGTGTGCGTCTACCAATTCCGCCACCTGGGCAACAGGTTTACGGTAATACCGTTGGTAACGGCACAGTTTGTAGCGAAGGGCGGGGCAGATGTCAAACGGTTAATATAGGGACACCCCGGGCGGTCTTTATATGACTTTTCGGACGTCCGTCCCTCTTCAATCTTTCTTAATTCCCCTTTGGCACACTGCATCAATGAGTTAAACTATTCATACTTTTAAAGTTCTGTCTGCCCGTTCAGGATCCACCATGAAAATTCTCGTCATCGATCGCGATACCGTCACCACCCAATTGATCAGCAACAGGCTGCAGGCCTTTGGGCATACCGTGGTTGTTGAGGCGGTCAAGAACAACGCAATCGAACGTCTTGGTATTGAAAAATTCGACGCGATCTTCATTGACCCGTCGCCGTTGACTAATGCGCGTCCTGTCATTCTTGGCATTCGTCGTTCTGTTCGAGAATATCCTTACATCGTTCTGATGTCGCAAAGCATCGATCGTGAGGAGGCCCTGCGGGCCGGCGCCAATGACGTATTGCTGAAACCGCTCGATTCATCGGCATTAGAGAAGATGGTCGATAGTGCGGAACGCCTTACTAAATTGATCCGCCGCATCGGAGATGAATCTGAAGATTTCCCAAGCGCTGGCGGCGTAATCGCTAAATCCGCTTTCAACCAATTATTCCTGTCCTGTCTCGACCGCGCCGACCGTTATGGTGAACGCTCCTATCAGGTGTTCATTGGATGCGCCAATTACAACGAAGTTTTTCAGATGGATGGCCCGTACGCAGCCAATGCTTTGGCTGCGAAATTATCCCAGACCCTCGTTCGCCTGCGCCGCCAGAGTGATATCATCGCCCAGACCGGCAAGGCTGAATTCTGCCTGATGCTGCAACGCCCGCAATATGAAACCGAACCGATGGAAGCGGCCCATCGTTTTGCCGAAGCTCTCAGTAAAAACGATGAACTGGCCATAGCGGGTGGTAGCAAGGTGAAGCTTTACGTGACTCTCGTCGATCTCCCGGTCGGTGCCAAGCATGCAGACCATGTTATGAATCCCGGCGCAAGCGGTTCACTACTGGCAGGGATTTCGTCCCCGATATAAGCTATTGATATTAAATAAAATTTTGACTGATTTTGTTTTGTTGACAAAAGAACAAAACAGGAACATAATAATTAAATCAAGACACTTTCTGTATCAACCACGCGCCCACGCAGCTCCCCTGCGCTGGGCGCATTTGTTTTTGAGTTAAAAGGAATTCTAAATGCCGACCATTCTTCCTCTCGATGATGACAATAACCCGATACCGGCAATTCGCCTCAAATCAGACGGAGGTGCACATGCTATTGCTGCAGCCGAGTCTTCTGCTAGGAATAGCACTGCCTTCGCAGACGACACCAAAGTAGTCAGCCTTTATGCGACTGGCCCGGTCTATGTGCGTTTTGGAACATCTGGTGTCAACGCTTCGTCCCTCGATCACTATTTCCCACCCGGTGTGTATTACGATTTTTCTCTCGGCGGCGATAAAGTTCCGCATTACACACATATTGCTGTCTTGCGGGTAAGCGGCGATTGCATGGTCTATGTATCGGAAAAAGAATAGAAGCTAGAGGCGCGATTTCATCGCGGTGGCGATGGTACCGTCATCAAGATAATCAAGATCACCGCCCACTGGAATGCCATGCGCAAGACGCGAAATTTTAACATTCGCGGCATTCGGCAGATGATT